>JAAUTN010000009.1 GCA_012031415.1 Leptolyngbyaceae cyanobacterium SM1_4_3 | reverse complement strand
AACGTATTGAGAGCCGTTTCACCCGCCGTTGAGAGGGATGACAAGCCTTCCTCTAAACTGGTGTTGAGTTCGGTGAGCTTAGTCTGGGCTTCTTGTAGCTCGGTTTCAAGTTCGGTGCGATCGCTCATCACTTCACTTTGCAAAGTCTCAAACTCACTGCCCAAATCCGAGATACTTTCGGTCAGTTCGGTCTGATGCTCTGTTACTTCCGATTGCAACTCATCCAAACTGGTTTCAATTTGATCGATTAGTCCGCTAAACTCCTCCTGCATTCCACTCAAACTTTCTTCAAACGTATTAATTTCATCCTGAACTGCACTTGCTTCCTCGGTGAGAAGCCTCAGTTTTTCAGGTAAATCCGTTGCTAACTGTTCCAAAGAACTGGTTGCTTCACTCATGGTAATTACCTCTAATGAATTGTGAGAAATGCTGGACTTAGAAACTTTCAAGGTTCAAGCTTGGAAACCCGAACGATGGCATTTTGAACTCAATCGTTGCTGTTTAGAGAAGAAATTTTTGAGTGGTGATCGCAACCATTGAGCTTCTGAACCTGAAATTTGCTATTCCGGCCTCAAAATTTACTACTCTGAACCCAAAGTTTCAGCCTTTGAAGGAGAAATTTTGACTTCCGCAGGAGAAATTTACTGCTTTGATCCCAAAGTTTTCTGCTCCGAAGGATAAATTTTCTGTTCTGGAGGAGAAATTTTGATTTCCAAAGGTGAAACTTTGGGTTCTGAGGCTAAACCGTCATATTCTGAACTCAACAACTCACGCTCTGAGGCAGAATTTTGATTGTAGAGTAGGCAATGCCCGCTCTACTAGCTTTCTATTAAAAAGGTTTACTGCAAGAGAAAACTAACCAGACTTGCACTAGTAGTTTATTACAGTGTGGGTGGCAACGTAGGGCATCCCTCATCGGGTATAGCATCTATCTCGTAGTATAGTAAGCCGCCAACTGCTCCTACTCCAGCCCCTATACCTGCTCCAATAATTCCACCTGCAACTATACCTTGAGGGACGGTTATAGGTGTTGCTACAGCACCAACTCCAGTGGCTGCTGGAGCAACACCTATTGCTACTCCAGCCCCTACACCAACCACAGCCCCTGTCCCTGCACCGGCCAAAGCCCCCTTCAGTATTGCTTCTCCCCTACCTGGTTTAGGTTCTGGAGTACAAGGTTCCGTAGTTCCTGGATTTTGAAGGCTAGTGATGTTTGCAGGATTTATTGCCCTTGAACTAAACAACTGAGTTTTTGCTCCTTGAAGATTACTTCTAGCTGTTTCGATGCGGCTAATTAAATTTTGTACGCTCACAGTTTTCATTCCCCTTATGTACTTGTGTTTTTGCTTCGTTGGTTTTGCATTCGGTGCGGATGTGTTAGCGGTAGCGTAACGCACCCAAGCCTTCTAGGGTGGTATGTTACAGCTTTGCCTAATACACCCTATAACTTGATGTACTTAAGCCAGCATTTCTTCGACCATTGTGTTAGCAGCAACCATCACATTTGCAGCGGTAACGACTTCTTGAGTCAGTGGGTCAAGTTCACTCATTACAGATAGGGCTTCTTCCATTTCGCCTTTGGTTTCTTCCGCTTCACCTTCAATTTCTTCAACGGCTCCACCTGTGACTTCTTCCACTGCTTCACCGACTGCTGCCTTATGAGTGTTTTCACACTCGTCCGCAAGTCCTGAAATTACCTCGGTGACATCTTGTTCGTACTGGTCAACGGTTTCACTCACGTCGGTGCTAAAGGTTTCAAATAGCTCTGTGAGCCTGGTTTCACAATCATCACTGGCAGTGGTGATTGCCTCAGAATGAGTGCTTCTTAACTCCTCACTGAGTTCGTCAAAGTTAGTTTCAATTGTCTCTCGATGAGCGCCTTGCAGTTCACTGACGAGTTCATCAATATCAGTTTCAATTTCAGAGAAAGTATCTACCTGGGCTTCGGTTTCAGTGATGGTTTGCTCCAGGGTTTCAAAGGCTTCCTGGGTGGTTTGAATTGCTTCTGTTAAGCCATCTTCAAGCTGGGTCACTGCCCCTTCAAGCGTGCCTAGTGCCTGTTGAGCTTCGGTCAGTTCTGTCTCAAATTCAGTGATTGCAGTAGTGAGTTCTCCAAATTCTCCTTGCATCTCGGTGATGGTGCTGTTTGCTTCTTCGAGTTCGGTGGAGATGTCGGCGATCGCCCCTTCCAACTCATCTAAAGCGGACGTGAGTTCTGTTTCTGCTGTTTCCAGTTGACTATCTGCATCAGATAAACTTTGCTCCAGCGCTTCTAGCTGACTGTCCAGTTCATCGCCTTGACGCAATTCTTCCGTCTCAGTCTCCAGTTCCGTCGCTAGCTCTCGAAAGTCTCCACACGCCTGCTCCAGAGTCGTGAGCAATCGTTCTAGCGCATCTGAAGTTTCTTCAACATTAGTATTGAGTTCAACCACTTCAGCCATGATGAGTTTCTCCGTTTAACAACGAGTAAAAGTTTTTTAATCTGGTTCCCAGGCTCCGCCTGGGAATCCTATCCAAGCGGCTCTGCCGCTAGTTTGAGGAGGCAGAGCCTCCATTGGGCATTCCAACGCAGAGCATTGGAACGAGGTAGGTTTCATCCCTCATCCTTCATCCCTCATTCCTCATCCCTGCCCAAGCGTTTCCTCTACGTTTTCGAGAGTTGGCATCATCTCTTGAATAATCGCCACTACATCACCGCATTTGTCGATAATGTCGCCAAAGCGATCGCTCATTTCTTCACAATCCGTCACTGCCTCTTCCCCGACTGCTGCAACCGCTTCTACCAACTCTTGGGCCGAAGTAGTGATTCCTTCACCAATCTCATTGAACTTTTCTTGGATAGTTGTGAACGCATCACTGGCAGACGTTTCCAGAGCCACATCCAGTTCACCTAGTTCAGTGTTACTGGTTTCAATCAAATGCTCAAAATCTGCTTGCAGGGTTTCTAGTTTTTCACCAATCAGTTCCATCAAAGCGGTAAACCCATCGGTGAGTTGGGTTTGACTTTGGGTAAACTCACTGCGAACGGACACGACCGATTCTTTCATGCCGTCAATCTCTGCGACCGCTTCATCTTCCAGCGTGTCTACTTCAGAGCCAAATTCCTCTGCCTGAGTGGTCATCGTATCTAAATTTTGCTGAATTTCAGTCGCCTTCGCTTCGATTTCACTCATCATTTCCTCAGCGCTGCTTTGCAGTTCACTAAGCTGACCGCGAATCATTTCAGCAAATCCAGTGAGTTGAGTTTCAATTCCCTGAGCGGCTTCTTGAATCGGGCTGAGGCTATCTTTTGCCATTTGAATTTCAGTTGACAACTGTTGTTCTAGCGTTTCCAGGCGTTGACTGAGCGTTTCAAAACCGGAGAGTGTCTCCTGTTCTTTAGATGCTAAGTTTTCGCTCAGCGTGTCGATTAACTCTTCCAGTTCATTCACTTCCTCAAGGGCGCGATCGCCCTCCTGCGAAAGTTCCCTCATTTTCTCAATGTTCTGATCAATTAAGTCGGTGATATCTGACATAGCAGCCTCTTGTATTTCTGTAAACGAATCACTTTTTCCAACCGATCTGTTGCAGGAATAGCCACATTCCCATTGCGACTCCTACGGGTCCGACTGTGATATGACACAGTGCATCGACAAATCGTGGCTTATTCCAATGAGTTGTTGAGACTTCAGCAATTTCCTGGGAACGCAGCCACATATCCGCCTCTGTATGAGCAAAGCTTGGGTCAGACATCATTCGCCACCCATACCAGAGTCCCCAAACTCCTGACAGAAATGGAATTAACCAAAAGAGTTGGAAAAATACGACTGTTACTGCGGTCAAAACGAGAGAAGATTTCATAACTCATCTCCTACAAAGCTCCTAGCTCAACACTTCCCTAACTTCTTCTGAAGCAAGTTTTATAAAACGAAGGATGGAATGTTGAAAGGCGATCGCCCAACCTTCTATTAGCTTCTCAGTCACCCAAACACCAGGATTCTGCAAAACATTACAAAACTACATATTTAATTTGTGAGGCTTAGAGTCTAAGATCTGCGACTTCTCTGAGAAGTCGCAGATCTGAACAGTCTTTGCAAATTACTGTTTGGTTTGCATAAAACACAGTGTTCTCAACCGAGAAGTAAATAGAGAACTGTATGGGGAATATTATTTTATGCCTACCAGTCTTGATACTTCCGAAGGTCTACCATCAGTACAGTCGTCTGCACTCAACGAACTGTTAGACGGACGATATCAGGTGATTGACAAACTCGGCAGTGGCGGCTTTGGAGAAACTTACATCGCTCAGGACACTCGCCGCCCTGGTCATCCTAAATGTGTGGTCAAACGTCTCAAATCATTGGCAATAGCCGAGCTTGATAGTTTGAATGATATCAGACGTTTATTTAGCAACGAGGCAGAAACGCTAGAAAAACTGGGACATCATGATCAGATTCCGCGACTGCTGGCACACTTTGAGAAAGATCGAGAGTTCTACTTGGTGCAGGAGTTTATTGAAGGACATCCACTCAGCCTGGAATTAGCGGCTAGGGATGCTTCTTTTGAATCTGCTACATCAGATCAGGAGAAGGGCGATCGCTGGTCTGAGTCCCAAGTCATTCAGCTTCTCAAGGAAGTTTTGAGCATTTTGGCGTTCGTACATGATCATGGCATCATTCACCGAGATATTAAGCCAGAAAACATCATCCGTCGCCAACTCGATAATCGGCTCGTCTTGATTGACTTTGGCGCAGTCAAACAGATTCAAACTGCACTGGGGAAATCATCTACGGGAGATATCGTATCTCAACAAAGTGATGTGACGGTTGCAATTAACAGTGCAGGATACACCCCAATAGAGCAAATTCGGGGTAGACCTTGCCTCAATAGTGATATCTATGCTCTGGGCATGATTTGCATTCAGGCATTGACAGGGCTTCACCCTCGTAGCTTTGAAGAAAACCTGCGTGTTACCGAAGTACTTTGGACCCAGCAAACACAAGTTAGCCCTGAACTAGCAGCCATCCTGACTACTATGACCCGCTACAGTTGGAAAGACCGCTACCAAACCGCAGCAGCAGTCATACACGATTTAGAGCAACTTGATCATGCTGCTCTAGCCCATACTGTGTCTACACCAAAGATTACTTCCCCTGCTCCTGCGCTGCCGTCAGCAGATGCTTCTAGCTATACCCCAACTCAGGTAAAACCTACTACCCCCCAGGCAGAACCTTCTGTTTCGCGACCTCTACCGGATCTGTTTCCATCTGACGAAACATCCAAAACGAATCGACGGCAGCGAGAAACCGAACAACTGCTGACATCCACTCGCCCATTGGAACCTGATCAAACACCGCAAGTCAAAATTTATCAGCGATTGTGTGACCTTAAGGGGTTGCTCAAGCCCAAAATGATATCTCGACTTGCTGGAATTGGGCTGATGCTAATTGGGACAACTATTTTTGTTGGGTTTCTGGCGGGTTCAGACTCTTCTCGTAACTCACAATTTACTGAGTTTAGTGAACAGCGAGATGAACGATTGATTTCAACGCTTACAGGTCACTCTTCAATGGTTACGGCGATCGCCTTCAACGCAGATGGAGAAACCCTTACCAGCGCCAGTACAGACAAAACCATCAAAGTTTGGGATGTTGTCTTAGAACAACCGATTCAAACTTTGACAGACGGATCGGGAGAAAGTCCAGCGATCGCCACCAGTGCTGATGGGCAACTCTTGGCTAGCAGCAGTATGGGCAACACCATTAAAGTATGGAATCTTGAAACTGGAGAACTGCTACACACGCTAAGAGGTCACACCTGGACAATTTCAGCGATTGCCATGAGTCCAGATGGACAAACCTTAGTGAGCAGCAGCGAAGACAACACGATTAAAATTTGGAACTTACAAACGGGCGAACTGTTAAACGACCTCACAGGACATACAGCCCCGATTTCCTCACTAGACATCAGTTCAGACGGCTGGCTGCTGGTTGGCGGCAGCACAGATAATACCGTAAAGGTTTGGAGCTTACCGACAGGAGAACTTCTGCATCAGTTGAAAGGACACTCCGCAGAGGTTCATGCCGTCGCGATCAGCCCTAATGGAGCCACGCTAGCCAGCGGCAGTGCAGACCACACCGTTAAAGTTTGGAATTTACACAGTGGCGAATTAATCAATACCCTCACTGGACATTTCAATGAAGTTCACGCGATCGCCGTCAGTCCCGATAGCCGAACGCTCGTTAGCGGCAGTGCAGACAATACGGTAAAGCTCTGGAACTTATATACGGGTGAGTTACTTCACACCTTCAGAGGACACACCAGTAAAGTTTACTCCGTAGCGGTTAGCCCCGATGGGCAGACGCTAGCCAGTGGAAGCTGGGACAGAACGATCAAACTTTGGCAAATGTCTCACCTCGATTCGCGTTCTTAATCAATTTAGTTACTCCTGTTAGTTACTCATGGGACAAGAGTTATGTCAGTTAAATCTGAAAAACTGGTCAAAAATATTCAGGAAATTCAGCAGTTTGTTGCTGTTAGAAGCCAGCAGCATGAAACCTTTGAGGCGATCGCTCAAACGTTAGAAAAAAGTGTACTCTCTCTCCAAGCAGGGAAATTAACGCTGCAAATTGTGAGCCACAATTCAAACTTAGCAACAGCGCTGTATAACCTTTTGAGGACTTGTAACCTGTCGGCAGCTTATCAGTTTCAAGTTACACCCCTGACGAGCATGCAGCTAGCCCAGCCAGAACCCACAGCAGCATTCGTTCTGCAAACGAATGCCCCGTCACAGCGCTATCCCCTTACCACCGAAAAGCTAGCGATCGGACGGCACCCGGAGTGCCAGATCCCAATTCCTGATTCGTATGTACTGGTTTCTGGATATCATGCCAACATACAGCCCTGTGAAGCTGATTCTCACCAAACCTATACAAGTTGGCAAATTTGCGACTTGAGTAGAAATGGCACCTATGTTAATGAACAGCAGGTGCAGGGCTGTCAGGTTTTAATGGAGGGCGATCGCATCACTCTCGGCGCTCCTACACCCACCGAAACCAGTCCAGAGCTAATCTTTGAGTACCACCCCATTGTTGCTTCTGATGGTGAGCGAGTGGATACCCTGACTACGGAATGTGACGTTCTATGCTGGGTGATAAACCCTCATGCGTCTTTAACTGAGGTTGAACGACAATTGCTTGAAAAGATTAGCAAAACGGGCTTTGCTAATCTTTTAGTCATAGCAGATCTATCAGATCCACCCAGTCAATCTGCTGAAACTACCAAATTGTCCTGGTCTAGTTTGAATGCCTGGCACCCGTCTATTTCTTCCTCCAATGTCTTTTGGCTGCCACTACGTAATTCTCAGACCAATACATCAACAGACCAATACAACGCGACACTTCAACAAGAGTCAGATAAACTCTTCAAAACGTTGGAGTCACTGGTTAAGCGCAAACCAGAAGATATTCTTGCTAGACGACTGACCACGCAGGTTTTAGCTCAGTTGAATTTGCTTGAACAGTTACTTGATTGGGATGAAAAGAAATTAGTAAGAGAAAACCAGCGAGATCAGGCACGACTACAACAGTCAAGAGAAAACCAAAGCAAAGAAAAAGCTGATGCAGTTCTGAGGCAAATTCAAGATGATAAAGGAGTATTTTTCAAACGGGCTAAAGACAAATTAAAGCAGTCAAAAGTTGATCTACTGGACGATTATCTCGAAAATAGCATTTCTTATAAGATTCGACGATTTGTAGACCAGCTAACGCCTCATGTGGTTAAACAGCGGGGGCGAAAATATATTCAGCTACGGTTTTCTACTATTGAAGTCGTTGAATCTAAAGGAGCTAAACGCAAGCCACTCAAACCAGAAACCGTCGAAGAAAAAATAATTGATGCAAATACGGCTTTGATGAACTTTTGCCGTTCTGAATTAAGCTGGTGGGCTGATGAAGAGTGGGAAATGTGTCTGTGCCCTCAAACTGGCTTAAGAGGACTACTACAAAAAGCTTATGAAGCGCTTCACTCAATTCCTTCGGTTAATTTGAATCGTTCACTCTTTCAGCCTGAGCAAACCATCGATAACCAGTCCATTTTTGAGGAAGCCTTTGCTATGCCTTTGAGTGAAAGCCGTTATCAAGAAGCGTCTCCTATAGCTTATATGCTCAAGAAAATTAGAAGTCAATGGATGCAATTCATCTTCATGTTTAGCTTCTTTAGCGTATTAGGAATTGCAGGCAGGCGGCAAATTATGCAGCACATTTCAGCACCCGTTGTGAATGCATTTAAGGCTTCTCCTTACATTTCATCTGTTGTGCTAGTTATAGCTCTCTATTTTCTGTTCAGGTTTCTGATTCGCCTATATCGAGAAGATAGAGATCTAGAGCGAGAAAAGGAAGCGGAAAAGATTAGGAATAATCTACGCAGCTACTATCAAGCACTGGCTAAAAATCGTCTGGTTGAAAAGCTGGTACAAAATTTGACCCTTGCACTGGAGGTTGAAGAACAGCAAGTTGAAAAAATCCTTCAAGTTGCCAAGCATCAAATGATGCACATTACCAGTGAAACAGATAGAGATCAGGCTCCTGTTAGAAAACGCATCCTAAAACACGAGATTGTTCAGAAAGAGTTGAAGAGCGATCGCGATAAACTCCAGAAACTCAAACGAGCTTTAGATCTCAGATCTGTCTAAACTATCAATATTACTTTTTAGAACGCGAAACCTTCGATTCCGCGTTCTAAAAGATCTTACATCATGAGTTATTGACGCGAGATTTGAATCGTTTCATCTTTGCTGCCGCTGATCAAAGTCTTGCCATCTGAGCTAAAGGTGATTGAATTGACATCCCCGGAATGCTCAGAGAAAGTATTAATTAGCTCTCCCGTTTGCAAGTTCCACAGTTTAACGTCGCCGCTGCTGCTAGCAAGGGTTTGACCATCTGGGTTGAAGGCGATCGCCAACACAAAACCTGTATGTCCAGAGAAGGTACGCACTAGCTTTCCGGTATCCATATTCCACAGTTTAATATCCCCGCCGCCGCTAGCCAGCATTTTTCCATCCGGGCTAATGGCGATCGCTCTTACCTGCCGTAAATTTCCGCTGAGGGTACGAAGCAGTTGCCCTGTGTTAAGGTTCCACAGCTTGATTGTAGTATCATGACTACTGCTAGCGAGAGTCTGCCCATCAGGGCTAAGGGCAATTGAGTAAACGCCCGCTTCATGATCTGTTAAAGTGCGAACAAGCTGCCCTGTCGTGAGGTTCCAAACTCTTACTGTATTATCCCAACCGCCACTCACCAGAGTTTCACCATCAGCACTCATTACCAGACTTCTCACGGCTCTAGTGTGCCCCGTCAGGGTACGCAACAGCTTTCCTTCTGGATTCCACAGCTTAATTGTTTCATCACCACTGCCACTTGCAATGATCTGCCCATTTGGACTCACTGCAATTGCCAGAACTCGATCGGAGTGACCCGAAAAGGTACGCTCTAACTTGCCTGTCTGCAAGTCCCATAGTTCGACCGTCCCAGTTTCGGTGCCGCCTACCAACTGTCGTCCATTGGGATGAATGCTTACCGACCAGAGCCAGCCTGACTTCCCTGACAGAACTTGGGTTTGAACATTTTGCCAGGTTGCCCCAGCCTGACACTGTTGATAAATCTGTTCAAGCTCTGTGTTCAAGACTGTCTGAGATACGATAATCTGTGCTGTAGCAATACATTCTTCATAGTTTCGCTCTACCGCAAACTGTTTCAGGTCTTTTTGGAGCCGGATGAGATGCGATCGCTTCACTCCATAAAACAAGGCAATCAATGCCAAAACAGCACCGACGTTGACAATAACTACCCGTAAAGGAGTTGCATCTGGAGATTGACTTTGCATTGCTCAAACGATTAGATTGGGACGTGTAACAAATTTCTATTACAGGACAAAAGCTTGCCAATCAAACATAGGAAAGTCTTTGTCAGAATAGAGTAAATGCTACAAACTTTTTTTCCCAGATTACTCTACTCCATGATATTTTACACTGAAAAGTGTATTTCCCTCGTCGCCGCTGCTATCTGGACAGGGAAGCAGCTAAGGCTCCCTACTCATGTGAATAGAGGTAACTTACGCCCAAATACTTAGCAATAATGGCGTAAAGCTCTTCTACTTTGTATGGTTTATAAACTGCATCGTTGCAGCCAGACTGTAAGATTTGCGATCGCTGCTCCTCAAAGGCACTAGCAGTCGTTGCAATGATTACTGTGGGTTGAGGTGATGAGGCAGTGCAGTTTGCTTCCAAAACTCGGATTTGTTGAGTTGCCTCATATCCACTCAACACAGGCATTTGCATATCCATCAAAATTAGGTCAGGTTCCCAGTTTTGCCAAAGGGCGATCGCTTCTTGACCATCAGTAGCTTCATAGACATCAAAACCTACTTTAGTGAGCAGTTTGACTGCTAAATTTCGGCTATCGTGTTGATCTTCCACAACTAAAAGGCGGTAAGCAGGCTGTCCAGGTGCTAGACTAGCCACTCGTTTAGTGACAGAGAAAGTGGATTCAGTGTGGGGTTTGATCAAGCTAACCGGAATTTCAAATTTGAAGACAGTTCCCTGATTGGGCACGCTGCTGACTGTAATTTGGCCACCCATTAGCTGTACAAGCCGTTTGCTGATTGCTAGTCCCAGACCCGTTCCCTGATGTTGCTGCTGTCCGGTTGACGTTTGAACAAAAGGCTCAAACAACTGACCAATCTCCGTAGGAGCAATCCCTAAGCCCGTGTCTTGAACCTCAAAACTCAGGACAAAAGGCAGGAGAGTATTGCTTAATAGAGGTATATTTTGAGCGTGAAACCTTCAACTTCACGCTCCAAAATACGCTCAGATCCAGCAACGTCAGGCAGGAGTAAAGAATATAAAGTGCAGGGTAAGTCTGTCTTTGTCTGCTGATTTGCCTGCTGAACTCGTAGACTCACACTCCCTTTTTCAGTAAACTTAATTGCGTTACCCAATAGATTGATTAAAATCTGACGCAGTTTACCTTCATCTGCACGCACATATTGAGGCACGTTTGGGGCGCAGACAAAGTAAAGCTGTAGCCGCTTACTGGATGCCTGACTGCTGAGCATAGTCTCCAAGTCATTCAACAGTTGATGCAGGTCGAATTGATTTTCATGCAACACGATTCGACCTGCATCAATTTTAGATAGCTCAAGCACATCATTAATCAACTTCAACAGATGCTCACCGCTGCGAAGAATGATGTCTAGCTGTTCTAGCTGCTCGTCGCTAGTAGCAGGGTCCATACTTAAAAGCTCAGTAAATCCTAAAATTGCATTGAGAGGCGTGCGTAACTCGTGACTCATGTTGGACAGAAATGTACTCTTAGCACGATTGGCGGCTTCGGCGGCTTCCTTCGCCTGCTGCAATTCCCACTCTACTCGTTTGCGATCGCTAATATCTGTAACCGAACCCACCGCCCGAATTGCCTCTCCCTTCTCATTCCACAGCGCCTTACCCCGCGTCAGCAGCCACTTGTAGCTACCATCCTTACACTTAATTCGATACTCACAGGAGTAAAAAGGGGTTTCCCGGTCAACGTGTCTTTGAAAAGCTTGACGCATATTCTCAACATCATCGGGATGAACTATATTCATCCATGCGTCAAATGCGCTAATCTCATCGTAGAAGTATCCTAAAATTTCTGTACAGCGCGGAGAGATAAAGCGACGGTTCGTTACAAGGTCATGATCCCAAATGCCGTCGTTATTTCCCTGAATAGCGAGTTGCCAGCGCTCCTCGTTCTGGCGTGAAACTTCCTCAGCCTGTTTAAGCTCTGTGATGTCTCGCCCTACTGACTGATACTCAACAAAGTGTCCCTGCTGGTCAAAAATCATTCGGTTTATCCACTGTGTCCAGCGAATTTCACCATTCACCAGCACTCGATTCTCAATCATGACGACTGGATGTTCTAGACTCATGGACGCGATAAGCCGAACGACCGCTTCGCGATCGCCCTCAAAGATTACTGGCTTATAGCTTTTACCGATTAATTCTGCTTTCGCCCTTCCAAAAAAACGACAGAAAGCTTCGTTAACAAAAAGAATCGTTCCATCGGACAGAAAGCGGCAGATCAATTCTGTCTGGTCTTCAACTACTGCACGATAACGAGCTTGTGATTGATGGAGGGCTGCTTCTGATTGATGACGTTCTAGCGCCGTGCCAATCCATTGAGACATCATCTCAATCAGACCCTGATCGACTTTAGTAAATTCGCGAGGGTGTGGAGTCAGGCTGGAAAAATTGAGCGTACCGTATAGTTTTCCATTCACCATAACTCGCATGGCTAAGTAAGCTTCCAGACGGAAGGCTTGGTAGCAGGGATGCGTCACCCATTCTGACTCTTGTGCAAATTCAAACCCGACGGGTTCTGCCGAGTGAATGGTAACTGCACAGTAGGTTTGGCTCAGGTCAAAGACTGTACCTGGACGTAATTCGTCTGAGCCGTGAACAGCAACTACGGTATAGTCACTCTCTTCAACTTGAGCAAAAATTCCAAGCTCTAAGTTGAAACATTCACAGCCCAACTCCAAAAATCGCTGAACTCTTTGCTCAAACGTCAGACCCTGGACGACTACCATTTGATAGAACGCACGCATTTGAGTTTTATGCTGCTGTAATTCTTGTTCAGCCTGTTTGGATGCACTAATTTCTTTTAGCGCGTCAGCTTTCCCTTCAGTCTCTCGCTTGAGGCGCTGATCAATTTGAAGAAGAAAGGTCAGGGCGATCGCCAAACCTCCAGCCGAGAGACCAAGTAAGATAACGTTGCTCTGCGGCTCGTTACCGATGAAAAAATAGCTCAACTGTCCCACAACAAAGATTTGCAAACCCAGGGTGACAAGAAGAATCAACCGCAGCAGCTTATGACTCAACATTACGTAATGTTTCCTGCAAAAATCAATATCCTTACCAACTAGATTTTAAGGTCGTTGTTGAAATTCTTGAAAAACTTTACTTTCACCTCTCTAATTCTTTAATTTTGCAGGAGCGTAAATTCTAAAGAATTAAAAAAATAAAGTCCATCTTTCAACCAACCTAACGTTGTAGCCTTCTGAAATGTAACTTTTATCCCTGATTGACTGACAAATCTTGTGATATGGGTTAGGTGGAACAAAGTGAAACCCAACCTACGGTGTGTCAATGGTTCTAGGAGTTTTGTCGGTCAACCAGCTTTGATCCTCATCCCTTGCTTCATTGCGTTTGTACACAGCGCCCTTTAAATGAGTATAAATATGAAATTGGGTGCGAGTACTACGCGAACGCAACACTCACACCCATGCATACCCGAATTGAGCAACGCCCTTTATTCGGTAATGTTCTTATTTCTATTGATGAACAACATTTCCGACTAACACCTCAGGCCAGTTGGCATCGGCCTTGGCAATGTTGCCCGGAACATCTTGCAACCATTGCTGCTGCACTTCTGCACTGTAGTTGAGATAGAGCTTACCCTCTACAATTCTCCAGGCATTGGGATCAATTGAGGCAAGATTACCTTCGCTAACCGCTTTAGCACAATAGCCACCATACTGAGGGGCATAAGCTTCAGGGTTGCTGGCAAAGCGCGTGCGGTTTTGGGCACTAGCAAATCTCCAAGTTGCACCATTCCACTCATACTCAAATTGACTACTACCTTGAACAGGTCCACTCTCCGTAAAGTAAGCAACTGGGTCAGTTCCTCGAATAGCTAGGCCACTAGTATCGGAGTAAACAGAAGGTGCAGTAGAGTCGGTCGTAGAAGCATCAGCACCCGCACAAGGGTTAGCACCTGCACAAGGATTCGCACCCGCACAAGGATTCGCACCCGCACAAGGGTTAGCACCTGCACAAGGATTCGCACCCGCACAAGGATTGGATTGAGCAACAGTTTGAGGACCGGCCTGGACTCTGTTTATCGTGGACTGGGAAAAGACAACTGCCAACCCTACGCTCAGGATTGAAGCAGTAGCAAAAGCCGCAGCGTATTTAACTCTCATGCAAGTCTCCGGTAGTGGGTGAGTGAATCGTGTCAGAACCTAATCTGGGCTTATCCGCTATTAACCCCCCACAACCTGAGAATTTCCTGAGAAATGGCTAAGGAGAAGTTGAGTAGAGAAGAATAACACTGAATTAACGTCAGTTCGTCAGTTCGTTAAACGCGTTAAATTGTGCCTTTCGCGACGCGAAAGGCACAATTTAGCGATGGTATAGCTATTCCTGTATTAAACGAAATCCAAATAAAATGTGACGAGAGTTTATGGGGCGAGTGTGTTGATAAGCTGCACGACAAAATCCTGGAGAGTCATCCCAAGAGCAGCCTTTCATCACAGCTAAAGTTTGAATGCCCGACCGTTGCAACGTTGAAGTGTATTCAAACACGTTGCCTGCCATGTCCTCTACACCATAAAGACTGCGACTTAAGAGAAATGTGGCGATCGCACTCGTTCCGTTTATGCCACTGCCAGCCCAATTTGTTGCTTCATCTTGCCACTGGTTTCCCCAGGGAAAGTAACGTCCATCTGTGCCTCGGGCTGCTTTTTCCCATTCTTCGACAGTGGGAAGTCGATAAGTTTTTTGATCTTGTTGCCCTTTCCACTGGGCAAAGGCGATCGCATCAAGATAGGAAATCAGCACAACTGGGTGCTGGTCTGTCCCACTTGGATAATCGCTGCCTACCCATAGATAGTTTTGCACCTCATCGTAAGAATGCACAAGAAACCCTTGCTCCTGGTACTCTGCCTCAGAAATGCCAGGTGGACGATGCCCCGTTGCCAGAACAAAAGCCTGGTAGTCAGCATTTGTGATGAGATTGCGGCGAATACAAAAAGCAGGCAGCGATTGCCTCTGACGTGGCGACTCTCGCTCGAACCAGGCTTGTAGCTGGAGTTGTTGTGCAACCCGAGGTATTCGTTCCGCGTTGCTGGCAAGGGATTGAGCAGACAGATAATACCCATATTCCCGCTCTGTGCGATCGCTGCCTGCGATAAAATCACCCGCCGGGATAAACACAAAGTTTGGGTCTAGCTCACAGCGATCGCGAGTGATGGACTGGGAGAAAGCCAGTTGAATATTGAGGCTAGCGATTACAAGAATGATGATGGTAATGATGGTGGGGGCGATCGCAATCCGCCTGACCCAATCCATCTTTTTTAGAATTTTATTCATTACTTGCACCTCGTAGTAGTTCTCGCTTGAGTAGAATACAAAGCGCGGCATACAGCGGCGACACAATCTTTAATTGCCGCAAGAAATTAACCTTTTACTCAGGAAAAGCTCATTTTTTCATTGCTCAGTCTCCGATAATTGGAATAGACGATCTGGAATTGCTAAGAGGATGTTTGAAAAGCAGCAAATGTCCCCGTAAGGGCGTAGCATTCGGCAGGTAAATCCTGAAATAGACCGAAAATTCTTGCCCGAATGCCACGCCCCTACAGACCTTTGGGTTACAAATTAGACTTTTCAAACATCCTCTAAATCCAATCGTTACAGAAAAACGATTCTTTTGCTTAAACTTCTACTAAAACGATGGATAATTGCCTGGATACTCAGAATTGGATAGTCACCCCTGAGGGAATCTGCAAAGCCTGCAAGCCTCAACCTGACCTTGACTCCTTCGTGGAACCTTATCGGCTCTATCGATTTTTGACTAACCTGGAAGATATTCTGCTAACGACAACTGACGACTATCAGCGGCTATTGCTGATTCAACCTTTGGTGCGGCGACTGTTGACGAGTTCTTACTGGCTGCAAATGGAGTTTACCAATCCACCGAGCAATCCAGGCTGGTCTGTTCGTTTTTTGTATCAGGAACATCAATTTCCAATCACCGTTCAAATGGTTGCCTGGTTGCCTGAAAATGTTTCTCCAATCCACAATCACGGAACCTGGGGAATTGTGGCTGTGATTGGCGGAGAGGAGAAAAACCAGTTTTGGAAGCGATCGCCCACCTCAGAACATCCCAATCGAATTGAGCAAGTGGGTGAAAAAAACCTGGTACCTGGAGATATCATTGGCTTTCTCCCCGACACAATTCACTGTGTTGAGCCGTTGGGCAGCGAACCTACCGTCACCTTTAATCTCTATGGTGAAACAGACTATTCCCAGCGGTTTGAGTTTGATCCTATCCATCACACGGTTCAAACCTTTTAACGTTGGTATTGTTTAGCAATACCTATTAGGAATTTTCTCGCAGCACATACCCAACAGGATTTATGATTATTTCAATACTTTGGACTAGTTAATGCACTGCGATCGCAAAGCTAATATAAAGTCCAATGGCACTGACTTAAGGCGGCAAGATCTGCGACTTCTCAAAGAAGTCGCAGATCTGAGTGCTGCATTTTTACTTATTTCAGCGCCATTCATATAAAGTCCTCAATATTCAATAAAGATTTTGGAATGTTTAGGATTTATCTCTTTTCTGCTTTTAATTGAATAGAGTATTCTATACATAGTCAAGGGTGTAGACACAGCATTTTCTACCCAATCACTTCATGTCTCGGCGTGAGGTGTTGAAGCTGGTATGAATTCCCTTAGCTGCTTGACAAACGTGCTAGAGGGCGTACCCATCGTCGGGGCAGGTTTCGTCGAAGCCTTGTGCTATGGCGATTACAGATTTATTAGGACTCCCTTACAGAGTCTTGTCAGCAAACCAGATCTCCAGAGGCTCATTCTCTTACAGCAACCTGGTGATCTGGGGTCAAAATCGATTGATTTGGAGAAATATAGTGTGTGTCAATACTGAGGTTGACTTTGATGAAGCGCAACAAACAGTCTAAACAGACCATCCTCAACCTTGTGTCTGAAGGAACTCGAACCGGGCACGGACGTATTGTTCTTTGTGGTGTGTTGGTAGGACTCTGCTGTTTTGTGCTTTGGCTTGGAAGACTCCTTCTAGCCGCTTCTAAGGGTTCTGCGATCGCTCTGATGGCCATAGCAGTGGGGTTAGGATTATGGGAGCTTTGGAAGCAGCGCCATCAAGTCCAAAAATTGATTGCTCCTCCTGAGGACAGGTTATTGGGTCATGTCTTAATTCTGAGTGGAGTAACGCTCCTGCCTTTTCTAGCAGCAGAAAACTGGAGCCGATCCGTTATCTTCTGGGCAATTATGTTTGGGATTGCGTGCAGTTGTTGGGGAGTTTCTTTCTTTAGGCTCTATCCTTTACCTACTTTTTTAATTACTCTAGGTCTGTTCCCCCATCCAAATAAGGTAGCTGGGGTTGTTTGGCGATTGCTTACACCACCTGATGTGCTTGAACGCTTGATGGCCTGGAGTGGCAGCTTAGCCCTAAGGGGAATTGGTCAACCTGCAATTGCAACTGATACAGTCGTCTCCTTGCCAGGAGGAGCGGTGACAGTGGCTTGGGGCTGCAATGGCTTCAATATGGCTCTAGAAATGGCAGCAGCCACTCTGCTATTGGGGTTATTTCTTAAATTGAGCCGCTCAAAAATTATTCTACTGATGGCGATCGCCATTGTTCTGGCTTTAATCTTCAACGTCCCGCGCATCATGCTATTAACTATGGCATCTGTGTATTGGGGTCAAGAGTCTTTTGAGTTCTGGCACGGTTCCTGGGGCGGGCAAATTTTTTCAATGATACTATTTACTGTTTATTACTACATCGTGATGGGAGTCGCTAACCGTAAGCCCAAGCGATCGCAAGTTCAGTAATACTGTTTGTACAACGCTGCCCTAATTAATACATTTTGATGTGGAAGCCTGGCGGAGTGAGGGCTTCCACATCAAAATGTATTCCAAGATGTATGCATAATGCTGTACAAAAACGGGCTACAGAGTTCCTTTCTGTGTCCCGTTTCGATTGAAGCAGGTATAGTGCTAATCACTCAGGTTAGGATAGAGTGCAGTGTTTTGAGGAAGTTTAGTGACTCACTACACCAGATTTGAGTTGGACAGGAAGACTGGGCGATCGCCTGGTTGCCCTGTGTTCTTGCCATTGAAGTCCAATCAAAGTTGCAACAGTGAGCATATATCCTGGCTCTTCCATTTGAGAAAAAATTAGACCGACAACAAAAACATTGAGTACCAGGAATTTTGAGAAGTCATCCTTGCAGAGCTTTTGCCATACGATCCAACCCAGGTAGAGGTATGCACCCAATCCAAGAAGCCCTAAATCACCCCAGATTCCTGCCCAGCCAAACAGCGGCGAAAACATACTTGACTGATCGCCAAGCCAGCTTGCCGTTACTGCATCCCAAACAGCTTGACTAGCAGGATGAATGGTTGCACCAAAGGGAGAGAGTAAAGACCAATAATCTTCAAGCATCCAGCCCCCAAGTCGCCCAACGGTATGTCCTGGGCCTAGCCCCAATAGCCAATTTAGTGGAGATTCATAAAAGGAGGGAATGATTCTTAAAGATGCAGATTTGAGTAACGTTGCTTCACCATCAGGGCCGTAAATTTCTGGTCTAACCCAGGTGTTGAATGAACGGAAAGCAGGCACATTCTCCATACACCAGAGAAATGCATAGCCAAAAACTATTGCGATCGCTAGATATTGAAAGAGCTTTCCAATGTCTTTGAACTTTGTCAGCATTAAGAGTGCCCCAGCAACCATGAAAGTCAGGATGACTTGCTTAGCATCAGAAATTATCATCTGCCAGAAAGCAGCTAGCATCACTGTTACACGCAGCCAGAGAGGAGTTGTCTTGGCACTGATAAAGTAATACATCCCAAAGATCAAAGCGACAGAAGAGCCAACCACGTGCCCAGCGCCGCTGAAATAGAAAACACCTTGAACTAAATCACCGCCTGCAATACGAGTGGCAGGTAAGCGTAGAACATAGCACTGGAAGTAGGCAAATAAAATATGGGTAAAATTAAAGTAAATTAGCCATTTTTTGATCTGCTGGAAGCTCCCTGAAGACATAGGGATGCTAACTAATGCGAGCAGCAAAACGAAAGGCTCCCCTAGCAGCATGAAATCTAAAACAACGTTAATAATGCCTGCCCCGTTCACTAGAGCGCTGGCAAGCATCACTCCTAACAACGCCAACAGAGCGATGAGCAGCGACCAGGAAATAGCAACTTGATAGCGATTTTTGCTGCGACTTGTCGCGATTACACAAACCGTAGCTAAAGGAATGGTTGCAAAGTGAACGAAATTAATCGTGGAGGGAGCGCCTACATTGTCTAACACTCGTGGAAAGAAGGCAGTGGCAAATGCCAACAAGATCAGCGTAGAGTTTCTAATGAACCCCGTCGATTTTTTGCTAGATTTGGCGGCAATAGTCATTGATGTTATTTTCACCCCAATCGTGTTTGCTTACGCCTGTACGTAAGTTGGAAGCATCGCGTAGATTTGCATCAGTCGCCGATAGTTTTCTGCTGCTGTGTACTTTGCCTCATATTCAGATCGGGCGGACTGTCGCATCTCAAATAGGACTTTGGGGTCTAGTAAGATAGCTTCAACTTTGGCTGCCAGGTCTTGTGCATTTCCTGCTTGAAAGAGTAGACCAGTGCGAGGCTGATCTACGAGTTCTGCGATCGCCCCAATGTTTGCAGCAATCACCGGAGTCCCTTTAGCAAAGGCTTCGACCGCCACACGGCCAAAGGTTTCATACCATTTTGACGGAAAGATGAGAAACATCGCTTCGCCCATCAAGTCATACACCTCACTCATGGGTCTGCGCCCCAGCCATTCTACCTTTGGCATCCGTGCTGCTGCTGCTGCCACCTGATCAGCTAAGGGTCCATCCCCAATAATTTTGAGAGGAATGGGCGCATTCAAATGTTCCCAGGCAGCTAATAAAGTATCCAGTCCTTTCTCAACCGAGAGCCGACCTACATAAAGCGCATAGCCGCCGCTGCCACTGCCAATACCCGGATCAGGATGAACAAAATTAGGCTTAACGACAATCTTTTCGCCAGGTAGCCCACCTTCAATAAATTTTTGTCGAGCAAATTCAGTTAGCGTGATGTATAAATCAACGGCTTTTGTCCAGGTGCCCAGCAGACGGTGAGTTGTAATCATCGCTGCCGTGACACCACTTGCTGCACGATTTTCACGATAGCAACTGTGCAAAACTCCTGGATAGGGAACAAACTTCCCTAAACAATCTTCGCAAACTTTCCCGTCCCGAAAAAACAGAGCATTTGGGCAGAGGAGTCGATAGTTTCGTAGAGTCTGGACAACAGGAACACCTGCGGCTTTAGCCGCGTAATAGATCGAGGGAGAAATGAGTGGAAAGAAGTTTTGAACGTGAATTAAGTCATAGGCTGATTGTGTCAGCCGTTGCTCAACGGTTTGATATGCTTCCTTAGACCAGATAGTTTTGATTGCGAGTTGGGCAGAGCTGAGTTTAGCAACGCGATCGTTGTTTTCCTCATATACGTCCACCTCATGCCCATTCTCGCGCAGCAGCCGCTCTTCTGCTGCGCGAGACTCATCTTCACCACCACGAATCTGATAGGCATTATGAACACTTAAAATCTGCATTCCACTGCTCCCTTATTCGTTGGTGTTTAAAGCTTGCCGTCCAAAACGGTCTGGTAGATGTCTTCCAGTGCTTTTGTTTGCTGCTTTAGGTTGAAGTGTGTTAGCACTCGTTTGCGACTATTTTCGCTAAACCGCTGCCAGAGGGTAGGCTCCTTGAGCATCTGCAAAATGTACTCAGCAAGTGTTTTCCAATCTCGCTCTGCGGCCAGAAACCCTGTTTCACCATGAGCGATCGCCTCTGGGATACCACCACTTGCAAAACTGACGCAGGGCAGTCCCATTGCTTGTGCTTCTGCAAACACGATTCCAAATCCTTCACAATCACCGGTTGAAGCTTGAATACTGGGAACACAGAAGACTGATGCTTTATTCATCCAGACTTTGACAACATCAGGAGGCTGTAAACCGAGAAATTCATAATTGTGCAGTGATTTCTCTGCTAACAACTTGAGTTCATCCTTGAGATTTCCATCGCCAATAACAACTAACTTTGCGTCTTTTAATGAAGACTGTACTTGAGCCATTGCCTGAATTAAGTATTCACATCCTTTCTTTTCTGTAAGTCTTCCTACAAAAAGAACAACAGGTTCCCGCGCTATAGCTGCTTCAGGTTGAAAGATTTCTGTGTCTACTCCAATATAGTGTACGTAGATTTTATGTTCTGAAAATCCCTGTTCAATCAGTCTACTTTTGATGAAATCAGAAACTGCAATAAACAATTGGGCTTCACTTTTGAGGGCTTCTCGACGACGCAAGTAAACCCTTGTGCTAACTGAATCACGGCGAGCATACTCATCCGTCATACAGGCATCAAAGCCGTGATAGGTAACGATCAAAGGAAGCTGCAATGCTCTCGCCAGGGGCAATGCCAAAGCTCCACAAACACCAAAGTGGGCATGAATGAGTGCAGGTTGGAGCGATCGCACCCGCCCCAAAAAACCCGGCGCAAACCCCCAGGATTTGAACGCAAACTCTTGCGCGGCTCCAAGTAAATTTCCACTGTTAATCACTAGTGTTCGCTCAGAGGGTAGCGTTAGCCCCGGTACTCGTCGCGCACCGACATAGTATGGCGTAAACTGATGTAATCCTTCTGCCTGCGATCGCACAAAAGTCTCTGAAGCAGGCAGCAATCGTCCATTAAAAATTACAATGTTGGGGCTTGACATCCTTCACCTTGCCTATAAATCCGAGGCGATGGTCTGCATATTTCTGGTCTAATGAACCTCTGATGTGCTGACAGCAGAACTCAAGTTTTGCTTGGATGAAGCGCTAATAATCTTTTCATAGAGCTGCACCAGGCTTTGAGCTTTTTGTTCCCACGAGAAATGTTCCCTCACTCGCTGCTGCCCTGCTGCACCCATCTGCAATCGAAGCTCAGAATCAGTTGCCAGTTGAGTCATTGCCGTTGCCAAATCACACACAGCCTGCTCCGGAGAAAAGGCAGCGACCTTAAACCCTGTTTGCTCAGTCACATGAACCGAAGACCCACCTAAGTCAAGACAAATGACTGGGCGACCTGCTGCCATTGCTTCCAGGCAAACCAACCCCCCCGAATCGTGCAAGCTAGGATGCACCAGGATGTGGCTTTTGCCCAACTTTTCAAGGGTTTCCTGTCGAGGCAGCCCTCCCAGAAATGTCACCCGGTCTGCAATATTTAGTTCTTGAGCCAAAACGCGCAGGCGATCGATCTCCGGACCTTCACCCAAAATCCAATACTCTGCATGGCTCAACTTTGCTTGAGCGAAAGCGCGTAACCCTAGATGCAGCCCTTTCCAATGCAGCAGCCGTGCAATGCTAATGAATCGAATAGGTTCAGAAGATGGCATTGGAAGTGCATTCAAAGTTGCCATCTCATTAGCTGAAAGCCCTAATGCAGAAAACAGTTCTAACCGCTCAGCACCCATCAACTGTAAACGCTGCGCGGTGTCCTCTGTAGTCGCTCTTACCAAGGCACTCCGTTTGGCTGTCATTCGAGTAAAGGGATCAAATTCACCAAACTGGTGAGACAATCGGCGCAGCACTTCGTACACCTTTGCACGAAAGCTAAAGTCCTGCCAGAATGCTTCTGGTGCCATCTCACCACCGCCGACCGGACCCCAGACAAACGAAATAGGCAACAGTGACAAAAAACTGGGAGAGGAATAGCGAACATAAGTCACATGATGAACCAAATCCCACGAAATTTGGGAATGTAGGTGTCGAGCTGTAAAATAGGCGCTAATTTGCCAAAGATAGTAATGAAGATATACCGTTTTTGAGCTACGGTTCCAAAATTTAGCCCCCGGAGGATCACAATAGATGAACATCAAGTTAGGAACTGGATTTTGAGCTAACTCAGACTCAATAAACGAACGATTGTTTTCCCGAGTCAATACCCAAACCTTATAATACTTTGCTAGTTCGTAGGCAATGTTCCAACCTACTCCTGGCTCAGAACCCATGTTGGGCCGACAGGCATAAGCAGAAATAAGCAGCTTAGGGAGTTCGCTCATGTTGATTCCACTCCCAATACAGAAGCAGCTACTTGACTGAGAAAAAGCCCCGCCTTCTCAGGACTATAGGCTGCCATGATGTCCTTTGATCGTTGCGACATAGCAGGAATTTGGGAGGGATCTTCAATCAGGCGTTGCATTGCTGCTGCCAACTCTTGCGGCTGATTCGGTGAAAATCGGTAGCCGTTCTCACCATCCACAATTAGTTCAGCAGTTCCGGCACCAGTTGAGCAAAGCACCACTTTGCCCATCAACATAGCTTCTAAAACAACCATACCCCAAGTGTCTTCTAAAGTTGGCAAGACAAATACATCCGCATGGTGAAAGTAAGTACCGACATCATCGTAATTTACTCGCCCGACCCATGTTACACAGTCTTCGAGCTGGTGTTTTTGTGTAAAGTCCCGTAGCTCCGATTGCTGAGTGCCATCTCCTACCAACAAAACGCTAAAGGAGTGAAAGCCTGCCTCTTTAAGCAATCGGCAGGCTTCGAGCAAACACCGAACCCCTTTGCGAGGAACAATACTGCCAACAAAGAGAAATACAGGGCGCTTTAACTCAGAAAACTTGAGTTGACTTTCTGGACTAACCAGCTCAAGGCTTTCGTTAGTGGCAGCCAAAGAGCGAGCATCTGGCACCTCATAGGGTTGCACCAACGTGAGTTCTTGAGGAGATGCCAAACTTTCAATCAAATACTTTTGTCCAGCATTACTATTGGTAATGCAAGCATCTGCCGCCCAAACCATCATTCTTCTCAGCCATAGACGGAGCGGTGAGTTGCGATAATCTACGCCAGGAGAGCTACCTTCGTAGGCGATAACAACTTTCCATCCCCCGATTGGTTTGAACAACAGTGCCAAAATCGTCCAGATACCGAAGGAACTGGAGAAAACCACATCTGGTTTGTATCGTAGTAATCGAGGAACAATTTTAGGTGATAAGTAGGTGAAATTATCACCGTAGCTGGTAGAAGATTTAGTAACGGCAACGACCTTTCGTTTGCCTACAACCTCGACATCCAGAGCGTTTTCAAATCCTTTGGCGAAGCCCGGAAACAAGCCAGCAAATACCTTTGTGTTAGGGCATAGTTTTGCAAGCTCACTCAGAGAAGGTTGCCAGTAAAACCATGCTGTTGGTAGCAACCAGGCAATCTTCAGGTCATGAGTTGATATGCTTTTTTGCTGTCTCATAGAGATTTCGTGAGTATGGAGGACATATTGCTGGAAAATCACACAAGCTCTTTCTTAAAGAGTTTCACGTAATAGAAGAATGTCTTTATCCAAATTGAGACAACTTCTAAGTAGCTAGCTTCTACAAAATAATTGTCTCTAATATCGTTGAATTGAATGCCACCTTTGCTGGAGTGTAGGTGGGTTGCTAAACCCTTTGCAAAAAGCTTATTAGTTAGCTTAGAGGTAAAGGGAAAATCTTTCTTCATGTAATAGGCAGTGAAAGTATTGATTCGTGAAAACAAGGAACGCAATTCGTCTCTGTTCTTGTTACGAGTATATGCATTGTTGCTATGTACCCCTTGAACAGCCAAAGCTTCCTTTAAAGCGCATCCACTAGCTAATGAAATTGCTGAATATTTGATATACAGATCACTGATAGTCACTCCTTTTAACTCTGGCATAGGAAAAATTTGACTTAGAGTGTTTCTAGAGAAACACAAGCCAGAGGTGGCAGGAACAAAGGTGGGCAGCTTAGCATTCTGGATGTCTACTCTAAAATCAATTTTTGAGTATTCACTTTTTGTCTGCTGTGAAGCAGTGGAATACTTGCTGCCTAAATCACATAGCTTTTCTGCTTCGTCCAAAATAAGCGGATGGAAGCACCAGCCAATATCCGGATTTTCTTGGAAAATATTTGCAACTTCTGAAGCTTTGTTAGGAAGAAAGACATCATCAGAATCAAGAAAACAGATTATTTCACCTTGACTGGCGGCAAAACCTGCGTTTAAGGCCGAAGCCTGCCCCCCGTTCTCCTTTAGGATTGCAACAATTCGATCGCCATAGCCAGAAATCACTTCTCGTGATTGATCAGTAGAACCGTCATCTACTACAATGACTTCAGTATTAGAATATGTCTGCCCTAACGCACTGTTTATAGCATTGCCTAAGTAGCGACCGTAGTTGTAGTTATTAATGACTATAGATACTAGGAATTGTTTCATTTGCATTTGTCCTAATAGTGTGACTTGGACTAAGTAAAGCTAGACCATTCCTAATTCCACTTGATGTTGCCATTCCAACAGGCTGGAGAATATATATCTCTTTACATCTGTTTGAAGTTCAAACAGGAGAAATTTGTGCGATCGCCCTTGATCTTCAGGTGATTGCAGTTCATAGTTTAAAGTTGTGGTGATACTGCCCAGGGAGAAACCTGTAACTCTGGTAATGAGTACAAGTCGTCTCAACCTCAGTTTCGTATGAATGTGAGCAATGAAAGCCGCAGTGAATTCCTCTCCCTTACTTTGCCGACAAATTCTGAAAAATTACGCTGGCGTAGTGTTCAGCGGAGTTATCGGCTGCAAAGGACTGCATTTTGTCGCGATCGCAAAACGTTTGTGGCGATTCCCGAAGAAACTGAGCCATACCTTTAGCAACTTCCGCAGGTTTTGCAGAATCAACCGTAATTCCTAACTGGTGACGACGAGTCCACTCGCCCATCAAGCCATAGTCAGTAGAGAGAGACGGTTTACCTGCTGCTGCCGCCCGAATCAAAATACTACTGGTTCCTAAGTGGCGCTGATAAGTTGCTAATACAACATCAGAGATTTGGAAATAGCTCTGAACATGGCGATCAGGAATGAACTGATCGCAAACAACCACCTGCGCTGGTGTCGATTCAGTAATTGCCTGAATCTGCTCTTTTGTACGAACTTTATGATCGAAACGGATTGGGCCAACGAGCAAGAGACATAATTTCTGACTCAGTTCTGTGGGCAATAACAAAACAGCATCCAGAATTTCATGCAATCCTTTGCGCCCGTCTAAGACTCCAAACAAGAGAAATATCTGCCGATCGGGATCAACTCCTAGCTCTGTTCCAAGGGTTTTGGGGTTAAGCTCACTTTCTGTATAAAGCTGCACCGGGTCAGGTAAGTAGACAACCTTAGATGCTTTCTTGACGCGATCAAAATACTTGACCGCAAAGGGATCTAGGCAGAATAAAGTCTTTAACTGCGGGTGTTTCACTACTCCAAAAATATGGTTGCGCTCTAACCACTGCTGGAACCTCTCCTTCCAGGAAAAAGCTCCAGGTTGAAAGTCGCCATAATGAAACCTGACCCTAAAATATAAACCAGAAATAGGGCAAGGCAAGTTACGCCCCAGAAATCGCGTGGGCAGTTGAAATGTGTCAAAGTACATAAACAAACACTCATCAGGTTTCAGCAAGTCAGCATACTTGCGAAACAGCTTCCACTCCTGCAAATTTCTAGTCTTGCGCTTTAAGAAGCTAGCCCTGTTGCTAAGAGTTCCTGCTTCTGCTGATGAAATTGGGACAAATTTAACTCCTCTGTCTCCAAAGGAGTGAGCTAGTTCAATAACATCTTGATGCTGCTCTAAAAACTTGGGTAGCACCACGATGTTAAGCTGACCTGGTAACTGATGTTTGCCCCAGTAGCGAACTAAATGTTGGATGTAAGCTGGATGGTGCCCCCCAACGGATAAGTCAAACAGCATGACATTGTAGGAGCGCTCGGATTGCGGATCAAGCGACTTTTCCACTTCTTGGCTGGGTGTTATCATGACTTACTCTTTAATGCAATTATGACTTGAGATGTGAGGGCAGGTTTTGGTAATGCTGCTGCACCCAATCAGATGCTCTAGATTCATTGATGAGCATCAGCTACTTGCAACAAGCGATCGCGCTAAACCAAAAACTTGACGGAAAAGACTTGGTGCAACCAGGAAAGTTGCAGCGATATAAGTCAAAGCTCCGATGACTCCGTAAATTGCTAATGCCGCTAATGGAGTGAGTACATCACCAAACAAATATTTTGCGACTACAATCATGCCAACCATCGCGAGGGAAGCGGACAATGCAGGGACATACTTGCTTAGAAAAGGGATAACTTTGATGTGTAGCTGACGATGAAGTACCCAAAGATACACAGGACACATGGCTAATGCGACACCGATCAGCGATATTGAAACAGCGACAATTCCCCAACGTACTACAGACAAAAACCCAATTACACTAAATACTGTATTTAAGAAAAACAGTGTTAGGCTCCAAGAAGGTTTACCTTTTGCCATTAATGCAGGACTACAAAAGTAGAACAGTGACTGTAGGCAGCCTGCTATCATCAAGCATTGCAGCACGGGAATACTGGGTTCCCACTGAGTGCCAAACACACCTCGCACAATTTCTGGCGCTAGGACAACGATTCCGCAGAAAAGAGGAAAGGTCACTAAACTCAACATCTGAGAAGTTTTGTAAAAAACGCCCTGAAACTTGTCAAGCTCCTCCTGGAGCTTTGAGAATGTCGGCATTGCAACCTTCTGCGGTTGGTCACACAGAGTTTGGGTCATGATGGTCAACACCCGATAAGCGATGCTGTAGTAACCCAAAGTCGCTGGACCTAAAAAATACCCAATCAAGAAGTCATCAACCCGGCGGCTGATAAATACTAAGATGACAATTCCCAGCACATTAACGCCAAAACTGAACAAATCCTGGAAGTGTTTGAGCGAAAATCGAAAGCTAGGTCGCCAGTCGTTAACTCGCCATAAGATGATTGCCCCGACTACTCTGTCTGTCAGAGTTAGACCAACTAAGCTCCACACTCCCATCCCCTGCAAAGCCATTACAATAGCTACTACAGCACCAGTTAGTGCAGCAATTAAGGCACGGATTGCTATGATTCTGAAGGACAGACTGCGGCGGAGGATTGCCTGCTGTACACCGTTAAGTCCACCGATCAGCAATGTGAGAGATAGCGCTCGAATCACAGGTATTAATTGAGGTTCTTCAAAGACCTGAGCCACGACAGGAGCGCCAAGCATAGCAATCGACATCAATAGAGCGCCGCCACCGATGTTAGTCCAAAAAGCGCTATCTAGGTGTTCTGGTTCAAGGTCTTTACGCTGAACGATCGCCTCTGAAAGCCCCTGATCGAGAAAGATTTGGGTAAAGTGAATGAAGATGTTGGCTAACGCAATTAAACCAAATGCCTCCGGCCCTAGTAGACGCGCAAGCAGAAGAAAAACTAGTAAAGAAATGACCTGATTGCCATAACTCTGGATAAATGACCAGGCGATACCTTGAACTGCTTTTTGCCGTAGGCTCATTCTAGGAAAAAATTAACGATGTTTAGACAACCTTGATTTGAACACCCTACGTTCCTAATTCTAATTTGTAACTAATCTTCAGGATAAATTGCTGTATTTTTACCTAAACTATACGCTTTTGAAGAGAAGCTTTTACGAGAAATATAAAGTTTTAGATAAGACCACTCCAAATTGCCCGGATGACAATAGTAAAGACTGAAAGGGGTAAGCCGTCTCAGCGTCACTCAACTAGCTGTTGATACTGCTCTAGTGCATTAGCGGCAATGCTTTCCCAGGAAAGCTTCTGAAGCACGTAGTGGCGACCTCTCAGACCCATTTCTTTCCACTCTGAGCGTCGCGTCAGCAATTCTAGCAATCCTGACTGAATTGCAGATACCTCAGGCTTTACGACAACACCACAGCCGCTTGCATAAACATGAGGAGCAATGCCTGCAACCTCAGACACCAGTAAACTCTAGCAGCTAGCATTGCTTCTAAGGCAGAGAGTCCAAAACCTTCAAAGCGAGAGGGCAGACAAAAAATGTCATAATCCTTGATCATTAAAGGGGTAGAAATATCATAGTTCGGTTCAAGAAAAGAAATTTTATCTGCTAGCGAGAGATGCATAGCTCTATTTTTTAAGCTGGTTTTATCGCCTTTGTCAGAGCCTTGAAGCGTGAGTCTAGCGTCAACTGTTTCAAGCACCTGAGCAAATGCATCTAATAGTAAATCTAGCCCTTTATTATGGGCATCTATTCGACCTAAGAAGAGCAGATTAGGAATATCATCGCTGTTCCAGTTAAAAAGGTCTTCAGGATAAATATCTTTTTGAGAGAAACCATTGGGTACTGCGATCGCAGGAGTTTCTATCTTTAAGTCACGTAAGAAACTACCATGACGAGCATCCAACACCTGTATGGCTGTTGCGTGCTTCAGTACCCAGCGCTCAATCAAGTACCAGTAAGGCCACTTCAAATGTGCATTTTTACTGAAAATGGCAGGATTATAAGGATCGTGAGGTAGCACTATATAAGGAATGCCATATCTCCTTAGCAAGCAGTAGAGAGAATAAATATTAGGCTGAAATATTCCGCTTAGAATAACAAGATCTTTATGGTTGAGCCAGTTTTTAATAAAAGGATTAAAACCATCTGCGACTTTAAATTTTTTGTGCTTTTGCGTATTTCTAAATTGTTGGATTCTGTATCCTTCTGGCATTTCAGAAATTTCATCGGTGTCTCCTTCACACAAAACTGTAACTTCTGCTTTACAGCTAACCAGACCCAGAGCCAAGCCATGTACCGCCTTTCGAGTTCCCTCGCTGTTAATATATTTAAAGTTAGGTTTATACGATCGCATATAAATATAGATTCTCATAATCTACCAAACGGGTGCCAACTTATTTCTTCAATGGGATTGAAAGAAGTCAGCCCTTTTTGCAAAGCTTTATACGTTCTTAACTAGAACAAGCTTTCTAACGGGTAGATCAGTTTTTTCTATAAAAAATTGTAAACCTTGATACTTCTACTTGGGAATCTCCGGATGCTGCTAGCTAATCTGGAAAAGATTCAGAAAGATATCCAATCAGTGGGTGTTTAAAAAAATCCTATATCACTAAGGGGATGAAGGATGAAGAATGAAGCTAAACCTTATTCATCAAGGCTTTGGTATTTACCATTTGTCTTAACCAGTCTTCGTATTGCCCTCATTACAATGGCTTTAAACTTAATAAACGCGGCATTGCGTGATGAAGGGAGGAATTTGGATGAGTTCTAATGCAATGTCCAGAATGTCAATCTACTCCTATCCGTAAGAACGGAAAGAGAAGAGGGAAACAAAATTACATCTGTCTAGCCCGATTACATCGTAAGACATTGTGCTATTCCAAATTGGAAGAAATGCTGAGGACTTCAATCCGCTTGTTACTTCACTACTTGAGATTTTGGAATGTCTCGATTCCTGCTTGATTCCTCCCACTATTATGCAACGCCGAATTTTGGCTTAACCCCGGTCAGAAATTCCTCCTCCTAGCTGAAGTCGTAACCTCTCTTGAATTCCTACATATCTGAGACGCAACATGACAACCGTAAACTGAAACTTTTGTTTAGGACCTTGTAGCCTTGCATCCGTCCAGATCCGCAAGAAACTTCTGAAAGGCGGCTTCAGAAAAAGGATTAGATCCTTAATCGCTGTTAAATTTGACTGACCCGTTTTTCTCATCAAGTCATACTTTCCCCCTATGATCCGAAGCGATCGCTTCCGCAAATCCTCCCAAGAATCTCGCGTTGGATGTTTTATGCAGGCATCATCTGCATAGAGTTGCTTATATCCTCTGGCAAAAACACGCTGCCCCCACTGAAGATCACCCCCTGACTTCAGGTTCTCATCAAAAAAACCTACGTCATCTAGCACTTGCTTGAAAGTGAAAAGATTTGCTGTCGCACCAAATTGCTTTTCCTCGATAAATTTATCTTGGGGAAAACTCATTTCAAGGCTTTCATACAACTCAACGGGACTCGGCTTGTTGGGGTTTCTAGCAAAGAGATCAATGCGTCCAGCAACCAACCCAACGTTAGGTTGGCTCAGCAGGTTGGCTACGCCTTTCTCTATCCAATCGGGTTCAGGAATACAATCCGCATCTGTAAATGCAATTACCTCACCTTTTGCTATTGAAAGCGCTTTGTTGCGGGCAATGTAGGAACCAGGGCGACTTTCATAAGCAAGAAGTACTTTGCTAAACTGCTCAGTTACGCTTTTGACATCCTGAGTAGAGCCATTATCGACAACAATAATCTCATGTGCATCACCTGAGTAAGTTTGCTTGGCTAGAGCGTTTAGGCAAATCTTTAACCGCTCGTTGTCGTTAAAGACAGGAATAATTACCGAGACAAATGGCTTAGACGATTGACTCATAGTTGCAATTGATTGAAAAGGACGATGTGGGCTTAGATTCGATTTTCACCAGCATCAATCGGTTTCTTCTGGGTCAAAACTTCTCAAGGTTCAAGACATTTCTGGTAGACTTCACCTGTCATCTGTGCAATACGATCCCAAGACCACTGCTCAACCACTTGACGATTATATTCGCCCATTGTTCCTAAATCTGCCCGTTGCTCAATTGCCTGATTAATCGTTTGAAGGAGTAAATTTGGGGCATCAGGGTCATACAAAAAAGCACCCGAATCATCCAGGACTTCTTTCAGGCAGCCAATCTTTGGCGCAAGACAGGCTTTGCCAAACGACATAGCTAGAATCGCTGCTCCCGATGTCAACAAGTTGCGATATGGAAAGACGACCACATCACAAGCATTCATGTAGACCTGGATTTCCTCATTTGGAACAAATCCGGGCTTAAATTTGATGTTGGCGTGTCCTTGAATTTTCTGGTTTATTTCTGTCTCAATGTTTGGGTTGAGCGGTTTACCCGCAATGATCAGCTCTACATCATCCTGGTGTAGCTGCTTGAAGATATCGATTAGCTCATTGACACCTTTGTAGGGTCTAATCATTCCGAGAAAGAGAAAAACGATTTTTGAGTCATTAATTTCTAGCTGCTTTCGCGCTTTTGCCTGAGTGATCTCATTGGGGTAATAGCCAACGTAGTTCCCATGTGGAATGACAAAAATCTTGTTCTCTCTGCTAACCCTAAAATTGTTCAGGATCTCCTGTTTTGCGACTTCTCCATGAGCAATGATGGCATCTGAAAGCTGTATCACAAAAGATCTACAAAGCTGATCAAGTACAGGATTTGTGTTTTCATGATCTTTCAGATTGTGAGCCGTCCAAACAATCTTTACGCCAGACCACTTTAGTACAAGTAGCCCAGCCATAAATTTGAGCAGTCTTAGGAACGATCTAATGAAATTGGGCGATCGCGAGAAAACCTGAAGCCAGTGCAAATGAAGAATGTTCGGGTTTATATGCTCAACTTCGGCAGGCATATAAATGCCACCTTCCAGTCCTGAGACTTGAATTCCCAAATCACTCAGATGAACATGGAGTTGCTTCTGGTAAGGATTTTCATTCAAGTAATACGGTACAGTGACAACCTTTAGCGGTGATGGGTGTTTGCTGCTTTCAGCATTATCGGTTTCGACCGATGGCTCTACTTGAGTAGACAAATTTAATCTCATGTTTTGAGGTGTAATTGGGATAAGAATAGATTGTCGTCAATTAAGCAGAAGTAATCTCCATCGATTTGTTTGTCATCGATTGGCTAGTCTAGTTAATCTGATGAATCTGAATCAACCATGAGTTCATTTGCTCTACCTCACCAATTATTTCTTCTAACTCACTTGTACTACCTCCTGAGGTTGTCAAGCCTTATTTAACACCTCTAACAGATTCTTAGCTACTATGATTCCAGGAGTTTCAATGCTCTCACCTACTTTTGATTGAGAAAACGACTTAACGGAGTTGTTGATATTCATAGTGGCTGTAGTAAGTTGTTGATGAAATAGTCAGCTCATTTACTAGTTTAAAAACTGATGCAACGCCTTCCTAGTTTCTACCAAACGTGTGCAATAATTTTGCATCCCAGTCTGCAATTGAACTCGGTCTTTTGCTCCATGAGTGAGAATATCTTCTGCCAATGTCAGTATTTTCTCTTGATTAAAATCCTCTAAAGACAAGCATCGATTGGCTTGGTTGATTTCTTCTAGGAAGCCTCGAATCTTTGGATCATATTCTGCTCCAATAACAGGAACTCCTATGCCTGCACCTAAAATAAGTGAATGCAATCGCATTCCAACTATAAGATCAAGTGTACTAATTACGTCATTAAAAGCTGATAGAGAATCAAAGTAACGGTGAACAATGAATTGCGAAGAATAGCGGCTGTAGCGCATAGCTGCTAAGGCACTAACATAATCATCATCATTATTGTGATAACGATCTGCAAAAGTGCGAAGCGGCAAAAAGTGAATCACTGCACCATACTTTTCAACTAAAGCATCTGCAACAGCGGCTACTTCCTTGAGAATGGTGGGATATAAGTCTTGGTTAACTGATTGTCCACGTAGGCTTAGATGGCGTAAAGAAATACCCACTTGTGGAGGTTGATCAAACGAGTGAACTCGTTCATGAGCTACTTTCGGCAAGGTTTGAAGTGCCAAGTCGCTCATAACGTAAATTTTTTGTGTAACACCAAGTGACTCTAGAACCTGTTTGGAATTATTGTCTCGTACTGCAATTAAATCAACTCGGTTGAGAACCTTGGGAATTAACATCTTGCTCTCATCACGCCAAATTTCTCCAACGCTGATTCCTAAAACAGCAGTACGACAATTTAGATTAATTGCTTGCTGAAGTGGCTTAAGCCAAGTTTTTGCAATTGAGGACAGAACGCTATCGCGCAGCAGATCTCCGCCACCCAGAATAAAGTATTGGCTTTGAGCAATGGCTAGAAGTCTTTGTAATCTTTGCTTGCGATTTAAGTGGTCGATCGCACGGACACCATATCGCTGAGAGGTATCCTTAACATCGTTAGAGAAAACAGTAAAAGAGAGATGTTGGTACTGTTCTCGTAGAAGCTGAATCATGCCAGAAAGCATGGCTTCATCCCCTAAGTTGTAGTTCCCATAGAATCCACAGATGAGAACTTTTTTCTGCTTTCCTGACGTATTCATCTGGTTTCCTTTATAACAGGTTGATGGTACTACCAATTCTTATGAAGTTGCACAGAATGTCTCCTCTATGGGCAGGGGTTTCAGGCACCTAGATTCTATGCAGCTTTAGATAAAATTGGTACGATTCAAGTCTTCTTCAATTTCGACTGTGGCAAGGCAGAGCGGAAGAGGGCGATCGCCCGTTGTAAAAGCTGAGGTGCAATCAGCAAGATGGTCACACTGTAGGCGATCGCACCTACTGCGATACAGAGAACTAACAAAACAGTAGTATTTACTACTTCGCCCAAAAGGGATTTTGTTCCAAAGATGATAGCTACCATCACTCCCGTTGCAGCAAAGGGGGCAGCATATTGTCGAAGATATTCAAACAGTTTTAGGGGAAGAACTCGACTAACGACCCACACTGTGATTGGAGCCATCAAATAACCTCGTATGACATAAGAGGCAGCGACCGCAACAATTCCCCAGCGAACTGCGATGAGAAAAAATATCACGTTACCAACTGCTTGCAGGCAATTGAGCCATAGATTCCAGGAAGGCTTACCTAAAGCCATGATCATCGGGCCGTTATAGTAAAAGCCAGCATATAGAATACCGACTAGATTCAAGATTTGCATAACTGGAATGCTTGGTTTCCACTGTTCACCAAAGATGATGGGGATAAGTTCAGGTGAGAGAATAGACAGTCCAATGAAAACCGGGAAAGCAAACAGGCTAGTAATCTGAATGGCCTGGTAGAGTGCCTGTCGCAATTTGTCTGGATCGTGCTGCAAACGAGAGAAAACTGGCATCGCAATCTTTTGGATTGTGCCAATCATCAGTTGACTGGTAATCATCAGTATTCGATAGGCAACACTGTAATAGCCTAGCGCAACTGAACCTAGAAAATAACCAATTAAAAAGTCATCAGAACGGCGATTCACGAAGTTGAGCAGATTGATTCCAACAACATTGATACCGTAGATGAATAATTCCTTGAAATGTTTAGTGGAGAACTTGAATTTTGGATGCCAATTTGTAGCCGTCCATAGTGTGATGACGCTAGCTAAACCATTTGACAAGCTTTGACCAACCAGGCTCCAAACTCCATAGCCTTGAAGTGCCATCGTTACGCCGACAATTCCACCTGTCGCAATTGAAATTAGCGATCGAATGGCTAACTTTTTGAAGTTGAGTTCACGGCTAAGAATTGCATCTTGAACGCTGTTGAGTCCTCCAAATATAAAATTGAGAGACATCAATCGAACAATAGCAACTAAACGAGGTTCTTTAAAGATCTCAGCAATTTGATCTGCGGCTACAATAGTAACCAGAGATAGCAGTATCCCAATTCCAAGATTAGTCCAAAACGCTGTATCAAGGTGTTCCGGCTCCAGGTTCTGGCGTTGAACGAGTGCTTGACCAAAGCCTTGGTCTAGAAAGACCTGCATGAAAGCAAAAAATACACTAGCTAAGGCAACTAGGCCAAAAGCTTCTGGACCGAGTAAACGAGCAAGTAAAAAGAAAACAGCAAAGGAAATAAGTTGGCTGCCCCAGTTTCCGATTGCTGTCCAAACTACGCCTTTTACTGCTTTCTGCCGTAAGCTCATGTGGAGAATTTGTGGAAGAACTTTATCTGGAATAAGTAACGAAATCAACTATTTAAGCCTTGATTTGCACAACAAACTGTTTTGCACAAACAAAACACATTTAGTAGATAGCAAACACCAAAAAGAGCAAACATTAAGTGTTTAATTCGCTACCAATTCTATTCAGCATGAACAACTGCTTTCCATTCTCAATACACCTATTTAATAACGGATCAGGATAAACAATTATACTTCCACCTTGCCCTGAACAAGTGTTAGTAAAATAGACTGTAAAAAGCGTTTTCCGCTTCCCGGATTCATACAATCTTTATGTTTTCTATTTCTCTATTAAAAATGCGTCAATTTTCTATTGATATAGCTGAAAAGATCCGGATAGGGATCATCGTCTCTGAATATTAAAGATTTACTCTCCGTTCTCCTCGAAAGTGTAAAGAGACTGACGTAGAATTGTGCGAATTATCGGTTCTTCTATTCTAGCGCCTAGCTATTCCCGTCATTTGAGTCGGAGGTGTGTGTTGGTAACACCAATTCTAAAAGTTAGGGTTACAGATGGAAGAAAACCCAGTTGAATCAGGTGCTATTCTGTCTGCAACCTCTTTTTAGAGAAAAGGTATAAAATTATATTAAATCAAGCAATAAACTCGTTACAACACTCACCGTGTTAACTAGTAACGTCTCCAAATACATGATGTCTCTTAAAGTCAGATTTCAAATAGACGGTTTTAAGAGCTGATTTATTAAGTCGCCTGAAACTGCTGTAGATCAAGAGCTTTTGAGAAATTGCGCTTATCAAGCGATCACAGGCTCAAAACTGAGCGGTGTCAGGCTTTCAGGCTTCTTAAGGTTTAGTTTATAAATCAGCTCTAAAGTTCTGAGTCTTCTTAATACTAATTCTTTGTGAATTTCACAAAGCAAAAAACCTAAGCCCCTTGTTCCACAAGAGTTCGTTCTGAGCAGACTCAAATCAAAATTGGTATAAAATCAATATCTTTCTATTCGCAAAGGTTAAGTAGAACTGATAGCTTAGCTCTTAAATTGCTTAATTTGCTTAATCTGGATTCCAGAAGGAATTTGAGGCAGGAAATAACTGAATAAAACTGCCCATAAAAATTCTCTAGAAACAAGTTTTACCTAGTCTTAATAATAAAATTCTCTTTGCAAAAAGGCGATTAGCTCTTCCTACTTTAAGGAAGTATCCGGATTTTACTAGCCAGTTTGGAGAATATCTAGAAAGGTGTCCAAATAATCAATTGGTTGGTGCTAAAGAAAACACCGTTTGCAGTAGCTCCAAATTCAGTGAAACATTCACCGCCGCGGACTAGTCAGAACAAATACAGTTAGAGCAACACAGCCAAAAGTAGATGCGATCGCAGCTTTTATTAGCCCACATCGGGAGAGGTATGTTTTACACGAGTCTTGCCAATCTATCCAAACGAACCACACAACCCTTAATCGGGTTATTGGCGATCGCACCGTAGCTTCCCCTCTGCCTGCTTTAGCTCAGTTACCTGCACAGAATACAACGCAATATACAGCGCCACCCGCCCCGTCTCAAGCAAACCCAGGCTACACCCTGGGAGCAGGCGATCGCATCCGCATTGATACGTTTCAGCTTCCTCAATATAGCGGTGAATTTGAAGTTTTAGTCGATGGCTCAATCAACCTTCCAGTTGCAGGGCTAGTTTCAGTTCAAGGATTAACCGTCGGTCAGGCGGCCGATGTTATTTCAGCAGCATACAACGCATTCCTTCGACAACCCCTAGTCACCGTTACATTACTCACTCCTCGACCGCTGCAAATTGGTATTGCAGGAGAAGTCAGTCGCCCCGGTTCCTACACCATTCCACGTCAGGAGACTCAATTTCCGAGCGTGACTCAAGTGTTAGAAACGGCGGGAGGTCCGACTCTTGCTGCCGATATTGGTCGAGTAGAGATCCGTCGTCCCCAAAGATCAGGTGCAGATCAGATTATTAATGTAGATTTGCGCCAACTGCTAGCAACAGGTGATTTGCGCTATGACGTTGCGCTGCGCGACGGAGACACCATTTTTGTGCCTACCGCAGAGCAAATTGACCTGTTAGAAACCTCCCGACTAGCATCGGCCAGCTTTGCCCCAGATGAAAGCCCCGCAGTCAATATTGCGATCGTCGGTGAAGTGTTTCGTCCTGGCACCTACACTGTCACGGGCACTGCCAGAACTTCAGAAGCAGGCGTTCCTGGCGGGCTAAACGTGACAGGCAGACCCCCCACCGTGACTCGAGCAATTCAAGTGGCAGGTGGCATCAAATCGATGGCTAACATTGCCCAAATCGAGATCCGCAGACCCACTCGCACAGGGGAAGAGCAGGTCTTTGAAATTGACCTGCGGGCACTGTTGCTTCAGGGAGATTTGCGCCAGGATGCTGTTTTACAGGAAGGCGACACCATCGTAGTACCCACAGCAACTGCTCTAGACCCAGAACAAGCGTCACTCTACGGCAGCGCTAGTTTCTCCCCAGACAGCATTAGAGTAACGGTAGTGGGTGAAGTCATTGAGGCAGGAGTAGTCGAAATTCCGCCTAACACCCCAATGAATCAAGCCATTCTTTCGGCTGGCGGGTTTAACACTCGTGCCCGTAGAGGAACCGTGCGGCTTGTGCGACTTAATCCTGATGGAACCGTTATAGAAGAGCGCATTCCTATTGACTTTGCTGAGGGAATTAGTGAACAGAACCCGATTCTGCAAAATAACGATGTTGTAATTGTAGGGCGGTCTAATTTGGCTAGCATCTCGGATACATTAGGAACTATCCTGACTCCTCTGGATCGGTTTTTCTCCATTCTCAGCGCTCCATTCAGAATACTTGATTAACCTCTTGCGTGAATTATTGCGCGGCTCAGCCGCACGATAATTCACGCTCCTAAACACCTAAATAGGATTCATGCAAGAAGCTTATTGATGCGGTTTCAAGTCTACCACTAGCGATACGATTCACTAACCTGCGGGGGCAAAGATGAAGGCTGACCAATATTCTCAACGGGTACTTCCAGTTGATGCTGTTTATGCAGATGAAGGAGATGAAGGAGGGCTAGATCTTGGTCAAACAGTAGCCGCTATTCGTCGTAAAGCCTTTCTGATTTTAGGCATTACTGCTACAATCACTGCTGCTGCCGTATTCAAAGCCCTGACTGATACCCCTATTTATCAGTCGAGCATGGAGATTTTGGCTCGACCGGTGAGCGTTGAAACGGAGGTTGTATCTTCTAACCCCGACTCTTTGAGTCGTAGGAGAGAAGAACAACAGCCCACTCAGCAACCGGTTTTGACTGAAACTCAGCTAAAAGTTTTGCAAAGCCCCGGAATTATTACTCCAGTTGTTGAAGAGCTTCAATCTCAGTACCCCGGCATGACTTATGGTGATTTTGTCAGTAGTTTGGGTATTTCGGTTGATGCAAAAGACATCCTGGTGGTTAGCTACCAGCATCCCGACCGTGAATTAGTTAGAACTGCTTTAGATGCAATTTCTGAGGCTTATTTAGAATACAGCCTGAAAGAACGTCAGGCAGATATTCGCGTAGGATTAGAGTTCATTGAGTCTCAACTTAACCCTTTGCAGGAGCAGGTCAATGAGCAACAGCAAAGGCTACAGGTTTTGCGGCAGGAGAATAATCTGATTGACCCTGAGTCCAAGGGAGGTGAACTGTCGGGTCAAACCAGTACATTTACGAGTCAACAGTTAGAAACTCAACTAGAGCTACGGCAGGCGCGATCGCTCTATGCAGAACTGGAAGGAGAACTGGCTCAGTCGGCTGAAGCAGGTGCCTCGTCTGCCTTGACTCAAAATGCCCGCTACCAAAGGCTGCTAGATCTGATTTTAGATGTGAATAGCCAAATGGCTCAAGGCTCAGCCCTGTTTCGGGAAAATAGCCGAGAGATGCAGGTGCTAGCCGATCAGCGAGAGAGCCTTTATCCACTGTTGCGCCAAGAAGGACAGCGGGTCCTAGAACAGGTTGCTAGCCAAATTCGTGAACTTGAAACCCGCAGTCAAGCGTTAGAGCGGTCGATTGGCAACATCAACTCAAGAATTGATGAATTGTCTGAGGTGAGCCGCCAATACACTGACATTCAGCGAGAGTTGCAAATCGCGACAGACAACTTAAACTTATTTTTATCGCAGCGAGAGGCTTTACGCATTGACGCTGCCCAGGAAGAAATTCCCTGGGAGGTGTTGACCCCACCTGGTGAACCCAGCCCCGTCTCGGCAAGCGTCACTCGCAACGCAGCTCTAGGCATCGTTTTAGGTTTACTCATCGGCATTGGCACGGCTTTATTGCTCGACAAACTGAGTGATTTTCTCTATACACCTAAGCAAATTAAAGATGTCACCAAGCTGCCCATTTTGGGAGTTATTCCCTATTATGAAGAGCTTGAAGATTCGGCTAGTACAGCAAACGTAATTGCTCGCTCGTTGCAAATGAGTCAAGGCGCAATAAGCAATGGCAATGGGCATCGTCCGCTTGATCCGGCTTTTGTGGAGGCGTTTCGCTCCCTGTGGACTAATATTCGGCTGCTCAATCCTGATGCTCCGGTGCGATCGCTAGTTATCGGTTCTGCTGTCCCTAACAGCGGCAAATCTACAGTGGCAATCTTCCTGGCCCGAGCAGCAGCCACAATGGGGCAACGAGTTCTGTTAGTGGATACAGATCTGCGCCGTCCCAGCCTGCACGGGCATCTGGGTGTGAACAATACGCGAGGCTTAACTGACTTGATTTCTGCTAGCGTTACGCCCTATCAAGCAATTCAGCGATTGTCGAAGGAAGATTACCTGTTTGTCCTGACGGCGGGTTCGGCTCCCCCTGATCCACCCAAGTTCTTTGCTTCACGCCGAATGCAAAGCCTGATGGAGGAATTCCACAAAACATTCGACTTAGTGATTTATGATACGCCACCGCTGGTGGGCTACGCAGATGCGCTGCTGTTAACGGCCCGCGCCGATGGCATGGTCCTTGTTTCCCGTCTCGGAAAGCTGAAGCGATCGCAATTAGAACAGGCTTTAGAAGACTTGAAGGTTGCTGGCGTGTCGGTTTTGGGCGCGGTTGCAAACGGTTCAAAAGATCGAGTATCAACGCCTTATCCACCTGCTTACGCACCCCAAGAAGTAGTGGGCGAAATTCTGGAACCCTCTCACCCAGGACAGCAAAATTAGGCGCTCCTGCTCGTTCTAAGCTGTAGGAGTACAGTCATATTTGCAGAAAGCGCAAGTGACCCATCAAATGTTAATTTTAATGAAGCCACTTGCTGCATTATTCTACCTGCCATGCGTTTACAGCTTCCTAAATTTGTCTTGACTCTATTAGTTTTGATTGCAGCCCTATTAGTCATGCTGCCGATGCCTGCCGTGGCTGCCAGTTCCGCAGCAATTCGAGCTTATGATGATGCCGATGCCAGCGTTAAAGACTATTCAGGTCAGACTCTACTGCAAGCAGAATTCAGCAACGCCAACTTGAAAGAAGCGAATTTTAGCAATGCCGATTTGCGGGGCGCGGTGTTTAACGGCTCTGCATTGAATAGCGCCAATTTTCACGGCGCAAACTTCAGCGATGGCATTGCCTACATCACCGATTTTGCGGGGGCTGATTTGAGTGACGCAATCCTTGACTCTGCCCTGATGCTCAAGTCAAATTTCCGAGGCGCAAAGGTCACAGGGGCTGACTTTAGCTTCGCGCTGCTCGACCGAGATCAAGTGCTGTCTCTCTGTGAGATGGCTAGCGGCTCTAATCCGGTGACAGGTGTAGACACACGAGAATCTTTGGGCTGTCGGTAGAGTGTGTTCAGTTTTTTGTGTAAATACGGGTAGAGTGCCTGCATTTACACAAAAATTAAATTAGTCTCGTCGGTGGGGGGACTTATTCAAGCGTGGGTGGTTCAATGCCCTGCTGCCGCAGATGATTGAGCAATGCCTGATAGCGCTCTTGTTCCTGCTGTCGCTGAAGCCGCTCTTGCTCTAGCTGGGCGATCGCTGTTTCTGCCCGCTGGCGTTCTTGCTCCCACAGTTGTCCTAATTCGACGTGGGTGAGGAAGCGATCGCCATCCGGTCGATAGATTTCTAAAGTGTCTGGCTGCAACACAAACCGAATGCCCAAACGTGGACTGACCCAATCAGAAGGGTCTTCGATCACCTCAAACGCATTACCCGTTCGCAGCCAACCTGCAAAGTCAATCCCATCAGGGTCGTAGATGTAATATTCCTCAACCCCGTATTGCTCATAAAATTTGAGCTTTTTAGACATCTCCTTGAGACGATTGCTGGGGGAGAGAATTTCAAACACAACCTGAGGCGCAATGCCCTCCTCGCGCCATTGCTGATAGGAGCCGCGATCGCCCTTAGGACGACCAAACGCCACCATTGCATCCGGGGCCTGACAAATTGCGTTATTGCCCTCAACCGGATACCAGAGCAAATCACCTGCCACAAAAACCATCGCGTCTGCCGCAAACAGTCGCTCTAGATTTTCTTTGATGGTGACAATCCAGCGAAACTGTTTTGTGTTGTCTGCCATCGGTTGACCATCGCTCTCAGGATAAATCACAGGCTGTTTCTCTGGCTGCCTGTCTGAAAGTTGCTTCTCTGAGGGCTGTTGTTCTGATGACAGTTGCTGCACCATGAGTGACATTGCCTCTAATTCACTGCGGATGAGATGCTTTACTATGATAAGTCATTGCTTAGCCACTGCTGAAGCAGCACTTCGTCTGATTCGAGAAGAGTAAGCGTGGAAACTAGGAGTAAAAGCGGTGATACTTGAGTAAAGTTCATCTGTTATATTTCGTATAACCTTAAGAAGAACGATGAATACTACAGAAATTTTACAAGCACTTCCACAGTTGCCAGTTAGCGATCGCCTAACTATTGCTGAAGCAGCACTTCGTCTGATTCGAGAAGAGTCTTCTCTTTCAAAAGATGAAATCAGGCAACAGCTTAAATTGGCTGCTCTAGGGGCAGTTTCAGATTATACTCCAGGCAGCGATCTGATTGCTTTTGGCGAACTGGATGGAGAAAATTTTTACGATGACGAAGCTGACGATTGTTGACACTTATTTAGCTGTCTATGAATAGAGGCGAAATTTGGGTTGTAAGATTAGATCCAACTGTAGGAACAGAGATTAGTAAGACACGTCCAACGGTAATTGTTAACGACGACGCGGTTGGGATCTTACCGCTCAAAATCATTGTTCCGATCACAGATTGGAAAGAAAGATATGCAACAAGGCCGTGGATGGTAAAACTTGAACCCAGTTCTGAGAATGGTTTGAGTAAATCTTCAGCCGTAGACACATTTCAAATCCGTTCAGTATCAGAAACAAGACTAATTCGACTGCTAGGCAAACTCACTAACACAGAAATCGCCGCAATTTCTGAGGCATTAGCGACTGTATTGAGCTTAACTCTGGCTACACCAGAAGCTCAATAACTGGCTTGAATGAAGGCGATCGCCCCTTCCCACTTAATCACTTGATTGAGCAAGTATTTCATAAATAACTCACGCACGGTTCTCACTTCAGATTCACTTAGAGAGTTAGAAAGGTGATCTGCATAGCTAGGGCGCGATTCTCCAGGTTGAAACCAGCGTTCCAATAGGTGAGACGTGATGCGAATTTCGGTCTGGGTATGTTCAACCTGGATGTCAACGGTTAGATTTGCGGTGTGAAAGAGCGATCGCAACTCATCCACATCCCAATTCACCATTGGATCAGACGGGTTGGTGTAGATGCTTTCTTCTGCTTCAATCAGCCGATTCAACAGTTTTTTGCTGAATCGTTCGGGTTCCAGGAGTTGATAGAGTCGTTGAGTGTGACGGGGAATTGTTTCTGCTAAAGTGAGTGCCTTATTCGGGTGAAGTAGTTTCACCAACGAGTTAAGGATAAAGGGCGATCGCCTTCCTGCAAAAGGGCATTACGTCCAATCATGTGATCAAACTGAATATTAGGATATTCCGCTAACGCACTGGGTAGGTCTGCTAATGAGGATTGCAGCACGATTGGGCGTGAGAGTTCTGGTAAAACGGCTGCTTGTTCTCTTAATGCTTCGGCATCGTTAATGGTGCGAACGCAGGCATATACACCGCCTTCAGGCACTCGGCGTAGTGCCTCCCAGGTGAGTAAACCGCTGCCTGCGTTCAGGTCTAGAATCAGATGATGGCGTTGGGGTTGGGCAAGGGAAAAGAGGCGATCGCGCACCCATCCTAACTGTTCCCCCACTTGGCTCAAGGTCCGCTGTAACCAACGATCTTGGGCAGAATTTGTAGGGCCAAACGTGAGAACTTCGGGTAATGCCACGCCAATTCCTTCTACCAGCGAGGCAAGCTGTTCTTCCCGTCGTCGGGCGACCTGCTGCTGAATTGCTTCCTCATAGCCCTGGTCAGAAGGCTGGTAAAACACCTGTCCCTGTAAACTGTTGGGCAAATACTGCTGCGCTACCCAATGCTCTCGATAAGAGTGTGGATAAAGGTAGCCGGAACCATGCCCAAAACTGTGTTTATCCCGGTTTGCGTCTCGCAAGTGCAGCGGCACATCCTCTTCTCGCTCTCGCTCAACGGCCGCGAGGGCATCAAAAAACCCATGACGCTATTGGATTTGGGCACCGTTGCCAGGTAGAGCGCGGCTTGAGCCAGCGGATAGCGTCCTTCGGGCATTCCTACCCGGTCAAATGCCTGAGCGCAGGCATTGACGATCGCCACTGCATCCGGGGCTGCCAATCCCACGTCTTCACTGGCAAGAATTAACATTCGCCGAAAGATAAAGCGCGGATCTTCTCCGGCATACACCATTCGTGCTAACCAATACAGCGCTGCATCTGGATCTGAACCGCGCAGGCTTTTAATGAAAGCGCTGATTGTATCAAAGTGAGCATCTCCTTCTTTGTCATACAGGACTGCCCGCTGCTGAATCGACTCCTCCGCCACCGACAGGCTAATGTGAATCACGCCATTCTCATCGGCAGGTGTGGTTTCAACTGCCAGTTCCAATGCATTCAGCAGGGCGCGGGCATCGCCATTCGCCACGTTAACCAGGTGGTCGAGCGCATCCGGGTGAAGCTGAATCGTCAGTTTGCCGTAGCCGCGATCGCCATCCTGCAATGCCTGCATCACTACTTGCTTCAAGTCATTCTGATCCAGCGACTTCAGTTGAAAAATGCGCGATCGGCTCACCAGTGCCTTGTTCACTTCAAAGTAAGGATTTTCTGTAGTTGCGCCAATCAAAGTCACCGTGCCGTTTTCCACCCAGGGCAACAGCGCATCCTGCTGCGACTTATTAAAGCGGTGTACCTCATCCACAAATAGAATTGTTTTTTGAGCATACATTCCTCGTTTCTCTTGGGCAGTGGCGATCGCCTCTCGAATTTCCTTGACCCCTGCCAGCACTGCGTTGATTGAGATAAAGTGCGCCTCAGTCGTGTTGGCAATAATTCGTGCTAGAGTCGTCTTTCCCGTTCCTGGTGGGCCATAGAAAATGAGTGACGAAAGCTGGTCTGCCTGAATCGCCCGTCGCAGCAGTCGCCCCTGCCCAATGATGTGATCTTGCCCGACAAACTGATCCAGCGTCCGGGGACGCATCCGGGCGGCTAAGGGCGCTTCGGTTTCTATAAGCTGCTGGCGCTGCTGGTCAAACAATTCCATAAAGCCCAGGTTAACAAAGCGAGGGATATGTCATGATTATGCTGGCTGTTCAGGACTGCTATATTGTGGTTGACAGTTTTTTTGATTGACCGCGCTGCGCCGAATTTTCTTCTACCAGGGTTATTTGTAGGGTAAGCATCTTCCTGATTCTCTCAACTTTCAGAACAGGAAACTGACTCCATGATTCGCCCCACCTCAAACTTTCATCCCTCCACTGCGCTTGACCTCCATCCAGCAACAGCCGATCAGCCCCGTTTTTCCTCACCGCAGAAGTCCGGTGCAACACGGCTGAAAAGTCTTTGGTCTAACTGGAGCCTTCGGCGTAAGCTTCTGATTCTGCTGGTAGGAAGTGCAGCCATTCCTCTGATTGTTGTAACGCAGGCGCTTGTCGCGATTAATAAGAATCGGGCGATCGCCGACTTCAGCGCCACCTTAGAAGGGGAAGGACAAGGCTTTACAGATGAATATGTAATCTGGAGTCAGCTTTCGAGTGAAGAAAAGGCGATCAACCTGGCAAAGCTGGTAAAAGCAACAAACATCAATCTCAGCAACCCAGAAGAGGTACAGCAGAACCAAACACTGCTTACAGAGGCTCTGGCGATCGACAACGCTTCTAACGATTCCTCTGAAACCCACGCCAGCTTCCAAATTCTGACCGATAACTCAGGTCAGATTGTAGCTGAAGACATTCAAGTTATCGATCTGAGTGCCTCAGCCTCCGACGAGGGGTTCAAATCCGTCTATCGCCCCGTGTCTCCCCCACTGGGAACTGCTTTGACCAATATTCCAATCGTGCGCGAGGTGCTGAGTTCTGGAAAACCTCTATCTGGTATAGAACCCTTTACCAGCGGGCAGTTAGAACGGCTAGACTTGCAGGCGCAGCTAGGCTCCAACACGCCCCAAAGCGCAGATGCACCCGCAGGAATCATTAGCGTCTCGGTACAGCCCGTTGAAGTCAATGGGCAGCGGGTTGGGCTAGCCATCACCGGGTCGTTTCTAAACAACCACAACGACATTGCCGCACAATTCTCAGAAGGTTATGGGGTTCCAATTTCTGCGGCCTTCACCACAACCGATCTGGTCATGATCAACGACCCAGCCTATGAAGCCGAAATTGAGGCCCAGGCTGACGAAGCAGTAAAAGCAGCAGTCCTGGAACAGGGAGAACCGCTGGTCGATGAGATGACGATTGACGGACAGGTTTATCTGGCGCACTACAGACCGCTTTATGACCATCAGGCCTTACTTCAGCCCAATTCGGCAAGACCCATTGGCATGACCCTTGTAGCCAGGCCTTTAGCAGCAGCAACCACCGACCTGCGACAGCAACAGTTGATTTCCTATGGAATTGGGGGAGGAATGTGGCTGCTGGCAGGAATCTTATCTTTTCCGGTTGCGGCTTCTTTTTCCAGTCCGATTCGGCGGTTGACCCAGCTTGCAGGTGAAATTGCGGCAGGGCGGTCAGTAGGAAGTTTGGCGGTGGCTGAAGATCGTCAGGACGAAATCGGCATTTTGTCTCAAGAATTAAGCCGAATGACCAGCCGCTTGAGCGAGGAACGGCTGCGTCAGGAATCTGAGCAATTGCGGCTGTTAACTAACATCACTGGAGCCAAAACATCCAACCGCCAAGAACTGAGCGCGGTGTTTGACCGGGCCGTGCAGGAGGCTCGCGTTGCGCTGAACATAGACCGTCTGGTATTTTACCGCCTCAATTCTGATGGCAGCAGTTACATCGAAGCAGAGTCTAGCGCTCCAGAGTGGGCTGCTGCGTCACAGGCAGTTAGGAACTTTCAGTTTCCAGAGGCACTGTTGAACGATTGCCAAAGTGGATATGTTTTTCCAATTAATCAAATCGCTGATGCAGGACTACCGCTGGACTATCTAAGCTGGCTGAAGGCGCAGGATGTTAAAGCTCATTTGATCAGTCCCGTGCTGGGTAACGATCAGCTTTCAGGTATTTTGATCGCAGACCAATGTACCGCAACTTACGACTGGAACTCTTCAGAGATTGAGTTCCTTAAACAGCTTTCAAATTACTTGGGACTGATTATCGACCGATTTGTGCTGTTGGAAGAAACGAGACAGCTAGCGGAAGAGCAGCGTCAGAGTAAGGATGATCTGCAAAGGCGAGCGCTGGAACTATTGCAAGAGGTAGATCCAATTAGCCGAGGAGATCTTACTATTCGGGCAAAGGTGACTCCAGATGAAATTGGCACCATTGCTGATTCCTATAACGCGACGGTGGATAACTTGCGGAAGATCTTGCTTCAGGTGCGAGAAGCCGCAAATCAGGTTGTATTTACTACCGATGAGAATGAGACTTCGGTGCGATCGCTCTCCGCAGAGTCCCTAAGACAGGCGGAAGAAGTTGCCACAGCCCTATCTCAAATTAGAGAAATGACGGACATCGTTCGGGCAGCGGTCGCCAATGCCGAAGCCGCTGAGTCCGCTGTCAAACAGGCGGCACAAACCGTAGAGGAAGGAGATGCCGCGATGAATCGCACCGTCGCAGGAATTCAAGCCATTCAAACAACGGCAGAAGAAACTTCGCAAAAAGTGAGGCAACTGGGCGAAGCCTCCCAAGAAATCTCTACTGTCGTCGGGCTAATCAGCAGCTTTGCCGACCAAACCAATATGCTGGCCCTAAATGCTTCCATTGAGGCATCCAGGGCAGGCAAAGATGGAACCGGATTTGCGGTCATCGCTAAGGAAGTGCAGGCGCTAGCCCAACAGTCTGAACTTGCAACGAAGGAAATTCGATCGCTGGTCGCTGGCATTCAAACCGGAACTCAAGAGGTGGCAACAGCAATGGAAATTGGAGCCAAACAGGTAGTTCTCGGAACTCAACTGGTTGACGAAACACGCCACAGCCTCAACAAAATTACCGCTGCGAGTGAGCAAATTAGCGACCTGGTTAAGGCGATCGTGCAGGCGGCAGTGATGCAGTCTCACGCTGCTGAGACGGTGACGGAAACGATGCAGGATGTAGCAGCGATCGCCAACAAAACTTCAGACGAAGCCAACCACGTCTCCTCTTCCTTTGACCAGCTTCGCAAGGTCGCTCAGGCGCTACAGCAAAGCGTGGGTCAGTTCAAAATCAGCGAGAAGTAGACTCGTTCTGCACTTTTGTCAAACTTTGTCTTACTAATGTTGAACTGCACCTAATCAAAAATTGGTTTCAAATCTAAGGTGAATCCGGGCAGCATATTTTCTCCTGAAAGCTGCATAGGGGACTGTAAAACTTCTGGCGATCGCCCCACCCGATAAACTTCCACTTGTTTTGTTTGCGGATCAATCAACCAGCCAAGCTGCGCCCCATTCTCCAGATATTCCTGCATCTTATTTTGCAAATCCTTCAAACCATCGGTGCGGGAACGTAGCTCAACGACGAAATCTGGACAAATTGGGGGAAAGCGCTCTTGCTGTTCTGGAGGCAAGCTGTCCCAACGAGATTGCCTGATCCAGGAAACATCTGGAGAACGGGTTGCTCCATTTTGTAATCTAAAGGCTGTTGAAGAGTCAAAAACAACGCCGAGAGGATGTTGATTACTCCAAGCCTGTACCTGAAAAGTTAGGTTAGCATTGCGCTTGCCCGTACTTCCTCCAGTGGGTGGCATAACGATTAGTTCTCCTTTAGCAGTGCGCTCCAGCCGCAAGTCACGATTGGCAACTGCAAGTTTCTCGAACTGTTCGTCAGTGAGTTCGAGAACAGGACGTAGATTCAGCGTAAGCGCATCCATAGCTAATCCTTCAACACAGTTTTTATAAAAAGTTTCGCAACGTTCAGTTGGCAGACCGAAACATCAATCCTTACTCGTGATTCTTAAAGAATAGTACGAGTTCCGAGTTTGAAATAATGATAGGACAAATTTTTAAGCGATCGCCCTTCCTCGTGACCAGTTTAGTGGGTGTGGCGATCGCCACTGCAAGCTGCACTGCCAATTATAACCGCGCAAAGCAATCAAAATATAGCAGCTACCGTCACGGCGGCAAACTGGCAAGAGGCACAACTGCTGCACATCTTACCGGGTCACTCCGATAGCCGTTTGATTGATGTACGTTCTATAACCATTAGCGAGGACGGTTTATCCTTGATTAGCGCTGGCATGAGCGGCAGCGAACCGAATGATCAAGGGTCCTATGACGGTGAAGTGAGAGTGTGGGATTTGCAGTCAGGCGAACTCACTTCTACAATCCCTGGACTGTTTGATGAAATGTCAGTGGTGACGATAGGGGATGATCGTCAAACGCTGGTGGTGAGCGATCGCCATCACAACATTCAGCTTTGGAACCTGGAAACGGAAGAACCGCTTCAAGCCCTACCCGACATTGGCTATTTCACCGAATTACTCATTCTGAGCCAGGATGGACAAACGCTGATTACCGCCAATCCAGACGATCAGACCGTGCAAGTATGGACGGTCGAGAGTCAGCAGGTGGTGCAAAGCTTTAATGCAGGACATGAGGCGATTGTAATTGAAGGAAGCGATCGCCCTGTGGAGGTTCCTGGTAGGCGCTCCAGAATTGCTCTGAGCAATGATGGGAAAACACTCGCTACCACTGGATTAGACAAAATCATCAAACTCTGGAACCTGGAAACAGCAGAACTCATTCTCACCTTTCCAACCGATCATGAGTACCCGATTCATTCACTCACCTTTAGCCCCGATGGTGAGACGCTGGCAAGCGGCAGTTCTGACAACACCGTTAAACTGTGGAATCGAGAAGGTGAGCTTCTGCACACTCTAACCGGACATGAATCAACGGTTTTCTCACTGCAATACAGCCCCAACGGGAAGATTTTAGCCACCAGCGATTTAGATAGCACCGTCAACGTATGGAACCCAACAACGGGTGAATTGATTCAAACCCTGGCAGAGGAACCCGTTCGAGAAGGAGAAACAGCCGCCTCTCTCAGCTTTAGCCCCAATGGTGAAATCCTGGCAGGTGTAAACTACGATGGCACCATTAAGGTCTGGCAAGTCACCCGTTAGTACTTCTGATACAACACTCGTTTTCTCTGGTTTTCCAGTTCCAGCAAGATCTGCGACTTCTTGAAGAAGTCGCAGATCTGAGCGCTATGGCGATCGCTAGTACTAAGGCAGAACGCAGTGTTTTGAAATCTAATCACTCAAAACAATCATCGATTGTGTCTGCTGAACGGTCGAAAGTTTGCTTCTTTCCGGTTTGCGTTGCTCCATCAGAATTAAAATTCACCACTTCTTTAAAGTACTAGAGGCAGAGTCAAACAACTTCTGCCGGATGAGGGCTACCAGTTTGGGTATTTGAGGAAGTAACATAAGAATTAGCAATGCCTTGTCTGGCATTGATGCTGAGTTAATCAATTTTATGGACCGAAGTCCATCCTTCAGTACTATTGTTCATCTCCCCTAGCCTGGTGAGCTAAGTCTCCCTGCGCGGGGGAGGCTTAGGAGGTTGTGTCATGCTCACTCAGGACGCTCGCGATACGCTGCTGGATATTCAAGATTTCAATCGGCTCAAGCTAGAGCTAAATTATTTGCCCGCTGTGGATGTGGGCGATTACATTAAAGAGCTTCCCCCAGAGCGACAAGCGATCGCCTTTCGTTTGCTCAGCAAAATTCAAGCAACTGAGGTGTTTGAGTACCTGCCGCCAGAGGTGCAGGAATCTCTGATTAGCTCACTTCAGGACGTGCAGGTACATCAAATCATTGAGGCAATGCGCCCTGACGACCGGGCAGAACTATTTGACGAACTGCCTGCTAGAGTCGTGCGACGGCTATTGGCGCAGATGAGTTCGGGAGAACGACAGGCAACCGCCACCATTCTTGGCTATCCCGAAGGCACCGCCGGACGGGTGATGACCACCGAATATGTGCGGCTGCGGCAGGGCTTAACGGTGGGTGAGGCGCTGAGAAAAATTCGCCAGTCTGACCAGGACAAGGAAACGGTTTACTACGCCTACGTGACAGACGATGAGCGGCGGCTAGTGCGGGTGGTGTCACTGCGGCAGCTTTTGTTTTCCATCCCTGATGCGCGAATTCAAGACTTGGCTAGCGATCGCGTCATCAAAGCTTACACTACGATGCCTCAAGAGGAAGTAGCGCAACTGATGAAGCGCTATGACCTGCTGGCGCTGCCCGTCGTTGACCGGGAAGACCGTCTGGTCGGCATTATCACCATTGACGACGTAATCGACATTCTCGAAGAGGAAGCCACCGAAGATATCCAAAAGCTCGCGGGCGTGAGTGGTGATGAAGCTGCCCTCTCTCCTCCCGCAGTCACGATTCGCAAACGCCTGCCCTGGCTACTCGGCAACATTGGGCTATACATCGGCGCGGCTAGTGCGATCGCCCCCTTTCAACAGGTAATCTCCGTAGTGCCCGTGCTGGCCGTGATCATGCCCATCCTCTCTAACACCAGTGGCAACGTTGCCATTCAAGCACTCTCTGTCACCGTGCGCGGCTTAGGAATTGGTGAAGTCACGCCTAAAGACACCCTCCGCATCCTTCGCAAAGAACTGTTGGCAGGGCTGGGAACCGCTCTAGCATTAGGTTTTACTCTGGCAGTTTTATCACTCATCTGGTCTACCCCTGAAGAACGCTGGGTGGGTGCAGTCGCAGGCTTCGTTATGGTGATTAATGTATTTGTCGCCGCCACCGCCGGAACCCTGCTACCAATGGGACTCAAGCGGTTAAACCTTGATCCCGCTTTGATTAGTGGCCCGCTACTCACGACTACACTGGATGCGATTGGGTTTTTAACCTTTTTGGGGTTAGTTTCCGTCATGCTAAAACTTGTGGGGTGAGGAAATCCATTTCAACCAAGGATCATGGATTAAATAACCTGTGGGGTGGGTGTCTCACCCGCCCGGACGGGCAAGATGCCCATCCCACAAAATGTACAGTAACGCATCGAATTTCAGAGATGATGCGTTACGCTGCGCTAACACACCCTACGCAAATGCAGGCGTTGCTATTGAAGGGATGAATTCTCGTAGGGGCGAACGGCCGTTCGCCCTTACAGGAGGCACTTCTAGACAATCCCACCATTAGCTCGAATATGTTGTCCAGTAATCCAGCGGGCATCATCCGACAGTAGCATCGCTACCGCATCAGCTACGTCAATCGGCTGCCCCAGTCGTCCTAACGGAGTTTGAGTAACTAGCTGATCCACTTGTGCTTGATCTAAAACAAGACCATCAGTGTTTGTGACACCAGGAGAAACTGTATTAACCGTGATGCCCCTTGCGCCGAGTTCCTTCGCCAGTCCAGCACTAAATTGTTCAATCGCAGCTTTAGCCCCAGCATACGCACCTCCAGCAGGAATTGCCATCACCGTGCCGCTAGTGGAGATGCTAACAATTCGACCGTTATTAGACAGGAAATGGGCCGCCTGCTGAAGCGCAAAGTACACTCCACGAGTAATATTAAACATACTGTCATACTCTTCAACCGTCATCTCAGCAGTGGGCTTAAAGATGTTTTTTCCAGCCGCATTGTTGACTAGAATATCTACCTTACTAAAGTGTTCGATCGCCTTCTGAAAAAGACTCCGAACATCCTCAAGTTCCCTCATATCCACCTGAATTGCTGTTGCCTTTGCGCCACTTGCTTCAATGGTTGAAACAACCTCTTCTGCCTTATCTCGGTTGCCGCTGTAGGTGACAACTACGTTTGCCCCGTCTTTTCCTAGCCGCTGGGCAATCGCCCGTCCAATTCCCCGTGACGAACCCGTGACGATGGCAACTTTTCCTTCCACTGGCATAGCGAAGATTTCCTCGGACTAACTGACAATCACTCTCCATCAAGGGTATACTTCCACTAACTTTTTCGGAAGTACTTACTTTTTTGTAAGTGTCTGTCAGCATTACAGCGGAGAGTATTCATGCAGGAGCAAACAGAAGGAACGGCGTTTGTACAAGCAACACTGAAAGTCTTAGGAGGAAAGTGGAAACTGCTTATTTTGTGGCACCTGAAGGATTACACCAGACGCTACAGTGAACTTAAGCGACTTATTCCCGAAATTTCTGAGAAGATGTTGATTCAGCAGTTGCGGGAGTTAGAGAACGATGAAATTGTTCATCGCACTGTTCTTTCAGAAGTTCCCCCCAAAGTGGAGTACTCGTTTACAGAATACGGCAGAAGCTTGGAACCAGTTTTGCAAAAACTCTGCAACTGGGGTGAGCAGCATTTGAGGCGGTTAGAGTCAGACAAAGCCTCAACCTGAATTTTGCGGCGCACAGCTTGCCTGACTTAACCCCACGATCGAGTGAGCGGGTCAATTGGCAAATGAGCCGCAACTTCAATTACAGTAATCTTTGCATTTTCAACCACTGTATTTCCCATTATCGTATCGTGCATCGCTTCAAACTTTGATTCTGCATCACCAGTGCGTTCATAATGCAGGATCACATGATAACGATTCAGAATGGGTTCTCCGGTCTCAGTTCGCTCTACTGCATCCCAATCCAAATTTTGACGCTCCTCAGCAAGTTGGCGATAGTGATCTGCTAACTTTTCTAGGGCGATCGCAATGGCGTGTTCTTGTGTTTGACCGTAGCAACGGATGTTGTCACTAGGGCGATCGCCCAAATCAGTTGATGTCTGACAAAGGTACTGTCCATTATCCTGAAGCAGCACAGTTACCGAAATTGTTCCAGTTGTGCCATTGGGGTTCATCTCAGTTGGATTCATTTCGTTAACAGCATTTCAAAGGGAAAAGTCTGGAATGATAAACTTCTCAAACGGCTTTTCTGAGACTACTGTAACCTTATCAGGAAGTGTAACAGCTATTTGGTCTGGAGGTGATGACCCATGACATTCAAAAGCCCAACAAACCCAGTGTTTTTTAGCTGTTGCCATTCAATTCAGTAGATTTTCTCAAACCTTTTGTTATAACCTGGGTTACAGCCTCAATTCCTATTCCGGCGTTGCTTAATCCGGCTATGAAATTTTTGTTGGGAGCCGCGCAAGCGCGCTCCATAAATTCATAGATTAAATCAGCAATGCCCCTATTCCTACTCAGGAGAAGGTCAGATGACAGGTGTTGTGAATTCCCCAACGATGACTCTCAAGGAGTTCCTAAAGCTGCCAGAAACAAAGCCTGCTAGCGAGTTTATCGAGGGTCGCGTCGAACAAAAGCCCATGCCCCAGGGAAAACATTCTCGCCTACAGTTGAAGTTCTGTGATGCTGTGAATGCTGTTGCGGAAGAAGCCCGAATTGCGATGGCACTTCCAGAATTGCGCTGTACATTTGAAGGCAGGTCGATTGTGCCTGATGCGGCTGTATTTGCCTGGGAACGGATTCCCTTTGACTCAGCAGGGGAAATCGACAATGTATTTAACCAGCCTCCTGATTGGACTGTAGATATTCTTTCGCCGGAGCAGAAAACGACAAAGGTCATTCGTAATATCTTGCACTGTCTCAAGCATGGTTCTCAGCTAGGCTGGCTAATTGACCCCGAAGAACGAGTCATTCTAGCCTTTCGTCCCGATCAGCTTCCCACTGAGTTAGTAGAAGTGGATGTTCTTCCTGTTTTAACCGGGGTAGAGTTGACTCTTACTGTCAAAGATGTGTTTGGCTGGTTGAAGGGGCGACCCTAAAAATCAGGTTGCCCGATTCAAACTCCTGCTACGTGTCAAGAGAAACAAGTAAAGGGAAGCTCTAGCTTCCCTACTTGCATTGCCAAGCTGGAGCTTGGCAACGAGTGTAATTGAGTTTTTAGTCCTGAACCTCTGTCTCACGGTTGTTTCTTTTGCCGCGAGAGCGACGACGAATTTGCTCACTCTTCCGCACTCCGCCTGCCGCTTCATACTCACTGCTGTTGCGCCCAAAGCGAGACGCAATATCTAGCAGCATATGATCGGTCAAATCTGCCAGGGCCTTCTCAAACTCCAGCATCTCCACATAGGCTGTGTCAACGCTGGACAGAAGCTGATTGTAGGCATCCTGCTTTTCACGCATCTCCTCGATCGCCTCCAGGAAATTGGTGAGCGATCGCGAGTTACCAAAGTTCAACTCTACTTTCAGCGACTTCATACCTGCTGCCCGCCGTTCAGCTTTTTCCAATACGGGGGGAGGTTCTTTTTTTGTCTTGCCATTCGTTTTTTCTCTAAACACGACAAGTTGAATTTGCCCAGATTTTTCAGCAAAGTATCTCCGCAAAATCAACCAAAAATAA
>JAAUTN010000363.1 GCA_012031415.1 Leptolyngbyaceae cyanobacterium SM1_4_3 | reverse complement strand
CTAGCAGAGCTATCGCCTCGACAATATTTGGCATCGGTGATGTCCGTTAACGGCACTTTTTTTGGCATCGGTCAAACGCTAGGTCCAGTAATGATGGGACTCGCTTTTGCAATGGGGGGAATTAACAGCGTTTTCTTTGCAGGAGTTGGTTTTGCGATCGCCGTCTCGATCATCTTCCGTTACTGCGTTTGTATGTAGCTCGTCTTTATAAAAACGGTATTACACAAAAGCCCCCTGTGTGGCTTTTGTGTGTCAGTTGGTGAGTGGCGATCGCAGCATTACATCATGCCCATACCGCCCATACCGCCCATACCGCCCATACCGCCCATGCCACCCATGCCGCCATCAGCAGGAGCCGCAGACTTGGGTTCTGGTTTTTCGACGACGAGCGCTTCAGTAGTGATGACCATGCTAGCGACCGAGCCAGCATCTTGCAGCGCAGAACGCACTACCTTTGCGGGGTCAATGATTCCGGCTGCAATCAGGTCTTCAAATTCACCTGTCAAAGCGTTGTAGCCAACGTTGAAGTCCAGGTCGCGCACCTTCTCAACGATTACAGAACCTTCGGCTCCAGCATTGTCTGCAATTTGACGCAGCGGTGCTTCCAGGGCTTTGATCACGATATCTGCCCCGATCCTTTCCTCAACATTCAGGCTGCTCTTGAAGTCCTGCACTTTCTGCACCAGGTGAATCAGCGTTGTACCGCCACCTGGAACAATACCTTCTTCAACGGCTGCTTTAGTAGCGTTGAGCGCATCTTCAATTCGCAGTTTGCGATCTTTGAGTTCGGTCTCAGTAGCCGCGCCCACTTTAATCACGGCAACGCCACCAGACAGTTTCGCTAATCGCTCTTGCAGCTTTTCTTTGTCGTAATCAGAGTCAGTGCGACCTAGCTCCTGACGAATTTGAGCAATGCGCTTGTCTAGATCAGCTTTATTAGCAGCTTCAGCGACAATCGTGGTGGTGTCTTTGGTGATTGTCAGCTTGCGAGCGGTGCCTAACATATCGAGGCTAGCAGTATCCAGGCTTAACCCAATTTCCTCTGAGATCATCTGTCCACCCGTGAGGACGGCGATGTCTTGCAGCATCGCTTTGCGGCGTTCGCCAAAGCCGGGTGCCTTGATCGCGACCGCGTTTAATACTCCGCGCAAGCGGTTGACAACCAGCGTTGCCAGGGCTTCACCGTCTACGTCTTCTGCAATGATGAGCAGCGGCTGACCGGAACGAGCAATCTTCTCCAGGATGGGCACCAGGTCTTGAATGGTGCTAATCTTCTTGTCGGTAAGCAGAATCCGGGCGTTCTCAAGTTCGCAGATCATTCGCTCTGTATCGGTGACAAAGTAGGGCGAGATGTAGCCCCGGTCGATTTGCATTCCCTCAACGGTCTCCAGTTCAGTTGCCAGAGATTTAGATTCTTCGACGGTAATTACGCCATCTCTGCCAACTTTGTCCATTGCTTCAGAAATCATCGCGCCGACTTCTTCATCGCTGCCTGCGGATACAGCAGCAACCTGGGCGATCGCATTTCCTTCAATTGGCTTAGCAACTGCCTCAATTTCTTTAACAATTTGGGCGACTGTTTTCTCAATGCCGCGTCGCAGACTAACGGGGTTTGTTCCCGCTGCGACATTCTTCAATCCTTCCCGAATCATGGCCTGAGCCAGAACGGTTGCAGTCGTTGTACCATCACCCGCCAAATCTTTAGTCTTTGAGGCAACTTCTCGAATCAGTTGAGCGCCTGTGTTCTCTAGCGGATCTTCTAGCTCGATCTCTTTGGCGATCGTGATGCCGTCGTTGACAATCTGGGGTGCGCCATACTTCTTCTCTAGCACCACGTTGCGACCTTTGGGGCCCAGCGTGATTCGCACCGCATCAGCAAGGGCATTTACGCCTCGTTCTAGCGCTTGCCGAGATTCTTCATCAAATACAACAATTTTTGCCATTGCCTGTCTCTCAGTTTCTCTATCTGAGTTCTCCTTCCAGAATTTAGCACTCTCTGAAGGAGATTGCTAACGATCGGTTTCTCTTCAACACGGGCGGAATTCACGACTTGCCATTTGGGTCATTAGTCCTTGATGCGATGTGCAACAAAAGAGTTGGAAACTTCAGTTTCCTGTGAAGTAGGTGTTTTGCCTGCTCAATCGAATCACTGAGGAGCGATGCAAAATGGTTCAGGAGCTTGGCGGAACCATTCAGGAGCTTGGCGGAACCATTCAGGAGCGCTGTGGGATCACTCAGGAGCTTGGCGGAACTATTCAGGAGCTTGGTGGAACTATTCAGGAGCGCTGCAACGCGGTCTAGCAGTCTTGGTTGACTGACAAAACTCCTAAAACCATTGATGTATCGTAGGTTGGGTGAAGCAAAGCGGAACCCAACAGAGTCGAGGCAGGAGTCGAGGCAGGCATTGGGTTTCGCTTTGCTTCAGGTATGTCCACAATTTCGTGTCAGTGCGAACGCCCCGCTTGCGTATCTCTTAATTTTTAGGACGTGAGCGGCGACGCTTGCACTAAAAGAATTACAATTCCCATCTGAAAGTGCAGTCCCTCATTCCATCATGGCGAGAAGTTGTGCGATCGCTCTCCTCAATACGGCAAAGCTGCAACTGGCATGATCGGCGGTGTCGCTTATTTCAATCCCCAGGATGCGATCGCCAAACATCCCCAACCGATCAAAAAGGCAACCCCTCCCAGCGGCGTAATCGCTCCCAGCCACTTGATCCCAGAAAAGCTCAAGGCATAAAGGCTACCCGAAAAATTATCACTCCGGCAATGAAGGCAATTCCCGATGCGGTTAAAAGGGAGTGATTTGTCTCAGCCCGCAGCAGCAACAGCGTCACCAATAGCAGCGCCAGCGCATGATACATCTGGTAACGTGCCCCAGTCTCAAAAATTTCCAGGGCGCGATCGCTCAGTTTTTCTTTCAACGCATGGGAGGCGAAGGCACCCGCCGCAACTGAGGTGCCGCCGAGAATAGAGGCGATCGCCAAAAAAAGTTGAGTCATCATTGCCTAATAGCTCCAAAAACTGCAATAGGATCGGGACTTATGCATTCACTGTGAAGCAAGGCACTTAAGCCGAATTGCACCAAAAAGGCAAAAAATGAGCGTTTAGATCTGCGACTTCTCGAAGAAGTCGCAGATCTAAACCCCGTCGCGCCAAGCCCCACCTGCCCTTTCCATGATTGATCATGATCGCCTATTCAAAGAATTGCTCTCCACTTTCTTTGTGGAATTCATCGACCTGTTTTTGCCGGAGGTCAGCGCTTATCTGGAGCCAGATTCCCTCACTTTCTTGAATACAGAAGTGTTTACCGACGTGACGGAGGGCGATCGCCACGAAGCGGATCTGCTTGTTCAAGCCAAGTTCCGAGGAGAAGATTCCTGCTTCCTGATTCACACTGAGCATCAGTCCTATGCTGAATCAAATTTTGGGCAGCGAATGTTCAACTATTTCGCGCGGCTCTATCAGAAATATCGCTTACCGATTTATCCAATCGTCGTCTTTTCGTTTGACGAGCCGTATCGAATGGAGGGCGATCGCTTTGAAGTCACCTTCCCCAACAAACTCGTGTTGCAGTTCAACTACGAAGTCATCCAACTCAATCGCCTCAACTGGCGCGACTTTGTTCGCCAGCCCAACCCCGTTGCCAGTGCGCTCATGGCAAAAATGAGAATTCCCCAAGCAGAACGCTCTAAAGTCAAGCTAGAATGCCTGCGCCTGCTAGCAACCCTACGCCTAGACCCAGCCCGATCGCAGCTAATCTCCGGCTTTGTAGACGTTTACCTGCGTCTCAACCAAATAGAACAGCAGCAGTTCCAAACCGAACTTGATAGGATTAAACCAAAACGGCAGCAAGAGGACGTTATGGAAATCGTCACCAGTTGGATGCAAGAAGGAATAGAGCAAGGGCTGGAACGAGGCCGGCAGGAGGGACGGCAGGAGGGACGGCAAGAAGGACGGCAAGAAGGAGAGCTTGCTGTCATTAACCGTGTCTTGTCGCGTAAGTTTGGCGCTGTGGATACTGAATTGCAGGAGCGTTTGCATCAGCTCTCGATCGCCCAATTAGAAGATCTGGCAGAAGCACTTTTAGACTTCTCTAACCAAGCTGATTTGATCAGTTGGCTAAATGACTGGGAGGATGAGCAAAGCTGCGACAGCCGCGACATGGACTGTCCTGGCTGATTAAGCGATCGCTAGAATAATTAGGAGCGACCGATTGCTTCACCTTTATCAATTTTTCCAACATCCATACAACTTCAGCCTGTTAAAGTTATGCATATTTTGTGGCTTACAGTCATTGGACTATTTCCTGTATTGGGACTGTTTTACTTCTACAGAGACGTTCGCAAAGTTCGCAACTGGAAACATGACCCAGCAGGAACATTTGCTGAAGCGACTTCCCTTGCAGGAGGTGAATCACTCAGTGGAGTTGGGAGTGAACAGGCTTGCCACAGCGGTTCTGTGCTGGGAGAAATGGGTGTCTGTGATGCTGTTCACGGGATGGACTTTGGGCATATCTTTCACCACTAGTTCATCACCATACCGCCATCTACATTCATGGTTTGCCCAGTGATATAAGCAGCGGCAGGATCAGCCGCGAGGAAACGCACCAGTCCTGCAACTTCATCTGGCTTGCCGTAGCGACCCAGGGGAATGTATTTAAGAATTTCCTCCGCTTTAACATCCTGAGTCATATCGGTTTCAATGAAGCCAGGAGCAACCACATTGACGGTGATTCCTCGGCTAGATAGCTCCTTCGCAACAGTTTTAGAGAAGCCAATTACTCCTGCTTTGGCAGCGGCATAGTTTGCCTGTCCGGGATTGCCCATCAGCCCTGATACAGAAGAAATTTGTACGATCCGACCTGACTTTTGCTTTAGCATGATTTTGCTGACGGCTCTGGTGCAAAGAAAAACACCCGTTAAGTTAAGGTCGATTACGGCTTGCCAGTCTTCCGGTTTCATTCGCAGCAGCAGCGTATCGCGGGTGATCCCAGCGTTGTTTACCAGTATGTCAATTCGCCCCCATTTCTCCATCACGGCATTGACCAGAGCATCGACCTGATCGGCTTGAGAAACGTCAGCTTGCAGGGCGATCGCCCCTCCTCCCATTCCCGTAATTTCGGCAACGACTTCATCGGCGGCTTGGCTAGAGCTAGCGTAATTCACCGCTACGTTTGCCCCTTCTGCTGCTAGGGCTGAGGCGATCGCCCGTCCAATGCCCCGCGAGGCCCCCGTGACGATCGCCACCTGGTCTTTGAGCCGTTGAGAATCTGAGGATGCTGCCATCACCTGTCCCTCTTGTTACAGAACGCCGAGCCGTTTACAGAACGCTGAGCCGTAGCAAATCGTTAAATTATCGTCGAGCTATGGCTAAATCAAAATTACTAAATCAAAATTGCTAGACCATATTAAGGCATTTGAGGCACCCCCACCGACTCGCCAGAATTTGCACTAGGATTGAGCCATTGAATACGAGACTCTATCGCAACTTCCGTTGAGCAATATGGCAACCAAAAAGCAGTTCGGTAGCTTTGAAGAAATGCTGTCTGGTTCAGATGTGCCGCTGCTAATAGATTTCTATGCGCCCTGGTGCGGCCCCTGTCAGATGATGGCAAAAATCCTAGAGCAAGTCAGCGCTCAAATGAAACCGCAGCTTAAAGTTGTGAAGATCAATACCGACAACTATCCTGCGTTGGCGACGCAATATCAAATTCATGCCTTGCCCACGCTGGTGCTGTTTAAGCAGGGAGAACCCATTGAGCGAATTGAAGGTGTGGTGCCAGCCGATCGCCTGATTCAACGCCTAAAAACTCTGGTTTAGCAATGGCTGCCAATACCAGGGCTGAGATGAATCGCTTGCTGCAAACCCGCAACGAGCATCCTGAAAGAGCAGCGGAGATTGATGACACCATTCGCGTCGCATTTTCCCAGACTCACGCCATCTTCGTGCTGGATATGTCTGGCTTTTCGCGGCTAGCGGTGCGCTACGGCATCATTCACTTTTTGGCAATGGTGCATCGGCTGTGCGTGATTGCCCAACCGATTATTAAGCAGCACCAGGGCAAGCTGATTAAGCAAGAGGCAGACAACATATTTGCAGTGTTTCCGACTGTGGCGCTGGCAGTGGATGCGGCAGTTGACCTGCTGAAGACGCTAGTGGCAGTCAATACGGGTTTGCCAGATTCGTTGGATCTCTTTGCCAGCGTTGGCATCGGCTACGGGGAGGTGCTGATGGTGGAAGATAGCGATCTGTATGGCAATGAGATGAATTTAGCCTCAAAGCTAGGAGAAGACTTGGCGCGGGCGGGAGAAATTTTGTTGACAGAGGCGGCGTTTGCTCAGGTTGATCCGGCGGCAGGTCGTTGGGAGAAGCTGGAATTCTCGGTGTCGGGGCTTCAGTTAATCGCGCACAAGCGGCTCTGGTAGCAGGGGAAAGGCGATCGCCCCTAATTAACCCGCATTTCCTGGTACGTGACGGTCTGGGGATTATGTAGATTCTGTCTGTTCGTCGGCTTCACATCGATATAGCTGGTATCTATATCCATCCACAGAATCTGTGTCAGAGTCTTGGCTGCAATTTTGTTTTCGCAAAAACGAGTCGAGCAGTTCGGTTTCAGAGGGGCGCTGAAAGTTGAGTAGCCACAAATTGAGGGGACGAGGCGATCGCTCCAGCGCTTCACGCAGTACAGTTGTCATAAATTTAGGGCTTTTGCCCTGACTGATCATGAGGAATTGGGTATTTGCGGCGGCGGTTGGGTCTGCGGCGTGTTTTAGCTCCCAGGCAATTCCCATGAGTCTACCCGTCTGTCCGTGAGTGCGATGGGCGATCGCCACCAGCACAGGAATGTCAGCACTGTCTTGAATCGCTGCGGCTACCACATCCGGGCGATGGGTTTTTTGGTATCCCCAAATTTGCCACCACCGTTAGTCCACCCAAGAAGCTGAACAACCCAATTAAGATGACGGCCCGTTTGCCTTCCAGTAACCTAATGCTCAA
>JAAUTN010000362.1 GCA_012031415.1 Leptolyngbyaceae cyanobacterium SM1_4_3 | reverse complement strand
GCCCAGCATTGCTCACCAGGAAAATCTGTCCGAGGTCGCAGCCGCCATTGACCAATTTTTAGCTGACCATTGGGATGAGATTAGTCAGGGCAGGACTGGTTAGATTTTGAGTCCCTTCTAGACGTGTGGGTTAATCCAACCGGAAATGGAGTGGCAGAATTTACTAGACCCGTTGATTTGCACAGCCATTCGCCCCAGGGCGATCGCGTTGCTGTATTTTGGGCGCTGCTGTTTTTGTCGTCTCAGTCTAAGGTGGAGCTATCCCAGGAGGAGTTCTACCAAGATTTGAAAGTTCGCAGCTTGAGCCGCGATGCAACAACTGAGCCAGAATTTCCAGCGATCGCCTTGCCCGATTGAATGGGGTTGTTAAATTCATGGGTCAAGGATTGAGTTTAGATGTAGTGCAGCTGGAATGGGGTGCAACTGTCTTGCCTGCAACCTACTCCGTAGTTTCCGTTAAGTAAATTCCGGTTTTGCGAAAAGGCTTAATGTAGATTGTGCAAAATTGCTATTTTGTATCCAGTAATTCCCAGAGATTGTGGAAAACTGGAACAAGTTGTTCAAATCAACATCAACTAAGCAGAAGCTAAACTAGCCCAGGATTGAGAGAAAACACCTATGAAAGCCATGATTCTGGCAGCAGGCAAGGGCACCCGTGTACGCCCAATTACCTACACCATCCCTAAGCCAATGATTCCGATTTTGCAGAAGCCAGTGATGGAGTTTTTGCTGGAACTACTGCGTCAGCATGGCTTTGACGAAATCATGGTAAACGTCAGCCATCTAGCAAACGAGATCGAAGGCTACTTTCGAGATGGTCAACGATTTGGCGTTCAGATTGCCTATTCCTTTGAAGGACGAATTGAACCAGACGGAACCCTGGTTGGTGCAGCGCTTGGCTCCGCTGGAGGAATGAAGCGTATCCAGGACTTTTCTCCCTTCTTCGATGACACCTTTGTAGTACTTTGCGGTGATGCCTTAATTGACTTAGATTTGAGCGCCGCCGTGCGCTGGCATCGTGAAAAGGGTGCGATCGCCACAATCATTATGAAATCCGTACCCCGCGAAGAAGTTTCCAGCTACGGTGTAGTGGTTACAGACGAGGACGGGCGAATCAAAACTTTCCAGGAAAAGCCCTCTGTCGAAGAAGCACTCAGCACCGATATCAACACGGGCATTTACATTTTTGAGCCAGAAATTTTGGACTACATTCCCTCCGGGCAGCAGTACGACATTGGAGGTGAGCTTTTCCCCAAGCTAGTAGAAATGGGTGCGCCCTTCTACGGCATTTCAATGGACTTTGAATGGGTAGACATCGGTAAAGTGCCTGACTACTGGCGGGCGATTCGCAGTGTCTTGCTAGGCGAAGTTAAGAATGTGGACGTTCCTGGGCATCAAGTTGCCCCTGGCATTTATACAGGTCTCAACGTTGCTGTGAACTGGGACAAAGTTGACATCAAAGGACCTGTGTACATTGGTGGCATGACTCACATTGAAGACGGAGCCACGATTATTGGACCAACGATGATTGGGCCAAGCTGCTACATTTGCAGTGGCGCAACCGTAGACAACAGCGTCATCTTTGAATACTCTCGCCTCGGTCCTGGCGTTCGCCTGGTCGATAAGCTGGTGTTTGGTCGCCACTGCATCGACAAAACCGGAGCCGCAATTGACGTGCAGGCCGCTGCACTAGATTGGCTAATTACCGATACTCGTCAGGTGCTGCCCTCGCAACCTCCTGCTGAGCGCCAGGCGATCGCCGAACTGTTAGGCAAAGGATGAAGGATAGGGGATAAGGGATGAGGGATGAGTCGCCTTTCATCCCTCATCCCTCATCCCTATTAAGATTCCGCCCATATTTTCTGTTTCTCAGGCAAGATCATGTTAGAAATCAGAGAATAACCTGCTGTAGCAAGTCTTAGCATTGGGCATCGGGCGAATGAATCAATTAACGCTGCAATGGGTAGAGGCAGGTCAGGTCAAGACCTACACCGTCGCTGAGCAGCAGTCCAGTCAACCGTCTAGAAGCACTCGGATTGGGCGCGACCCAGTGCGGTGCAATCTAGTGTTGACTCACCCAACCGTATCGGGTTTGCACGTCGAGATTTTTTACGATCCGCAGCGGGGCGGGTTTTACTTGCGAAATCTGCGAGACAGCAACCCGCCTGTTGTCGATCGGCAAAAGCTGACCGAGGGGGACGTGATGCTGCGTCAGGGCACCAGTATCTATTTGGGTCAGGTTGAGCTTCAGGTAGCGGCGATCGCCACGAGGGTTGCCAACACGGTCGTCGTGCCGCCGCCCGTCGCGACGATAGCCCCCGCGCCGCTGGCGGAGCAGCCTACTGCCTCTCAAGCAGGTTCAGCATACGGACTGAGGTGCCCCAGATGTCATCAGATTTCGCTCTATGAACGGCTGAGCCTCGGTTGTCCCTGGTGTGGCACGTCTTTAGCCGCCGCTGTCAGTGTGCTAATGGTTCCGGGAGAAAAATAACCGCTTAGTTCCACTTCTCACCTATGAATCCCGGACTTCTGCAAATTCGCCTGTGTTGGGACGATCCGGCTACAGGAGAACGACGAGAACCCGTTCTGACGGTTCCAATTGCGCTGGGGCGAGAATTTGCCCGGATGCCTGCCTCGCTGGGCGAACAGCGGGTAGCGCGAATCGTGCTGGACAGCGAACAGGTTTCGCGATTTCATGCGCTGATTGAGCCAGATGGGGCGGGGGTGCGATCGCCGACCAAAACAGCAGCAACGGCACTTTTATCAACGGCACCCGCCAAATTCGCAGCTTCCTAGCCAATGGCGATACAGTTCAGATTGGCCCATACCAGATTTCGATTTTTCTAGACATTCAGCCTACTGCTGCCCCAGTTGGCAATTCAACGATCCTGTTTCACCCTGAGACAGACTTGCCCGCCCCTCAACCTGCTGCGTCTGACCCACTCGAATCAACCCCAACGGCACCTGCCGCAGCAGGAATCTTTCCGCCGCCGTGCTTTCAGGCTCAGCAAGTGTCGATGCGTGACCTGATAGATACGGGGCTGATGGTGCATGAATTTGATTATGCAGCAGTTGGGGCCGGGCTGGGCAGCTTTGTTTGGGTAGATCTGCTGCGCCTGTGTGGAGCGCGACTGAACCAAATCGTAGCGATCGGCATGGAGCCGCAGCCCTACGCCCGCTACAAGCGCCTCTGCCAAAATTCCCAGATTCCGCCGCACGAACGGCTACGGTCAAATTCTGATTCTTGCCCCGATAACATTTGGGGGCTTCCCAGCTATGCTTTTCGGGAATCGTGGCACGACTTTCGCCAGGGGCAAATTGGTTCTGCTTTGAAGTATCTGTGGCAAGTGTTTGCCGAACCTACGCTGGCAGAAACCTATACACCCCGGTCTGGCAACGTGTTTGCCTCCATCGACCGAGAGGCAGAGCGAATTGGCTGGGCGCAGGTTTTTCGCTACGGTCGGGTGCTGGCGATTCGCCAAACAAATGACGGACGGTATGCGATCGCCTATTCTCGCTCGACTGCCACCCATCGGGAACACGCTTTTATGGTGTCACGCTACCTGCACCTGGCGACAGGTTATCCGGCGATCCAATTTCTCCCAGACTTACAGGCTTATCGTGAAAAAACAGGCGACTTCAAATCTGTCGTCAACGCCTACGAAGAACACGAACACGTTTATCAGAAGCTAGAGCAGTATGGCGGCACCGTGCTGATTCGAGGACGCGGAATTGTCGCTTCTCGCGTTGTTCAGCGCATTTACGAAGCTCGTAAGCAGAATCCTCATATTTCACTGCTGCACTTGATGCGATCGCCCAAACCGCAGGGCAACAAATTTGGCAAAGCTCAGCGGCAGGTCAAGCATCACTACGAATTTCAGCCCTTTAACTGGCCCAAATCCTGCTGGGGCGGCGAACTTCGCGCCATGCTAGAGGCTGCTGACCCACAGCAGCGATCGCGCCTGCTCACTGACTGGGGTGGCACCACCACTGCCGACCGCCGCGACTGGCAGCATATCGTCCAGGAAGGACTCGATCAGGGCTGGTACAAAATTGCCTTTGGTGAAGTCGAGCGCGTCGAGAGAGATGGGCAAAAAGGCACCATCACCTACATTCAGGAAAAAGATTTCAAAGGCAAAACCCAGCTAGAAGCGGACTTCATCATTGATGCTACAGGTCTAGATGCCAAAGTTAACGCAAACCCGCTGCTCGAAGACCTGGTGACACACTACAATTTGCCAATTAACGCTCTAGGTCGTCTAACCATCGCCAATGACTTTGAGCTAGTTGAGATGCGTTCCTCCGGGCAGGGACGCATCTACGCCGCAGGAGCAGCCACTTTGGGTGGAGCTCACGCCGCCGTCGATAGCTTCCTGGGGCTACAGTACGCCGCCCTCGCCGCTGTCGATAGCCTCGTCGCCAACCGTGCCCCTAACCTCCGCTACCTCAACGGACTCACTTCCCTCATTCAATGGCTCAAATGGCTCACTAACCACTCCCCTAACTAATTTTCTTTACTCCCTAACCCCTGGTATTGCTTAATAGAGGTATGTATTTGGAGCGTGGAAACCTTCGGTTTCCACGCTCCAAATACATACCTAAATCCAGGAATGTCCCCCTACTCCCTATGACCCCCACCCTTTTCGGTCGCTGGCAATCCCGACTGCTACTTCTTGCTACAGTCGGACTACTGGTAACGCTACCCTTTTCAATGGGTTGGATTGTACCCGGTTCGTACCCAGTTTTTCTAGGGGTGTTAGGCTATGTTGCCGCCTTTGGGTTGGGCTGGGATCTGCTCTACGACTATCTGCAAAAAATTCGCTGGGATCGAGACTGGCCAGCAGCATTTCAGCTTTTGGCAGGCATCTGGGAGGCAGGGTTTATTCTCCTGCTGTTTAGAACGGTTGGATTACCAGGAGTTGCTAGAACTACACCAATCGGCTGGTTTGCGCTGCACTACAGTCTAGTTTGGTTGGCAGTCTTTACGGTGTCACAAACGTTGCTGCGGGTGGTGTTTTTGCGATCGCGATTCCGAGGCGGACAGTGGTTGTAGGGGAGGGATGAAGGAGGAGAGAGGAGGGGTGAGGGATGAAAATTACTTAGTTGCTATCCGGTTCGTAGAAGGTAACACAGGCTCCAGCCAGATCAATTACAGTAAATTCTTTGGTTCCCCAGAATTTAGTTTGCAGGGTGCCGTTAAGGTGAACTATTGTGCGCCCTTTTGCTTGAAACTCGTTATAAAGTTGTTCAATCTGTTCAACCTGAATGCGAAAAGTTGTCCATTCTGCTAAGTGCTTGTCGTCATTTTGCTGTAGGAAAATTTGGACTGACGAACTGAAGCCTTGATTTCTAGTTCTTTGTTTACGTTGTTGTTCTATGACTAACTCCTGATTTGCACAGGCATAACCAAGTAAGTCATTTTCGTTCCGCCCAGGGGAGTGACAATTGACGGGCTAGTGGACGTGTTGAACTGCATCTGAATTTCGTTGGTGTTGAGAGCCTTTAGTCCTTCCAGCAGATATTTGACGTTAAAGGCAATTTCTAAGTCTTCACCAGAAATTTGGGCGGCGACAGATTCACGTCCACTGCCCACGTCAGCCGCGTCTACCGACAGAACTAACTCTTGCTCAGCGTTGCTCATTTCTAGCTTCACGATGCTGTTTTTTGGTCTGCCAGGACTGCGATTCGCTCTAGGGCACTGATAAACAGACGGCGTTCAACGGTCATCTGGCGGGAAAACTGACGCGGAATTAGCTGCCGATAGTTAGGATATTGTCCTTCAAGCAGGCGGCTGGTGAGGCGCTGATTTGCCCACTCAAAGGTTAGCTGCCCCTGGTCAAAGTGAACGGCGACCCCTCGCGGGTATCTCTTTGAGATCGCCCCTGCATCTTGATGCACTTGCAGCATTCGTTCCAGTTCCCGTAATGCCTTACTGGGAACCGTTACATCAAACTCAACCTTTGCATTTTCTGCATCGGTCATTTTCTTACCATTTGCCTTTGCTGGAGCGGCTGACTCTCCATCCTCCGGTTCTGCACTCACGGTTTGCACCACTGCCAGCCGATGCCCATCCGTAGCAGCAAACTCCAAACTGTCAGATTCCACCGTCAAATGCACTCCAGTTAAAACCTGCTTAGTCTCGTCAGCGCTGGTTGAAAACAGTGACCCGCGTAGCCCTTCAATCAGCGATTCAACGGGCAAATAGGCAACATCGCCATCATCAATCGTTGGCAGTTCAGGATATTCTTCTGCGCCCATGCCGCGAACCTGATATCGCCCAAACGCACAGGTCAGCGTTGCAGTCATATCGCCTGCTTCAGTCGCCAAAGTAATTTCACCATCAGGTAGGCGTGAAACGATGTCGCTGAGCAGTTTAGCAGGCAGCGTTAGCGTACCGCCCCTCTCAACCTGCGCTGAGAAACTAGTTTGCACCCCCAGGCTCAAGTCAAATCCGGTGAGGCTTACCCGCTGAGTTTCTTCATCTGCCCGCAACAGTACATTTGCCAAGACAGGATGGCTGGGACGTGAAGGAACGGCGCGGCTAACCAGGGATAAGTGAGCAGTGAGTTCGTTTTGGGCACAAATGAGTTTCATGGGTAGAGTAGGTTCTTTGAGGCTGTCTGGGCAAGGCAACTTGGGCGAAGAAGGCGAAGAAATTAGGTAAAATGTCTCGATCTGCTTTCAGCCCGCTGCAAAGCAAAAAGCAAATTCTGCTTGGAACGAGATCCTAACACCCTTGATTGAACCTTTCAATTTGCCAAATTTGAGCTAACCCTCTGAGACTTTAAAGAATTCCGGTTTATATCTTTTTTAAAAGAATTAGCAGTAGTAGAGCCTGTGGAAAATGGGAAAAAGATCTGGGGATCACGCGATGGTACGGATCTTGTAGGCTTTTAGCTTGTGGAAAACTTGTGGAAAAGCAACGGATCTTTTGCACAGTATTTATACTTAGCGAGGAAATCCACTTGAGCTTTTGGTTTTCCACGCCCATTCCCCAAAGTTT
>JAAUTN010000063.1 GCA_012031415.1 Leptolyngbyaceae cyanobacterium SM1_4_3 | reverse complement strand
TTTAATTATTAGCAAAATGTACATTCAAATGATGCTGGAGTATTGCTATTTTTGCAAAAGCTCCAGAGTTTTCTAAAGAAGAGAGGAATTCCGAACTGTGCCAACTACTCAAATTGCCCCAACCTCTGACCCCACTTTGACTAAGCTACTAGAAGTTGATTCTGATTTGGCAAGCCAAGAAACACAATTGACCGAGCAGCTAGAAGCTCTGCAACAAAAACGCAAGGGACTTCAGACCGTAATTGGTATCTTTGCTCCTGGCAGCGAAATTGCGGTTTCTAATACAGCCCTTCCTAAAGTTGATCATCAAAACGGTTCTATTGCGGGTGCGGTTGAGGCTGTTGTGGAAGCAACTGAAGCATCAGAGACAACGCCTAAAAGGGGCAAGAAAATGTCTTCCCTTTCTGACAAAACTAAGCAGAAAACGACCCAAACTCGCGCTAAGGGTTCTCGGCAAACGGAGAACTGGCAGCAATATATGAAGAGGGAGTTTGGTCAAGCGTCTTTGCCTGAGGCAGTCTCCAGGGTCTTGCAAAGTTATCCCAATGAGGCACTGGAAACGCCCACGATTGTGAACGCTATCTTTACGGACAAGATGCCCTTAGAACTTCGCAATCAGGCCCGCGATCGCGTTTCTAATGTTCTCTCTGTAGGCTTAAAGGATAATAAGTGGTATCGCGGCAAAAAGGGCTGTTACAGTGCATCCAAAACAGCAGCAGCAGCAAGTATGGCTTAAGAATGGGGAAACCCTTCTCAAAACTCACGACTCAAACTTAGAGAATTGATCTGGTTATGCAGCTAGCCAAGCAGTTCTTAAGGGTCTGAAATGTCCTCAAATTGGGGAGATTCAAAGGCATCTACGTCTAACACAGGTTGCTTAACGACGGGTGGTGCGTAGGCATCTAGCCCTTTCACGATCGCCTGTTTAACTTGAGGTGTAATTTTAATGCGGTTGAGTTCATCCGATGAAACACCATCGGATGAACCGTGTTCTCCTTCCGACGGTGATTCTGTTTGGGTGGCTCTAATGGCCTGGAGTTTCACCACTTCCAGCAGATCTGCACTTTGTCGCCGATAAGTGGCAATCTGTTCGTCTGTTGCTTGCAGTTCGGTTTGATAGCTCAGTTCCAGTGCCTTTAGCTGCACCTCGTATAGTTTCTTAGCCTGACTCTCAAGCTCGGCTTTGTTCTCCCCTGGAGGAAGGCTGAGGTAAATGGTGCAGATAAGTTCGTTGGGGTTGGCGATCGCTGAATCGACAAGTTTTGCTCTCCATACTGCACCTGTAAATCTTGGAAAGCCAGCAAAAAGGCCTGCCAGTCAATCCCATCGGTAAAGATTAACTCAACCGTACTGGAGTCCAGATCGGCAGTCAGATCAGTGGCTTGAACACTATCTGCTTGAACACCATCTGCTTGAACACTGTATAAAGTTGAGGTGAGACTAACTTGTTGTCCAAACTGATTATCCTGTAAGGAATCAACTTGCTGGAGACTGTTCTCCTGAGTACTCACCTCCTGAGTACTCACGTTGGGCGATCGCTGAATAATTGGAAGGGGAACAGACTGGCGATTATCCAGACCCACCGCACCAAAGATCGCACCGCTAAAGTTAGTCTCACTGTCAATGCTCCAGTCTTCTACACAAGTTTCCTCAAAAACTGCCTGAGTAAAGTTTGTTCCCAAAGCCTGAGCCTTGAACAAATTCGCTCCAGTCAAGTTTGCGCCTGTAAGATTTGCGCCGTTCAGGTTAGCTCTGATCAGGTTTGCCTCACGCAGGTCCGTGCCATGCAGGTCCGTGCCGCTCAAATCTGCCCCAGTCAAGTTAGCGCGACGCAGGTCGGTTCCGCTGAGGTTAGTTCCGCGTAAATCGGTTCTGCTCAAATCCACGCGACTTAAGTTAGCACGGCTAAGATCTGTGTTGCTTAAATCTGCTTCACTCAAATTCACTCGACTTAAATCGGCTCTAGTCAAATCGGCTCCATTCAATTTGGCTCCGCTCAGGTTGGCATCCTTTAAGTCTGCGCCAACCAAAATTACGCCGCTGCGATCCTGTCCACTCAGGTCGGCTCGGCTCAGGTCGGCTCGGCTGAGATTTGCTAGCGTCAGGTTTGCATCTCGCAGGTCGGCTTCTGCCAGGTTTGCCGCACTCAGATTAGTTTGGCTGAGGTTTGCCGCACTCAGATTTGCCTGAGTCAAGTTAGCATCGCTGAGATCTGCCTGGGTCAGGTCTGCCCAGCGAAATGTTGCTTGAGTCAGATTGGCCTGGTTGAGATTTGCCTGGGTTAAATCTGCCCAGCGAAAGTTTGCCTCACTCAGGTTGGCCTGATGCAGGCTGGCTCGTGTCAGGTCAGGAATTATCGGATTCTTTCGCCTCCACTCATTCCAAGCTTCTACGCCTTGTTTGAGCAGCGCTAGATATTCCTCATTAATCATTGCTTTAGCCTGTCAGCGATATGCTTTTTCATAGAAATTGAACGTCTTGCAAATTTAAACGTCTTGCAAAAACGTCTTGCAAATAGATTGTCGGATAGAGGGTAACGGCAGCGACGTGCGACTACATCAACCTGTAAGAGGTTTACTTGTGTCGCTGAGATATACTTCTCTATTCAGGCATTTCTCGCATAAACCCTTAGGTTTCTAACTAAAGTTTTACGAAAGTTTCATGCCAGATTGATGATCAAGCTGAGTTTCTACTGAGGAGTTGCACCCTGAGTCGTGCCGTCGTTTTAGCAGTTGATGCATCACCTGAATCACGGTGCCTCTGGCGTATTGGCTCATTGCCAAAACAGGAACCTGCCTGACATGAACTTGATGCTGCACATAAGGGCCTTGATGCAGCATATTGACGGTTGTTTTGGGCGTGATGCCAGCTTTGAGGGCAGCTACCACTACCGCTTCATCGAGCTTGATGGCTGCCCAGTCGTTTTCAGCAAAGCGCTGATAGAGTGTGGAATAGTCTAGGTTGGGTTGCCCAACAATCTGTCTGGCTTGCATCAGGTACTGCTGTCGCGCCTGTTGCCCCAACTCCTTAGCTGGCTCCTTCGGTTGAAGCATGATCGTGGCATACGGCTATGCTGCTGCTTCAGCGTTGCTACACAAATCGCCCAGCAGGTTGTCTTCGTTAAAGTTAAACTCTTCATCTGCGGTTGGTGCAAACAGAGAGTCAGAAATGGCGATCGCTGATTCTACAGGTTCCTGATGCACCCTGAGCAATTCGGCTGCAAGCAACTCGCTCAGCGTTTGCCTTAGCTCAGCTTTAAGGTCGTTCCAGGAAAAAGGTTGGGATCGTGTACCAGGACGTTCTAGATCAAAGCTGCTGCAAATTAGCTCGATCTGTCGGGAGAGGAGTTCTACTGCGTCCCGTGCGATCGCCTGAAGTTCTCCTTCACTCACCGTACTGCCCTGATAGGCAAAAGGCTTGTAAAAGGCAACGATTGCGTCTACGCCTTTGCGCTTCCCCTCCCGGCTGCTAAAGCAATGATTTTTGATCAGGTATTGGAAGACAGTGCCCACCACCGAGTCGGCATCAGCATTGAAGGCAAACTGAACCCGCTGGCGAACGGTCTTTGTTTTGGTAGCCATTGCACCCGCCCAAGCTAAGCTAGAACCTCACTATACTTGCTCACTAACCCCTGAAACAAGCCATAGCAGTCAGACATCCGCATCACCATTGAAGGCATATCGGTCGATTCGGGCAGTTCATTAACCAGTTCATCTAGCTTTTCTTGCTTACCGTCTGCAAAGATCACCTGATCGGCCATGCGTAGCCCGTCAAAGTAGGTTTTAATGGTCTGGCGCATGACAAAGGCCGCACCACCGCTGATGATCATGTCGGCAGTGCCATCTGAAAGTTGGCCGAGCAGATTGTCTTGCAGATAAATTCGGGCGGCTTTCCAGTAGGCCTGTCTGACGGCTTCAACTGCGGCAGCAAAGTCATATAGTTCGCCTTTTGCCTGAGAAACCTGAGTAGTTTTTCCGGTTGAGAGAGCGGCCATGAGGGCGGGATAGTCAGCAGGGGTCACGCCACAGCTACGGGCAACCCGCTCAAACACGGGCCAGAATCCAGGGCCGTCAGAGTTTGACTTGGCGCTCTTAAGGCTACCTTGCTCAAAGCAAAGAACCGATAGATTTCTGTGACCCATCATCAAGATGAAGGTGCGCCGCTGGTCAATGGGAACGCCTGTCGCATCAAGCTGGGCCTTGCGGTTGAGGTAAAGCCCAAACCCTTCTGGGCAAAACTTGAGACTAACGCGAACCTGTTGGGCCATTCCCCGAAAGCGGAAGTTTTGGGCGGTCTGGGTCAGCTTGGCGGCAATTTCGTCTTTGGTGTTCATTTCGGTCAGCGGCAGCGGCAGCCAGATGACCGCTTCGTATTGGCTGGGCATCCGCTCTTTTTCAGCAATTACGCCAAGCGCTGCAACGATTTTGTAGACAGCCTGGTTTGCTTTGTTTTCAACTAAGCTGTTGCCTTCAACAAAGGTTTTTGCGGCATCTCCAACCAGAATGACTTCGTTGCCAACCTGCAACCAGGCATGGTCTTGGGGCCGTCCGCCCGCGTTCAAAATGGAGAGCGCCAAAGTGGTTAAGCCGTCTGCTACGCCTGACCCCATCCAGAGGGCTTCTTTTTGGTCATCGCGGACTCGATAGAAAAACTTGGAACCAGACGTGCCAATGTCGCCCGCCAGGTAAATGGTTGAATTGGCTGAACTTGCCTGAGTCATGGGTACTGAGGAGAACGCTACAGCCACATCTTATGAACTTTGGTTAGAAATGGTTAGTATTTTCTTCTAACTTTTTGAAATCTTTAAATACTGCCTGCAAAATGGTTAGAAATGGTTATATTTTGAATGGATTTTAATGCTGTCAGATTTAACTTTTTAACGAGAATATATGGGGAGGTGTGACCCCAATTTGGATTTGAACTTAAGCAGAATAAACTCTCGTAGAACAAGGGGCTTAAGCCCCTTGTTCATAGCAGCTTTAACAGGATGGATATAAGAGGCGATCGCCCTCAACTCCCGATCTCTCAGCAGTTTATCGCCAACTTATTCTCAAGTTTTGTTCCTAAGAAAAGCATCTTCGGTCATCCTCTCAATGCTCAAAACGCTTAACGAGAGGAAGACAGACAGTTTTTATCTGTATAGGCTTTCAGGACTTTCTCGCCCCATCAGGAATAATTGCCAAAGCAAAAAATAATCTCTAACAAAAATTATTTTTATTTGCCCTGAATTTGCAAAGTTCGCCCGAAAATAGCTTGTATGAGCTAACAAAATAAGTCTTTTTATAAAGAAAAATAGCAAGACTTCTGAGAGGCAAAAGTTGAGTCAAACAAGATGGAACTGTATGAGTGAATTGAGTAATAATCTTGAGCGATCGCCTGCTAATCTATTGTGGCTAGGCTTGCCCGTTGGGTTAACCGTTCTGTCTCTATGCACCGCCTTTTTGCCTGAACAGCTGTTAGAAGAGAAACTACGAGAAGCAAAAACGGTTAGACAGATTTCGCTGTTCTGTGCCGGGGTTGGTAGCTTTGCGGCGCTGTCGATGGGTCGCAAGCTGATTCGACATGAGCCATCTGGAGAATCAGTTCAGGTTGCAGAACTGGCTGATATCGCAGAAGCCAATGCAGTAGCAAACCCTCTGGAAGTCAGCGCTTTTGAGTCAACGCCTGATTTGCTTGAGGCGAAGCAAGCGGCTACCCCTACAGAAATAGACACAGACCTACCCCCCGACACAGGTACAGACACAAATCCAGACGCAGACACTAGTACAAATCCAGACACAAATCTAGACACAGACATCCGTACAAATCCAGCCGTAGAGGCAGAGGATGCTTCTCAAAATCTTGATGTACAGCGCATTTTGCAGATCATTGCAAGTCAGGATGAAGTAATGCGGTTAGAGGGGGCGATCGCCTTGCGCCAGTTGAGTCAAATGAAAGACTTAAAAGGTTTAAACTTGAGCGGGCTGTGCTTTAGAGGAGCCAGTTTAAGCCAGGCAAATCTGCCCCATTGTGATTTGAGTAACGCAGATCTAAGCGGTGCTGATTTGAGTGGCGCTGATCTGAGTCAGACCAACCTCAGCCGCGCAAACCTGAGTCGCACCAATTTGAGCCAGGCCAAACTAGACAAAGCAAACCTCAGCTATGCCAACCTCAGCGGAGCTAACCTGAGTCAGGCAACCCTCAACCAAACGAACCTGAGCCAGGCGAACCTGAGCCGGGTTGATTTAAGCCAGGCAACCCTGACTGAAAGCCTATTAATCAGCGCGGTGTTAGAGGGGGCAAACCTTAACCACATCAACTTGAGTGGCTCAACTTTAGACAGTGCAATTCTCAGCCGCGCTGATTTTAGCCAGGGCAATCTCTCTGAAACCAGCCTGAGAGCCACACAAATCATTGGGGCAAATCTCCGTCGAGTCAGGCTACACCGTGCCAAGCTGAACCAGGCTATCCTAACTGGGGCAAATTTAGACGGTGCAATCTTAGACGGTGCCGATCTGTATGGCGTGGAGCTAAGCGGCGCAAATTTGAATGAGGTGAATCTGATTGGTGCGATTCTAATTGACGCAAATTTCAACCAAACCAACCTGAACCAGGCCAATCTCTGGAAGACCGTCCTTGACCCAGATAGTCTCAAACCTGCATTTCTCTGCGGCACCACGCTCTCCGATGGAACTGTAGACAATCGAGACTGTCTAAATTAACCATTCCTAGCGTTGCTGATTTGAGCTTGCTGATTTTAAGGATTGAGAAGGGATGTGAGTGCCGCGCTCACATCCCTTCTCGTAGCTGGATTAAGCAGTGCCCCATCCCCTAAAATCCCACCTAAGCTATAAAGATGGGTTATCAACGAGGTGGCAATGGAAATTGGTGTGCCCAAGGAAACGAAGGATTTAGAGTTTCGGGTGGGGCTGAGTCCAAACAGTGTGCGAGTGCTGTGTGATGGTGGACATACGGTTTTTGTCGAAACCGAAGCAGGCATCGGGGCAGGCTTTACCGATGAAGATTACATTCAGGCGGGGGCAAAGATCGTCTTGCAGCCCGAAGATGCCTGGAATCACGAGTTGGTGGTCAAGGTGAAAGAACCGCTGGCTCCTGAGTATCCGCTAATTCGGAAGGGACAGCTTTTGTTTACCTATCTGCATCTGGCAGCAGATCGGGCATTAACAGAAAGATTGATCGAGTCGGGGGTAACGGCGATCGCCTACGAAACCGTCGAAGTCAATCGCGCTCTCCCCCTGCTAACTCCCATGAGCATCATCGCTGGACGGCTCTCGGTGCAGTTTGGCGCACGATTCTTGGAAAAACAGCAAGGCGGACGCGGCGTTCTTTTAGGCGGCGTACCGGGCGTTAGACCGGGGAAAGTGGTGATTTTGGGCGGTGGTGTAGTCGGCACTGAGGCGGCCAAAATTGCCGTAGGTCTGGGCGCTCAGGTACAAATTCTCGATATCAGCGTAGAACGCTTAGCTTACTTAGAAACGCTGTTTGGCTCCAGGGTTGAACTACTTTACAGCACCGCTCCCCAGGTCGAAGCCGTTGTTCCCGATGCCGATTTAGTCGTTGGGGCGGTACTGGTGCCTGGTCGCAAAGCACCCGTGTTGGTGACTCGCGCCATCGTTGAACAAATGCGTCCCGGTTCGGTGATTGTGGATGTTGCGGTAGATCAGGGCGGCTGCATCGAAACGCTACACCCTACTTCTCATAGCCATCCCACCTATGTAGAATCAGGAGTCGTGCATTATGGCGTACCGAATATGCCAGGAGCCGTTCCCTGGACTGCAACTCAGGCACTCAACAACAGCACTTTTCCCTATGTGCTGAAGCTAGCCAACTACGGCATCAAAGCGCTAGATGTCGATCAGGCGTTGGGTAAAGGGCTAAACGTTCACAATCATCAACTGGTGCATCCAGCGGTGAAGGAAGTTTTTCCCGATTTGTAGAGACAGCACCTCCGAGGGGTTGAGATCTTCGACTTCTTTGGAGAAGTCGAAGATCTGGACGCTGCATTCAGCGGACATATAACAGAATTTTGCTCAAACCAGACAGCAACATTGGCAGAGGCATTTTGTCATCTTGAATTGCGGTCTTAAAGCTGGGGCGTGCTTTGAGACGATTAAAATAGGAGGCGATCGCAGAGCGCACGTCATTTTGCCAAAAATGACCAAATCCTAACTCGTTCAATCGGTTCAAAACGGCTGTCCATACTGTGTCTGCCAGGGAGTAGGTTGTCCCACAAAGCCAAGTTGTTTCGCTGAGTTGAGCTTCTAGCTGATCCAGTAGCGGCTCAATTTTTGCATTGATACTTTTCATCTCTCTAACATCTCTAATGGTGAAGTTCAACTGCTCCACAACCTTCAACTTTTTTGCATACTGCTCTCTCAATTCAGGATGAGATTGCATCAGGTGAGGCAACATTCTTGCCTTAATCTGAACTGATCGCCGCAGTATAGCGCCTTCGATTCCTCGAAAGTTGCCGTACATGACTTCCAACATGGGAAATTGATTTTGCAAATCAATCCAGTCATGCATCTGTTCGACTGACGCTGGTTCAGCAGGAGTTAATTGGGGTGGAAATTGTTCATCCAGATATTGAATGATAATGGCTGAATCAGTAATAATTTGGCTTTTGTGAATCAAAGTTGGGACAACGCCTTTAGGATTTAGCCGGATGTAATCAGGCTGCAAATTCTCAAAGGTCAGTAGATTAAGCGGATGATGTTTCCATTCCAGGTTTTTCTCCGCCAAAACTAGCTTTACTTTTTGAGAGCAAAGCGACTCTGAAGCGTAATATAGTTCCAGCATTTTCGTGTTTCTCCGATTAAGCCCGTGACATCACAGCGATACCTGCAACAATCAGGCTAGATGCGAGGAAGTGATTAACGGTGAGACGTTCGCTGAATAAGCTGTAAGCCAGGATTGCAGTTGCCGCAATCCGAATGCCTGAAACGACAGGAACAGCAGTCGAGACGGGTAGCTGCTGTAAGGCTTGGGTGAAGAAAACCAGGTCAAAAATGTAGCAGGCGATCGCCCCCATAAACCAAAACGAAGTCACCATTTCAATCAGACTGGGACTTGGCAGAACGAGATTTGCCTGCTTTAGGAGCAGGTTGCCAGCACAAGTTCCCATCGCAGACAGCCCTAGTGTCACCCAGGCATACCCCATAGAACGAATCATCCTTAAATCACAACAGTTGTCATGCAAATGAACATAACAACTGTTGTGATAGAATGTCAACAGACTGTTGATTGAGTTGATTTAAGTGTTAAATCTTTGGCAGGCAATGAGTTATGACGACCGCCGACTAGAAGTGACTGAGGCTGCCTGGCGCGTGATTGTGCGCGAAGGACTCGACCGGGCAAGTATGCGGGCGATCGCCCAAGAACTCGGCTCTTCAACCGGGGTTGTAACTCACTACTTCCGTGATAAAGACGAACTTATGCTGTTCGCTCTGGAACGCGTGTTTGAAAAGCTGTTCCAGGATATGGAAACCGCTGCAAAAGGGCGAGAAGGACTCGATCGCCTGGAGCAAATGATTCTTGCGGCGCTACCTACTTCGGCTCAAGGCATACCTGGCTGGCAAGTTTGGATCGCTTTTTTGGGATATGCGATCGGACGTGAAAATTTGGTTCAGGAACACCGAAAGCGCTACGATTCCCTATGTCACCTGATTAGTCGGGAGCTAGCTGAGTTACAGGCGATCGGGTTGATTCGAGAGGGTCTTGATCTGACTCAAGAGTCAAATGCCCTGATTGCACTGGTAGACGGCATTGGTACAGGCGTTGTGATTAATCCTGAAAAATTTTCCGCAGAACATCAGCAATACCTCGTGCATCGATATCTCAGTACTGTGCTATCAAAACAAGAACTGTAAAGACAGCCTCGTACTACGAGGTATTTTGCTGTTGGGTTCTGCTTTGCTCTACCCAATCCTTTGACTAGGTAGACCTGTGACTATGTGGACTTAGTGGATTTGCTGGTCTTGCGGCTAGAACCCGTTTTTGTGGTGCGCGATCGCGTTGACTTCGACGAAGCTGAGCTAGTTTTCGCCGTTTTACGGCTATCAGCAGACTTAGTAGTTTTGCTTTTAGACCCGTCAACTGACTCATTCACCGCTTCTGTCTCAGAATCGTCCATCTCATCAACTTCAGCCGTCTTAGTTGACTTTCGCCCGCGAGTAGACTTGGCTTTAGTACCAGCCTTTTCAGCTAGCAGTTTTACCGCCGTTTCCAGCGTGACAGACTCAACCGTTGCGCCTTCAGGCAGCGAGGCATTCACCTTGCCATGCTTGATATAAGGGCCATAGGGTCCGTCATAAATGTTAACGGGTTCGCTATCGCTGGGGTGGGCACCCAGTTCACGCAGGGGCTTTGCCGCCGCTTTGCGTTTGCCGCGCCCGCTTTTAGGTTCCGCCAATAGCTCTAATGCTCGTTCCAGAGTGACCATCAGCACGTTATCGTCCCCCTTTAAGGAGCGATAGTCTTTACCTTCCTTGCCCTGATCGTGAACGACATAAGGGCCAAACCGCCCCAGGTTTGCCTGAATCTTAGCGCCTGTTTCGGGGTGTGCGCCCAGCAGCCGGGGCAAAGCCAGCAGACCGACCGCCATTTCCAGGGTGACATCTTCCATCTTCACGCCTTTGGGCAGGGAGGCGCGTTTAGGCTTGGGGTTTTCTTCAGTCACATCGCCCAACTGCACATAAGGTCCATACGCCCCAATCAGCAGGTAAATTGGTTCACCCGTTTCAGGATGGAATCCTACTTTGTCTGGCCCTTCAGTTTTTTGACGCAGCAGCACCTCTACCTGGTCGGGGTCAAGGTCAGCAGGGGTAAGGTCCTGTGGAATCGACGCTTTAACTGGGCCGCTGCCATTTTCAGCTTCGATGTAGGGGCCATAGCGACCAATTCGCACTTTTGCAGCTAGCCCTTCTAGCTCGACTGCTCGTGCGTCGTTGGGGTCGATCTGGCTTTCCCGCTCTCTCACCTGAGTTTCAAGTCCGCTATCACCCAGGTAAAACTCCTTCAGGTAAGGCAGCCAGTCTGCCTCGCCCGTCGAAATTTCGTCCAGGGTTTGCTCCATTCGAGCAGTGAAGCTGGTATCTACCAGGTCGGGGAAATGCTTTTCTAGCAGCGCGGTAACGGCAAAGGCTGTAAAGGTAGGCACCAGGCTGTTATTTACCATTTGGGCATAGCCCCGGTCGATGATCGTGCCGATGATGCTGGCGTAGGTGCTGGGGCGACCAATGCCTTCACTTTCCAGCATTTTCACCAAAGACGCTTCGGTGTAGCGGGCAGGTGGTTGGGTTTCATGACCGATCGCCTCCAGTTCACTACAGCCGGGATGATCTCCCACTTGCAGCGTCGGCAAAATTACTTCCTGGTCTTCGATCGCCGCATTTGGATCGTCAGAGCCTTCTACATACGCCCGAAAGAAACCGGGAAAATCGATTCGCTTACCTGTCGCACGGAAGCTGGCATCGGCAACTTGAATCTGAGCCGTAATGTGAGTCTGACGCACTTCTGCCATCTGAGTCGCGACAGTACGTTTCCAGATCAGGTCATAGAGCCGCAGTTCCCGACCTTCTAACCCGGTTTCTTGAGGTGTGCGGAAGCTGCTACCTGCGGGACGGATGGCTTCGTGTGCTTCCTGTGCGCCTTTACTTTTGGTGGAATAGCGGCGGGGTTCAGGGCTAAGGTAGCTGGTGCCATACATTTGCTCGACACAGCTACGGGCGGCGGCGATCGCCTGCTGAGACAAATTCACCGAATCCGTTCTCATGTAAGTGATATAGCCCTGCTCATACAGGTTTTGCGCCGTCCGCATGGTTTCCCGTGCGCTCAGTCGCAGCTTGCGGTTAGCTTCCTGCTGGAGCGTTGAGGTCGTGAATGGTGCGGAGGGCTTGCGCGTAGAAGTCCGTTCTTCCAGGTTAGAAACCGTCCATTCGCTTTCCTGTAGCCGTTCCTGAAGCGTTCTTGCCTCTGCCTCATTCAGCAGCAGCACTTCTCGACCCGCAGCAATTTGTCCAGTCGATTCATCAAAATCGCTGCCCGTTGCCAGACGAGTACCGCCCAGCGTCACCAGACGAGCTTCAAACGGCGTTTTATCTTTGGTTAGCGTTGCCTTCAAATCCCAGTAAGAACCCTTGCGAAAGGCGCGGCGCTGACGCTCTCGACTGACCAACAGCCGCACAGACACCGACTGAACCCGTCCGGCAGACAAACCAAAAGCAATTTTTTTCCACAGCAGCGGCGACAGCGTGTAGCCCACCAATCGATCTAAAATTCGTCGGGTTTCCTGCGCGTGAACTAGCTGTTCATCCACATCTCGGCAGTTTGTCAGAGCTGCCTGAATTGCGTCTTCGGTGATTTCGTGAAACACCATGCGCTTGACCGGAATCTTCGGCTTTAGTACTTGCAGCAGGTGCCAGCTAATGCTTTCGCCCTCACGGTCTTCGTCCGTTGCCAGCACTAGCTCCTGAGCATTTTTGAGCGCGTCTTTGAGTGCTTTGACAACTTTTTTCTTGTCTTTAGGAATGACATAGAGCGGCTCAAAATCAGCTTCTACGTTGACTCCAATTTTTGCCCACTCCTCTCCCTTGACCTGAGCCGGGATTTCACTGGCGGACTGGGGCAAGTCGCGGACGTGTCCCATCGACGCTTCTACCTGATAGCCCGCAGGCAGGTAGTTGCGAATAGTCCGAGCTTTGGTGGGAGATTCGACGATGACGAGAGTTGACATAAGGCTCAATCGCGCTTCAAGGGAAAACCAGAGGTTGTCGTAACTAGATGCAGATTCACAGAAATCAATCGGATCAACTTTCAACCTAACCAGGGTTAAGGGTTTGATGCAACAGTGTGAGCAAATACTCTGATCTCTACTTATAGCGGATATCAGCAGAAATCAAGGATGAGATTGTGGCGATCGCCCCAAGATTAAACAGGTTTGCAAGGTATGATCCACTATGGAAGGACTGCGATCAGACTGCGCCAAAGATCACTAACGGTTGGAATCACGGGTAAATCTTGATTGATTTGATGCTTTGCTCGGTTCCAAATTTTTTAATCTCGTTCATCCCTTAACCTGCCGATCTTGTTTAACCCGCCAAATTTATGGATTTTGCCAATCTTGTAGCCCAACTTAACGCCGGAACCATCTTGCCAGAGGGAATCGTTATTGCCACTCTGCTGCTGGTTTTGGTTGGTGATCTGATTGTGGGGCGATCGTCCTCACGCTGGACCCCCTACGTGGCGATCGCCGGACTGCTAGCCTCAGTCGTCGCCCTCTACCTCCAGTGGAATAACCCCAACTCCATTTCCTTTTTAGGAGGGTTTAACAGCGACTCCCTTAGCGTCATCTTCCGGTCAATCATTGCCCTTTCTGCGGCATTGACCATCCTCATGTCCATTCGCTACGTCGAGCAGTCAGGCACCTCCCTGGCAGAATTTTTGGTGATTCTGCTGACTGCGACCCTGGGCGGTATGTTCATGGCAGGGGCAGATGAGCTAGTCATGACCTACGTTTCCTTTGAAACGCTGGGCATCTCCTCCTACCTGCTGACGGGCTACATGAAGCGCGACCCCCGCTCCAACGAAGCAGCACTCAAATACTTGCTGATCGGCGCTTCTAGTTCAGCGATCTTCCTCTACGGCATTTCCTTGCTTTACGGGCTGTCGGGCGGCGAAACCCGCCTCAGCGCTATCACCGCCAGTATTCTCAGCAACAACTTAGACCAGTCCATCGGGCTGCTAATTGCCCTCGTCTTCGTCATCGCTGGAATCGCCTTCAAAATCGCCGCTGTTCCGTTCCATCAGTGGACACCCGACGTATACGAAGGCTCCCCCACCCCCGTTGTTGCCTTCCTGTCCGTTGGCTCCAAATCTGCCGGATTTGCACTGGCGACTCGTTTGCTAGTCAGCGCCTTCCCTGCCGTCTCCGAACAGTGGCACTTTGTTTTAGCCGCTCTAGCCATTCTCAGTATGCTGCTGGGGAACGTAGTTGCCCTGGCACAGACCAGCATGAAGCGACTGCTGGCTTACTCCTCCATTGGTCAGGCAGGGTTTATCATGATTGGGCTAGTCCTGGGTACTCAGGCCGGCTACGCCAGCATGATTTTCTACCTGCTAATCTACCTGTTCATGAACCTGGGCGGCTTTGCCTGCATCATTCTCTTCTCCCTCAGAACGGGCACCGATGAAATCAGCGAGTACAGCGGACTGTACCAAAAAGATCCGCTGCTCACCCTTTGCCTGAGCATCTGTCTGCTCTCCCTCGGTGGAATTCCGCCGCTAGCAGGCTTCTTTGGCAAGCTCTATCTGTTTTGGGCAGGTTGGCAAGCTGGAGCTTACTGGCTGGTGCTGCTGGGACTAATCACCAGCGTCATCTCGATTTACTACTACATCCGTGTGGTAAAGATGATGGTCGTGAAAGAGCCAGAAGAAATGTCAGAAGCGGTGAAAAACTACCCCGCCGTGAGATGGAACTTGCCCGGAATGCGCCCCCTCCAGGTCGGTGTCGTATTTGCCCTGGTGACAACCTCGCTGGCAGGCATTCTCTCGAACCCGCTGTTTACTCTGGCAAACAATGCTGTGCTGTTGACTCCCATGCTTCAGCCTGCTGTCACCACGATTCAGCCAGCCCCCACCCCTGATACGCCTGGTTACGCTGATTTAGAGTCGGACGTTAAAGAGGCGATCGAGGGGTAGAAGCAAACAATCCAATTAGTTGAGAGGAAGCGCAGTATTATTGCGCTTCCTTTTTTTGTCTCATTCACCGTAAGCGCCAATGGTTGAAGCTATGGCTTTGCTCTCCAGGTTGGACGTTTGCGCTCACTGCGGCGCACCCCTCCCGCCATCTCATATTCAAGGCTGTCCTTGCCAAACTTAGAGGCGACTCCCAACAGCATATCTTCGGACAGTTCACCCAAAGATTTCTCAAACTCTGTCACCGCAGTACTGGCTGCATCAGCAGTTGAAAGCGTGGTGTTATGGAACTCTAGCTTCCTCCGACCTGATTCGATCGCCTGTGCGTAAGCCTCAAGCGTTTGTCCATTACCCAAGTCCAGGGTAGAGCTAATAGACTTTAGTGCTGCGAAACGGCGTTCTGCTTTTTCCAATACTCTAGAACTGCGTTTTAGACGCGCCACGATAAATTTCCTACTTTGATAAACAACAGGTTTAGAGTAATCAGTCGAGAGCAGAGGTAGCCTCAGCAATATCCGGTCGCGTAACAGCGGTTTTACTATGGGGGAATGGAAAATAACGTAATTTAACGGCGATCGCCATCAAAAAACTCTACGATTATTGCCTCAATCCTCCCAAAACTAGATTCTGGGATCTCAGAACTAATTTCCGAGATCCCAGAATCTAGTTTTGGGATCTCAGAAATTGGTTTTAGCATCCCGGAAATTAATTCTGAGATCTCGAAAAGAGATTCTGTCATTTCAGAACCTAGTTCTAAGATCCTGGAGAGCTTTTCTGAGGTCTCAGAAAATGGATCGATGGGGTGGAAATTTAGCAGTAGGAGCATAGGTTGGGTTAAAGCATAAAACCCAACGGGCTTAGACTCTACAGATGAATAAGGGAGAATGGGGAATAGCGTCCCATTCCCCAACTTCTGCACCACGAGTGTTGAGAGATACAACGCTCTGCGCTTACTCTAGGAGAGGATGCGCTAAAGCGGCAGAGGATACCTTTGATGAATGGCAACTCAGATAGACGCATCGCTACTGCTTTTACTGGCCCAGTTCTATATCCCTGGGATGCAGGTTCTGCTGTCGCCGAGTTGCAAGAATTGCTGCAAGCTCATGGCTTCCCGTTGCGAATTGACGGAGATTTTGGCAGCGTTACCGAAACGGCAGTCAGGCTTTATCAGAAGCGTCACAAGCTGATTGTGGATGGTGTGGTTGGGCCAAAGACTTGGCTTTCCCTAAAAATGAATGTAAAACCGGGCGATCGCCCCCTTGAGCAGGGTGACAGCGGAACCGATGTGCTAGAACTACAGGGGCTACTGCAAGTTCATGGATACCCAGTAGAGCGAAACGGCATTTTTGACGAATTTACGCAGCAAGCCGTCGTTGCTTTTCAGCAAAAACATCATCTCAAAGCCTGCGGAATTGTTAACGCTTTAACCTGGGGAGTGCTGGGAGAGAAGCGCCATTCTGCACCCGCCCCAAAGCAAAAATTGTGGTTTAGCAATCCGCGTAAGTGGTGGTGAAACCGATAGAAATGTAACGTTACATCACTCACCCGTTCTGGCAGTTTCGGAATTCAATCAGGGTACTTTGTAGTTAACTTATTAGTTCATTCAGTTACTCTAAGTCAGCCCTGGAGGTCAACAATTGGGTATCTTCGACAAGATCAGAGGTGAATTTGTTGACATCATCGAGTGGTTGGATCAAACCAACGACACGATGGTTTATCGCTTCCAGCGATACAACAATGAGATTAAAATGGGGTCTAAACTGACCGTCCGCCCTGGACAAAAAGCGGTATTTGTCAACGAAGGTCAAGTCGTAGATTCCTTTGAGCCAGGAATGTATGAGTTGACCACTCAAAACCTGCCTATTCTCAGTACGCTTAAGGGTTGGCCCTATGCCTTTAACTCACCTTTTAAGGCAGAGGTTTATTTCTTCAATACAAAAATTTTTACTAACCTCAAGTGGGGCACCTCCAATCCGATTACTGTTCGCGATCCAGAGTTGGGCCCAGTGCGGTTACGCGCTTTTGGCAGCTACAACATCCGCGTCGCGCATCCTGAAGAACTGCTGAAACAGTTAGTCAGCACCGATGGACTATTTCAGGTAGACGAAATTAGCAATCAGATTCGCAACATGATTGTGACTGCTTTCGCCTCCTGGTTTGGTAGTTCTCGCATTCCCCTATTCGATTTTGCGGCTCGCTATGGCGAACTGGGTGAAACCATCCGAGGTGGCATTCAAATTGAGGTGCAGCGATTTGGACTGGAGCTAACTCAACTGCTGATTGAAAATGTTTCACTGCCTCCCGAAGTGGAGCAAGCGTTAGATAAACGGGCCTCAATGGGAATTTTGGGCAATATGCAGCAATATGCTCAGTTTCAGGCAGCAAATGCGATCGAAGAGTCTGCCCGAAACCCCGCTGGCGGCAACATGGCGCTGGACTTTGGCGTGGGAATTGCGATGGGTCAGCAGTTGAGCAATGCAATGCAGTCTAATTCCTCTCAGGCTGCTCAACCTGCGGCCGCAACACCGCCGCCCCCACCCGTCGAGCCACAGTGGTATCTCTCCCGTGACGGTCAAAACTTTGGTCCTTTCCCAGCCAGTCAACTGCTGCAAAATGGCTTGAATGCTCAGGTGTACGTGTGGCGGGCTGGAATGGAAGGCTGGAAGCGGGCTGCTGAGGTTGCAGAACTAGCCTCCCTACTGGGAACATTGCCGCCGCCGCCAGTGAGTTAACGACTTCAACCTGGCAACGATTGACAGCGATGAGTCTACATCTTGGGTTGGGTGGGCGCAGTTTGCTAACCCTTGTAGTCTGGAACGTTTGCCAATGGCGGGCGTGCCCACTCTACGAAATAGGATTTCTTGTATAGTTGTCGGGGCAATATGTCGATTGCTAAACCTTTAATCAAGCAGTTTCCCTGTCCGGGCTGCGGCTCCACATTAGAGTTTGACCCACAAGTTGGGCAGCTTAAATGTCCCTACTGTGGGCGAGAAGAGATAATTCCTCAGAGTGCTGAACAGGTTGAGGAACATTCCTATGAGGCGTATCTCAACAACAGCCACACGCAGCTTGCAGCACTGTCCAATACTGCCCTGGAAGCAGAATGTCCAGGCTGCAAGGCTCAAATTACCTTTGAGCCGCCTAACGTAGCGGGACAGTGCCCCTTTTGCAATACCAGCATTGTGGCACAGTCTCGTTCTGCCAGTCCGGTAGTGGCACCAGAAGCGGTTTTGCCCTTTACCGTTAGCCAGAAGGCGGCCCGATCAGGCATTCAAAAGTGGTTGAGTAGCCGCTGGTTTGCGCCTAACGGGTTAAAGAAACTGGCGCAGCAAGAAGGCATTCAGGGTGTGTATTTGCCCTTCTGGACATATGACTGTAATACAGTGAGTCACTACACTGGAGAGCGAGGTACTCACTACTATGTGACTGAAACGTATACAGAGACAAATTCAGAAGGAAAGACAGAAACTAAAACACGACAGGTGCAGCGGACTCGATGGCGATCGCACTCTGGCCGAGTTGACCATTTTTTTGACGATATCCTGATTCCGGGTAGCCAGTCTGTTAACACTCAGCGATTGGAAGCTTTAGAACCCTGGGATTTATCTAAACTGATGCCCTATGATGCTTCCTATCTGTCAGGTTTCAAGGCACAGCGGTATCAGGTGAACTTAAAGCAGGGGTTTGAACTGGCTAAAGGCAAGATGGAAGAACCGATTCGCTTTGAGATTCGGCGTGACATTGGCGGAGATGAGCAGCGCATCCATTCTGTCTCAACCAGCTATAGTGCTATCACGTTCAAGCATCTGCTGCTGCCCGTGTGGATCTCGGCTTATCGGTTTAACAATAAACAGTATCAGGTGATGGTAAATGCTCAGACGGGAGAGGTGCTGGGCGATCGCCCCTATAGCGTCTGGAAAATCTCCGCCGCCGTTCTGGCTGTGCTAACGACCATCAGTATCATTCTGGGCATCAGAAATCTCAATAGCCCATCCCCCATACCCTTACCCGCTCCCACTGCTCCTCCCGCTGCTCCTGCTCCCTCACAGCCCCTACTGCCTGACGAAGCCTTCCGACAAGCGATTAACACGGCTGGAAATGCAGCGCTCTTAACTCAATCAGCGCAGACCAAGCAGGACTGGCAGCAAATTGCTACAGAATGGGAACGGGCGATCGCCTCCTCAGAGCCGTTCCCCCGGCTCACCCTAACTACAGCACCGCTCAGCAAAAGGTCGGAGAGTACCAACGAAATCTCGACTACGCCAGACAGCAGGCGCAAAATTTGGCTCAATAAATATCGCAGCTTTGCACTGAAGTTCTCGCTCTATAGGGGCGATCGCCCCACCGTTTCAGAATCCTTGAGCGCTTTGTGTCACTAAATTCTTGATTACTTCATGTGACAAAGGATACAGTAAGTAACGACTACCTTATTGCTGCACGTTGTTTGCCTGACACTCTTATTTTTGGAGTCTGCTTAAATAATGCTAGCCATAAAGCAAGTAGCAACCGTAGCTATACTAGGGTTGTCCTTTAGTTTGCTGTCCACCGAATCGGTCTACGCCATTAGCTTCAACTTTACTAAGATTGCCGATACCAGCACTCCCATTCCCGGCAGTACCGCGACTTTTACTGAATTTCAGGCTCCTTCTATCAGTGGTAACAACGTAGCTTTTCTAGGTAGAGGCAGTGGTTTTCAAGAGGGAATCTATATCAGTCTAGAAAATGAGTTAGACAAAGTAGCTGATAACAGTACCTCTATTCCTGGCAGTTCTGATAGCTTTTTCTTTAACTTTAGCGATCCTTCTATTAGCGGCAGCAACGTAGCCTTCTCAGGGACTGTTGATGGTGGATCTCGAACAGGTATCTACCTGAGTGCCAACCGGGCTTTGAAAGTAGTAGCAGACTTTAACACCCCTATTCCAAATGGCAATGGTAATTTTACTAGCTTCAATCCTCCCGATCTCAGTGGAGATAGTGTGGCTTTCTTGGGATCTGATGGGGAGGGGCGGTCTGGAATTTATATTGATGACGGAACTCAACTAACCACAATCGCAGACTTCAATACCCCGATTCCAGGGGGCACTGGCAACTTCACGGGTTTCCTCTCTCGTGGTTTAAGTGAAAGCGGAGTGGCTTTTCTAGGGGTTGATCGTAATTTCCAGTCGGGCATTTACACCAACATTGGAGGAAGTTTGGCTGTAGTTGCAGACCGTAACACGCTTGATCCTGCCAGCGCTGCTAACTTCACTGACTTCTTCACTGCTCCTGCCTTGAGTGGAGATAACGTAGCATTTGGGGGAATTAGTGTTGGATATGACGGCGCTGGAATTTATACAAAAGTAGGAAGCCAACTGAACGTGGTGGCAACAAACTCTCTTGATCGCGGCGTAACAGAATTCATCAACTTTTTGAGCATTCCCTCAATCAGTGGAAGTAATACAGCCTTTTTGACAGGCTTTGGCTCAGCCATTTACACAGATGTTGGTGGCTCTTTTGCCAGATTGATTGGGAGAAATGATACTCTGAACGGCAAGACATTAGCGTCTGTTGATTTCAGCTCAAATTCTAATGGGTTGAGTGGTGACTCTCTAGCATTTTTGGCTCGTTTTTCCGATGGTTCTCAGGGCATTTTTCGTGCAGATTTGTCTCAACCTCCTCAACCAGAACCAGTACCAGAGCCTACTACAGTGCTGGGTCTGCTGCTAGTAGGAGTGTTAGGAGCAACCAAAGCTTCGCGCCGATAGACTTACAGCGCCTTGCAGATGAGTGAACCACAGGTAGGGGCGAACGGTCGCTCGCCTCCACCGGGTTCTATATCTTATGCAGGTGAAAACTGCTGTATCCTTAGCGGTTACTATACTTTTGCATCAGATTTGGCTATCTTGCGCTGTTTGGTGAGTTTAATTCCTGCCATTCCCAGCCCAAGTGCTGCTAGTGCAGGAATCATACCGGGTTCAGGAATGGTTTCTCCGGGTAACGGCGGCGTTGTTCTGGGGCGACGGCGGAAGAGCGTTGCCTGCTCAAAGGAATAGGCCAGTCCTAACAGCGTTGACTCACTGTAAGGTTTACCTGTAAACGAAAGCGTCACAGGTAAACCTTGCTTACCAAATCCGGCTGGCACGGTTACATCTGCAAATCCTAACAGGCTGGCAAATTCTACCTGTCGAATGGGTGGCGCACCGAGAGGGCTAACAAATGTGGGATCTGTGGTGCCGGGTAGAGGTCGGGCAAAGGTGCCAATCGTGGGAAACACAAATGCATCCAAATCATTATTGTTGAATACATCCAGCACAACGCTCCGCAAATTGGGAATCACGTTGTTTGCTACATTGATGTACTGAGGATTGTCTAGCCCGCCAAATTCTGAAGTTGACTGGAGTGTTCCAATGATGCGAGAAGGCGTATCAGATTCGGCAATTTCAGGAGATTCCAGGAAACTAATGACTTCCTCTACGGTGTCTGGATATTGCGGATCTAGTGTTGATAGATAGTCCTCCAAATAGGGCTTTTGCTCGGCGCGGGCAATGGTGCGGGAGGCATCAATCATCGTTGAGAGGAAGTCTGTCTCAAAACTAATATCAACGGTTGTTGCGCCCAAACTTCTAATGGTGTCTAGCGCATTTTCCATGATCTGATCGACTTCTGGATCGACCCCATTCTCCTCTCCAAAGTAATTGCGAACAACGCCCAGTCTGGCTCCATCCAGATCATCTAGCTCCAGGAATTGGGTGTAGTCGGTGTAGACTTTTTCTGGTTCCACAGTGGGCACCGGAACGGGTGTATCAAAGTTGGGATCGTTTGGATCAAAGCCAGCCATGACTCCTAATGCGATCGCGGCATCTGTCACTGTCCGCGCCATTGGCCCAATCATGTCTCTGGAGAGCGCAAAGGGAATGATGCCATCTAAGCTAATCAGTCCGCGAGTCGGTCTAACTCCGACCAATGATTGAAAAGAAGAGGGGGTGCGAATGGAGCCGCCTGTGTCGCTACCTGTGCCAACGACTGCAAAGTTAGCGGCGATCGCCGCCCCAGTTCCCCCACTTGACCCTGCCGACTGACGATTGAGGCGATAGGGGTTGAGCGTTTGCCCACCCAGAGAACTGTAGCCTGATCCAGAGATGGCAAACTCATCCATCTCGGCTTTACCCAAAATGATTGCTCCCGCTTCTCGAAACTTGTTGACAACAAAGGCATCATCCGGGGGAATTGAGCCTGCTAGCGCATCAGAGCCTCCAGTTGTGGGAATATCAAACGTGTCAAAGTTATCCTTCAGCAGAATGGGAATGCCGTGTAGCAGACTTCTTGGACCGTAGAGTTGGCGCTCTAGATCAAGGGCGGCGGCTGTCGCTAAGGCATCGGGATTCAAAGTACGGATGGCGTTAATTTTGGGGCCATTATCGTCGTAGACTTCAATCCGGTTGAGATAAAGCTGCACCAACTGTTCAGAGTTGAGAATGCCTTCATCAAAGGCTTGATTGATACTGGAGATCGTTGCTTCTTCTAATCGAAAGCTAGCAGCAACGGCTGCAATGGGGAAACCGCCAACAACAGTAGCTTGAATGACCAGGTGAGTAACGGTTTGCTTGGTAATCCCTGAAAGCTGCATATAAAGACCACTTACTAGACCGACCGTATTATTTGGGTGTTAACTCAAAAGAAAGGTAACTTGTGCTACGAATCTCTGATCCCTTCACGAACTCTTCATTTAAGGCAGGCTAGCAACATGAGTCGCAGCGGGTCAAATCGGATATACCAGGGAAGCGGACAATCCTTCATTGCTTGCCACTTTTCTTTGAACATTTCTGCCTGCACGTGATAATCCTGTGGGTTTTGAGGTTCAGTGTTTAACTTGAGGAAGAGCGTCATCCGATGGGGCGTTTCACTGGTTGAAGCCAACCAACAGGGAAATGTATTGTTCAGACTGGGATCAGGATCTGGCATGAGACTGATTTGATGGGCACGAATTCCCACATTTGTTAGATCGGGGGGAATTGCTTCTACCACGTGTAAGGTAGCGCCCCAATCGATCGCCTGGATTGTATCTAATCCAACGGCAGCAGCGTGAGAAAAGTTTTTGCATCCCGTCAGTTGAGCCACGCGCACCGTGCGAGGATGTTCAAAGATATGATGCTTAGAGTCAAAGGCGATCGCCCTTCCCCCCGACATCACCATCAATTTTTCACACACTCGGTAAGCCTCTTCCAGATTGTGTGTCACAAACAAAGTGACACCTTCATAGGTAGATAAAATTTCAACCAATTGGCGCTCAACTTGGCTACGGAGATAGGTATCTAGCGCCGAAAAAGGTTCATCTAATAACAACACTTCCGGTTCAGTTGCCAGTGCCCTGGCGAGTGCGACTCGCTGCTGTTGTCCACCTGAGAGTTGGTGTGGGTAGCGATCGCCCAGCCCCTGCAATTGCAGTAAAGCAAGCTGTTGATTGACCTGTTGCGATCGCACCGTTTTGGACAAATGCTGCAAACCAAATTCAATATTTTTAGCGACTGTCAGGTGAGGAAACAAAGCATAGTTTTGAAACACCAAACTCACTTTGCGCCGATGACAGGGAAGATTAATTTGCCGCTCTGAATCAAACAAAGTTCGACCATTCAGAACGATTCGCCCTTTTGTAGGGGTTTCAACTCCAGCAATGCAGCGCAAGGTCATGCTTTTACCAGAACCCGACCCGCCCAGTAGCCCTAAAGTTTCGCGTTGAGCCGTAAACGCCGTACTTAAAGTAAAGTTTGCAAGCTGTTTTTCAATATCAACCAGTAAACCCTGCTCCAGATAAGACAGACGAGATTTAGCGAGAGGCACGATTTGAGGAGATTCAGTTCTTCTACCCCTGCTGAGTATGGGTTCATTGGACTCTACCACACCAACAGGATTCCTCCGAATCTGGCGCTTGTAGTGTGTTTGCCAGAGGTTTACGGCGATAATGCTCGATAGTGAAATCGTCATAATTACTGTGACCCACAGCCAGGCCTCACCCATCGCGCCTGCTTCTACTGCAAAGTAGATTGCCATTGGAATCGTTTGAGTTTGACCGGGAATGTTTCCAGCTAACATTAGCGTCGCGCCAAATTCTCCTAAAGCCCGCGCAAATGCCAGCATTGTTCCAGCCAAAATGCCAGGAACAGAGAGCGGCAGCAGGATACGCCAAAAAATCTGTGATTCTGACGCACCCAGCGTTTGAGCAACCTGTAGCAAACTGCTATCGACCTGTTCAAATGCTCCTAATGCAGTCTTATACATTAACGGAAACGCAACGACCGTTGCTGTAATCACTGCCGCATACCAGGTAAAAACCACTGTGAAATCAAACTGAACCATGACTTGCCCCAGCGGGCCATTTTTGCCAAACAGGAGCAGCAGCAAAAAGCCTACAACCGTTGGCGGCAGAACCAACGGTGCAATAAAAATACTCTCAATCACTGACCTCCATCGCCCTCGACAGCCTAGCATCCAGTAAGCAGCAGCGATTCCGACAAGGAATGTGATTAAAGTTGCAAGACCTGCGGTTTTGAGGGAAATCCAGAGTGGGGAGAGGTCGGTAGGCATAGGAGGGGGAGGGAGAGGAAGTTTTTACGGTAATGAATTCAGCAATGGGATGGCAGCGGGATAAGGCACCACTCCTTTTAACTCATAAGGGATATTGTTCTACCCCTTTGGAAACAGGGTCGAGGGCTTGAGTCTATCTTGCTGCTTAACAAAGCTCAACCTGAGGTAGAGGGTAAACAATAGCTGAAGCCATTAGCTTAATAGCAACACACGCACAAACAAGGCACAATTGCAAGATTCAGTTTAGAATTCTTAAAGAAGCCTGGATCGACTGCACCCTTCGGAGTGCAGCCCTTACTGGAGATGCCTGAACTTATCTTTTGAGAAGATGTGAAGTCATGGAAAGCGATCGCTCTATTCAACCTGCCCTCTATTTCAGTAAGTTCAAAAACAGCATTTGGGCTTTGGGTATTCCCTCCTGGATGTTTGGCATCACTGACAGAGGCTTTGCCGCTTTTGCCGACGGATATCTCTCTGCCATCGAGATTGCACATCTATTCACGGCTTCTTTTTTCTTCATTAGCTGGCTATTTCTAAAACCAGAGAAAGAGTTCAACCCTGATGGCTCAGTTGCACTTCAGGCGATAGGCTCTAACCTGGCTTATTGTCGAAAGGAGTTAAATCAGTGTGTGGCGCAGGGGAATGCTCTCACCAGAATGTTTGAAATTCAGGAGCATCACCTGATTAGTCAGGAATACATTTTACCCTTCCCGCACTTGTGCCAAATTTATCATTTGCTAAATTTGAAGCATTTAGAAAACGTTCACCACTTCAGTTTGAACAACTTGCGCGTAATTGCAGTGAACGACTTTCAGCCTACAGAAGATGGCGGAACAGTCAGGTTTCAGACCGTTTTGGATTCTCCCTTTAACGCTTTGAGAATTTGGAGGCAGCCAATAGTTGAGGTAGAGTTGACCCTGCACACTCCTCACACCGTTGAACTAAAAATTCCGGTATACAACGATAAGAGCATCATCGTGATGTTTAACGTTCTCCCGTTGAGCGACACGGAGCATAAACTGTTCATCGACATCTACAGTGATTTGGGATGGCCAAAACCGCTGCTGCAAGCGGTGCTTCACCTTGCTTCTTGCCTTACCCTGTTTGAGGATTTGCCCTACCTCCGCAAGCTAGCTGAGCGCAATATAGGTCGGCTATTCAATCGTGGGCGAACTTCAGATCATGACACCATGTGGTTACTCAATCGATTTGTTGATCTCTATGGTGCAAGCAGTGTTGCTCTTGAAGCGGCCCAATCGCCCGGAGAACCTAAGCAGTTAGCGGCTGAGGCATAGAAGTTATAGCTGTAGTCATACAGGTTAGGACATTCCTGCACGTGAAGCACTTATCCCGTGAACAAGGGGCTTAAGCCCCTTGTCCTAACTTGAGTGACTATCGCTATACTTAGCGCAATATGCAGCTAAAAGTTTTGGGTTGCAAAGTTACCCAACACCTTGCCCTGGAATCAATTCCGGGCTAATCGCTCAAGCCAGTTGAAACCGACTAAAACGTTGGACAGAAGCTCGTCTCAACTCGTTAAAGCGAGTTTTAGCTTTGGGACTGAGATTGATCTCAAGGCTCTAGTCAACCGTAGGATGGGCAAAGAGCATCGCCCGTGCCCATCTGTTCAAGAATTGCATTTTGATGGGCACGCTCTACTTGGCCCATCCTACGCGTAATGTACTGGTGGGACTCGTCCTATTCATCTACGGAAGCTGGAGCTTCCCCAATCGCATTGCCAAGCTCTAGCTTGGCAACGAGTTTAACCACATTCCCATGAGAGAGGGCGATCGCCCCCTAATAGCTCTAAAAACTACCATCGATTCGATTTCAATCCCCATTATGAGTTTTAATACGAAGTCGATTCGCTTTATTTGGC
>JAAUTN010000062.1 GCA_012031415.1 Leptolyngbyaceae cyanobacterium SM1_4_3 | reverse complement strand
ATGGAGCCAACCTGTTTCACAGCTTTGAGGAATTTGGCTTAAGTACAGGCGAGATCGCAACTTTCTTTCAAATGATCAGATCCGCAACATCATTAGTCGCGTGGTTGGCGGTGATGCATCTTACATTGATGGACTGCTGCGCGTCAGCGGGGGCAATTCCAATCTATTTCTACTCAACCCAGCCGGAATTTTGTTGGGTACAAATGCCCGATTAGATTTGCCAGGTTCTTTTACGGCGACGACTGCTAGCGGACTTGGGTTTGGCGATCGCTGGCTAAACGCAATCGGCACCCAAGATTACTCCTCTTTGGTTGGCAATCCCGATGGCTTTGCCTTCACCAGTAGCCAACCTGGAGCGATCTTCAATGCTGGAAATCTAGCGGTTTCAGAAGGGCAAAATCTCTTCCTGTTGGGCGGCACGGTGATCAACACAGGCATCCTGACGGCCCCCGGTGGCAATATCACGATCGCCGCTGTCCCTGGAGAAAGCCGGGTACGAATTAGCCAGGAAGGTCAGTTGTTGAGCCTTGACCTGGAGGCAGTTGGAAATAGGGGAAGGGGAAGCGAGGGGGAATTGTTGCCGTTTATGCCGCTGTCCTTGCCAGCCCTTTTAACGGGAGGGAACATTACCAGCGCAACGGGGGTAACGGTTGAACCAGATGGCTCTGTGCAACTGACAGGCTCCGGGATTGCCATTGCTCCTCAGCCGGGAACGGCGATCGCCTCTGGCACTCTCAACGCTTCTCGCCCGTTCACTTCTTACTCCTCAAATCCTCAAATCAACATTCTGGGCGATCGCATTGCCATCCTCAACGCCACCATTGACGCTTCAGCCAACGGCAGCGGGGGCACTGTGCGAATTGGCGGTGATATGGGCGGACAGGATACCTTACTCGCTGCTTCTCGAACCCTGGTAGACGAATCGACGCTTCGGGCAGACGCAGTGGCTCAGGGAGATGGAGGACAGGTCATCATTTGGGCAGATGATACAACTGCATTCTATGGAGACATTAGCGCCAGAGGGGGCGATCGCGCTGGCGACGGCGGCTTTGCAGAAGTATCGGGTCGTCAATCGCTGATTTTCGATGGAACGGCTGACCTGACGGCGGCAAATGGACAGATCGGGACGCTGCTGCTTGACCCTACTGATATTGTGATCAACGACATTGGACCCGATTCTCCGGGAGTCGGTGGAACGCTACCTGACATTTTTGACACCGAATTTGTTGGGCAACCCATCACCATTTCACGCACAACCCTGGAAGGACTTCCGGCAACTGCCAATATCGTCCTGGAGGCAACCAACAATCTCACCATCAATGTGTTTGGCGATCTGGTGTTTGCTGACGGCCCGGGTGGCTCGATTCGCCTGGAGGCAGACTCCGATGGGGATGGCGCTGGTGCATTCGGTACGGCAAACACGATTGTTGCCAGAGGGCGCGACATTACAATTTCAGGCACCGATGTAGGGCTGACTGATATTGAAACCAATAGTCTGACGGGCGAGGAAGGCGGCTCGATTAGCATTACCGCTACCGCAGGCAATATTGTCGGTGCAAACCTGACTGCCTCTGGGACTGCCGCAGGAGGCGCGATCGCCCTCAACGCCGCAGATAACATCCAAATCGGCAATCTGGATACTTCCTCCGCAGGCAGTGCAGGTGCAGTCAACCTGACCGCAGCTAATACGCTACAGGCAGGCAGCATTAACAGCACCGGGGTAGCTGGCAGCGGCAACCAAACCCTGACCGCTGGTGAAATCGACTTCACGGGCCCCGTGCAAGGGTCAGGTGAACTGGTGCTACAGCCCATTGATCCCGCTCAGAATGTGGCGATCGCAGTCCCGTCTGCGCCCGGAGATCTGGACTTGAGCGCGGCTGATCTAGAACTTTTGCAGCCCGGTTTTAGCCGCATCACCATTGGCAGGGCTGACGGCAGCGGCACGGTGAGCCTGGGTTCGTTTGCGTTTAACGATCCGGTGGCGATCGCTGGCGGCTCAACCCTTACTGGCCCCAACCAAAACATCACCTGGCAACTGAGCGGAGCCAACCAAGGAACGATTAGCGGCTTTGCCAACGGGCTGAGCTTCAGCAACATTGAAAATCTGCAAGGCGGCAGCGGCAGCGATATTTTCCAATTTGCTGATACCAGTTTTGCCGGGGCGATCAATGGCGGCGGTGGGACGAATCGATTGGATTATTCGGCGATCGCCACTCCCCTAACCCTGGATCTGGAGGCAATTCAACCCGAAAATATTCAAGAAATCGTAGCAGGCAGCGGTACGAACACGCTGATCGGTCGAAATCTTGCCAATACCTGGACAGTCACAGGCATCAACAGCGGCACGTTGAATGACGCAACTTTTTCTGGCTTCCAAATTTTGCGCGGCGGCAGTCTCAGCGATAGCTTCCGACTCAGCGGCGGTCGCGTTGACCAGATCGATGGCGCAGCCGGAAGCAATGCCCTGATCGGCGACAACACAGCTAACACCTGGCAGCTTTTAGGCACCGATGCCGGATCGGTGAATGGCGTAGTTGAATTCTCCAACATCGGCAATCTCACGGGCGGCGATGCGGCCGACACGTTCATCTTTAGCGACGGGGCAACCCTCAGCAGCAGCATCGACGGTGCGCCAGGGTTTGACACCCTTGATTACTCCGACTACACCACCCCTGTCACTGTCGATCTCGACCAAAATCAAGCAACTGGAACGGCTGGAGTCTTCAACACTGAAGGAGTCATTCTGCCACCCGAACCACCCGAACTACCCGAACCGCCCGGTGAACCGTCGCCGAATTCTGACGTTGACGGGTTGCCCCTGCCGCCCGATGTCAACGTTGCTGAGACGGAAGATCCGCCTGGACTCTATCCGACAAACCCTGTTCTGACTGACATTTTGCGTCAAGACATTGCTGATGCGCTAGACAGCGGCAACCTCACCGATGCTGTGACGCTGATTGAGCGATTGTACAGTCGAGAGTTTCAACAATATCTAGGACTCCAGGAAACACCAAGCCTGACGCTAACAGAAATTCAGTCTCGTCTGGCTGAGCTTGCCGTCCAAACGGGCAGAGCGCCTGCCCTGATCTACCTGTTTAGCCGTCCAGAGCAGCTTGACGTGATTCTAGTCACTGCATCAGATGTGCCTGTTTACCGCAGCGTCGCAGCAGCCGATCGCACCTCTCTGCTTCAAGTCACCACCAACCTTAGACGAGAACTCACCGATCGCACCAAACTTCGGTCTACCAGCTATTTGCCTGCTGCCCAACAGCTTCAAACCTGGACAACGGCCCCGATTCAGCCCAATCTGCAAGCGGCAGAAGTCGATACGCTGCTATTTTCTGTTGACTCTGGACTGCGCTCAACGCCGCTGGCAGTGCTTCAAGACGGTCAGCAGTTTTTGATTGAACAGTACAGCCTTTCGCTGATCCCCAGTTTTAGCCTGACCGATACTCGCTATTCCAGCATTGCTCAAGCACAGGTTTTGGCAATGGGGGCTTCTGAATTTACTGACTTTCCGCCGCTGCCTGCTGTCCCGGTTGAGTTGGCGGCGATCGCCGGACGACCCGCCCTACTTCCCCCCGATTTACCTCAATCCGATAATTCCAACGCCGAAGCTTCCTCAGTTTCCGTTGGTTTAGCCCTTCCCCTGAATGGACTCTGGCAGGGGCGATCGTTTCTTAACCAGGCTTTTACTCTAGAAAATCTGAGCAGGCAGCGGCGGCAGCAGTCGTATGAAATTATTCACCTGGCCACCCATGCCGAGTTTCGCCCTGGCGCACCCAGCAATTCATTCATTCAGCTTTGGGATACTCGGCTGCGGCTTGACCAGTTGCGGCAGTTGGGCTGGAGAAACCCGACGGTCGAGTTGGTCGTCTTAAGTGCTTGTCGCACCGCACTAGGAGATGTAGAAGCAGAATTAGGCTTTGCCGGATTTGCTGTGCAGACGGGTGCAAAATCGGCACTGGCAAGCCTCTGGTCGGTCAGCGATGAAGGCACACTGGCCCTGATGCAGGAATTTTATCGACAGTTAAGAACGACTCCCATTAAGGCAGAGGCTCTCCAGCAAGCCCAACTCGCCATGCTGCGCGGAGAAGTTCGCATTGTCAATGGGCAAATTCAATATCCTGAAGGCGTTTTGCCGCTACCCCCTGAGCTAGCAGAAAGCAACAACGTCAATTTGACTCATCCCTACTTCTGGTCTGGCTTCACGCTGATCGGTAGTCCCTGGTAAACCCTTGATTGTGTCTTTTGTATCGTCAATTGATTCCTGATTATTGATTCCTGATTTGGGAGCGTCACTATGAATTGGAAAAGCTGTTTTGTTTCTCTCTTTTCGCTTCCTTTGCTGATGGGGGCGATCGCCCTTTGGCTATCCTCTCCCAGTTTGGCGCAAACGACCGCCAACCCTTCTGCTAACCCTTCCGTAGCCCAACAATCTCGCTCTAGAACCAGCAGAATTAACTTTCGCCCTCCCAATCGTGGGGCACCCCCCGTCACCTCCGGAGCGGCCAGTCGCGGCGATTGGGGTGACTGCACTGCCAGCACCGATGCTCTGACAGCCCTGATCCCGTCCAGCCGTCTGGGGCTTTCCGTTTCCCAAGAGCCAGTTTTAATGGTGTACATCCCAGAGACTTCAGCCACTTCCCTGGAACTGACCTTAGAGAATGAAGATGGGACAGAAGTTCTCTACAATCAAACGCTAGACGTTCCTGGTACGGCTGGAATCGTGCAGTTCAATCTGGCTGATTACACGTCAACTCCTTTGGCTGAGGGAAATCTTTATCGCTGGTACGTTTCCCTCGTGTGTGACGATGAAGACCGCTCCAGAAACGCTGTCATAGCAGGTTGGGTTGAACCTGTCGAGCCTAGTGCTGCTCTAATTGATCACTTACAGCAGGCTGATCCCCAAGACCGACCCCGGCTCTATGCGGAAGCCGGAATTTGGTATGATGCGCTACACTCCCTGGCGGATTTGTACCAGTCTCAGCCTCAAAATGCTATGTTGACCGCAGACTGGCAAGCACTATTGCAATCTGTTGGACTCGACGCAGCGATCGCCCAAGCCCCCCTGATCAACTGCTGCACTTCGACAAACTAAGCCAGGTCTAACCCAGTATCACCGCATCAAGGCAACGCTTTCTAAAAGGAAACGTTTACCTTGTTTAACCTACTATTGACCTGACTATGTGGACGAAGCTGAAGCCAATCCTCTGGCATTGGCGGGGTGTGGCGATCGCAGCCCCTTGTACTGCTGCGGTCGTTATTCTGCTTCGGCTGACTGGTCTACTACAAACCCTGGAATGGGCCGCTTACGATCAATTCTTTCGGCTACGCCCACCAGAATCTTCCACCTCCCGTATCATCATCGTCGGCATCACAGAACCAGACCTACAGGAATATGGTTGGCCCCTTTCTGATGCAACCTTAACTAGACTGTTAAATCAAATTAAACAGCAGCAGCCTAGAGCCATTGGACTAGACCTTTATCGCGATATTCCAGTGGGTTCAGGGTACGCCGATCTGGTTGAAGTCTTCAGGACAACTCCCAACCTGATTGGAGTTGAGAAAGTGGTCGGGACAGACAACGCGGGAACCGTTCTCCCGCCTCCGGTGCTAGCCGAGTTGGGACAAATTAGCGCCAGCGACGTGATCCTGGATGCCGATGGCAAAATTCGCCGAGGGCTGCTTTCCCTTTCTAACACCGACGATGAACTCGTGTTGGGGTTTGCCTTTACCTTAGCGGCTCTGTACTTAGAATCAGAGGAAATTTATCCTGAACTCACCAATGAGGACTACATTCGCTTAGGGCAAACCGTGTTCTCGCCCTTTGAACCCAGCGATGGCGGCTATGTTCGCACGGCGGCTGACGGCTATCAAATCTTGCTAGATTTTCGCGGCGGCACGGGCAGTTTTGAGAGGGTGTCCGTCCAGGATGTGTTGGAAAATCGCATTCCGGCAGACCTAATGCGCGATCGCATCGTCATGATTGGCGCAGTCGCCGAAAGCCTGCGCGATTTCTATTACACGCCCTACAACAATGAATTGGGACAAATCCTACCGCCCACGCCAGGGGTTGAAGTTCACGCTAACCTGACTGACCAGTTGCTTACCTCTGCCCTAACCGGACGCGCCCCGCTACAAACCTGGTCTGAACCGTTGGAATGGCTGTGGATTTTAAGCGGGTCAATCGTGGGATCGCTTCTAGTTTGGCAGCAGCGACGCATCCATTCCGCTTCGGCAAGTTTGACAAGTAAGGGTGGGGCTTCAGGCAATGCGACCCTAACTCAAAGTCTCAAAATTAGTCTGAGTTTAGGGCTGGCAGCAGGTGGGCTATGGGGAATCAGCTATCTGCTATTTTTGGGAAACTGGTGGGTTCCCATCGTTCCAGCTTTTTTGGCGATGGGAGGGGCGGCGATCGCCACAACCACTTACATTGCCCAGTCCGCTGAAGCAATCCGCAATACCTTCAGCCGCTATCTCACCGAAGAAGTGGTCGCAAATCTTTTAGAAACGCCTGAAGGTTTGAAACTGGGAGGCGAACGCCGCAAAATTACCATCCTGATGTCTGACTTGAGAGGTTTTACCTTTATCTCTGAACAGCTTTCGCCAGAGCAAGTCGTCACGCTGCTCAACTTCTATTTAGAGCAAATGACCCACGTTATTGGTCAATACAACGGCACCATTAACGAAATCATTGGCGATGGAATTGTGGTTCTGTTTGGCGCACCTACCCAAAGACCAGACGATGCAGCACGAGCGATCGCCTGTGCAATAGCAATGCAGCTTGCAATGGCAGAAATCAATCAGCAGAACCAACAGTTCAACCTGCCAACGCTAGAAATGGGAATCGGCATCAATACCGGAGAAGTCATTATCGGTAACATCGGCTCCCAAAAACGAGCAAAATACACAGCGATCGGTAGCCAGGTGAATCTGGCATCTCGCATTGAATCTTCCAGCGTAGGTGGGCAAGTATTAATCTCTGAAGCAACTTTTACTGAGGTTAGCCCTCTGCTCAGCGTCGTCAGCCAAACCCAGGTAGAAATGAAAGGATTTCACGCACCTATTAAGCTGTATGAAATCGGCAGCATTGGCGGCGCTTATGATCTCTCGCTTCCCACTCCCCAAACGGTACTCACTGCTTTGACGATGGAAGTCCCAGTCCAATATGCCCTGATTGACGACAGAAACCTGGTCGGGCAAATAGTTTCAGGCAGTTTAGTCAAGTTTTCAGGAAAGCGGGCAGAAGTGCGATCGCCTCATCCTGTGCCCTGCTTCAGAGACATCAAGCTCAACTTGCTCAACCCCCTAGAGGGCACCTACATTCCAGGCGACCTTTACGCCAAAGTGATAGGACAATCCACTGATGCCGTTCCGGGATTCTACATTCATTTCAGTAACATTTCTCCTGACGTTTCTGCCCTTCTGCAAAGCCTAACCAAAACCTAAGGGATCTGCGTTTATTTAAGATCCCATTTTTCAAGGCGCAGCGGAGCCGCGCCTTGAAAAATGGGACTTTATTTTTATGAAAGTCCCTAACCAAAGCTTGATGTAAAAATTTAAATGATAATTTTATGCCTTTGCCATCACCCTAACGGTTGAGTTTGGATGAAAACGTCCGGACAAAAGACGAAACGCCAGTAATATAACTTGACTACTACTCGTACTGCTCTATTTGTCCTAAACGACCGATTAGCTTTTTTGGAATCCTTCCAAAACACACCACAACCTCATCTGTCTGAAAGCGATCATCCCGTGTTCTCCCTGAAAGTTGTAAAAAGATGAAGGAAAGATCTAGAGTGTTGGTGATTGCGGCTGAAGAACTACGTTCTAAAGTCATTGGTTATGGCTCCGCTTCCGAATTGATGTTTGAGGGAAAGCAATTTAAGAGAGTTTTGTCTCTGCGAAAACTCTTCCATAAAGTGGCAATTGACTACTGTGAAAGAGAATCTAAAACTGGCAGATTCTGTCTTTTAGTAGAAGAGGAGACTTTGTTTACAGTCTGGCAGACTGAGCCACTACTAGAGCCAATCCGTAGTCAATCCGCCAAGATCAATTCTAAAGAAGTGGAAGCTCTGCCTCGCCATCAGCAAAACCAATTAGGGACACAAAGCATTAATTCATCGCGTTCCCAAAATCTACTTCCTGGTCAAAAAACGACTGCTATTGAGACCTGGTTCATAGAACGCTGTCAACAAGCTCTGGCTTACCAGGTTGGGGCGATCGCCAGCATCTATGTCCAAGAGACGCTCGATAAATTTCCTCAAATTACTTACCATCGCCTGATCAGTGAACTCGCTGCCAAAATTTCTGATCCCCAAAAAGCAGAAGAATTTTGGCAGGAAGTGCTAACGCTAATCACTGCTCCAGTTAAACAAAAATCTTCGCAAACTCAGGCGATCGCCCCCTTCAACCCCAAACTTGGCTCAAACAGCTTCCCGCTCAAGCCGTAAAAGCCTCGCAAAATACTCCTTACCCGCGAACCTATCGAGGCATCACTTACTAAAACATTTGATTCCTTCTGCGTTGCACTCCTGCGTCAGTGAGTTTCCTTTTACTCAGGTGAAGATAGACTAGAAATAGTCTGCATCAACCCCATTCAAATAGCACTGTTTTAAGCAGACACCCACAAGACAGAGCCTTTGACCTAGCTTGAATGTAAGGCAACTCAGATGGCAGATATCTACGACCAAGAGGAAGCCCAAGAAATCCTCAAAATTGCGTTCACCCGACAAATTGAGCGCGGAGAAATTTCCAAGCCACAACTCTTGGAAATCGCAGCAGAACTAGGTATCTCACTAGAGGAATTTCAATCTGCCGAGCAAGAATGGCTAATGCAGCAAGGGGAAGCGCGAGAGCAGCAAGCCTTCGTTGCCTATCGACAAAGCAGGCTGCGGAAAAATGCAGCTAGATATGGCATCGTCAACACATTTTTGGTGCTGCTCGATCTGCTCACGGGTAGCCCGCTCGACTGGTCTCTTTACATTGCCTTGATTTGGGGCCTGTTCATTGCTCTCAACGCCTGGAAGACTTACCAGACCGACGGGGAAGAGTACGAAAAGGCATTTCAACGTTGGCAACTGAGGCAGCAAGTGGGGCGATCGCTCAAAACCCTCTCCAACCGCTGGCTCAAAGGACTGTCAAATCTCAACTAGCACCGGACGATCAGCCAATCGCTACAAAATCCTACCCTGCGCTGCATTACCCTACTTTGTAAAACGCGACAGGTTGAAAGCCAGTGAGGGATAAAAATGTACATTGTGCTTGTGGTATCAGTCACCCAAAGAGTTCCAAAATCTTGTCCAGCAAGGCATGAACTATGACTACTCCTGGAACTACCCCGGTAAAGATTACCTGGAAATTTACGACGATATTCGTCACAATAATGTTCGCTCTTCTCCCCTAGTTGTATGGCTGTAGCTATACAACTAACCCTAAGATACTGCCAGCACATAAGCTGAAAACTTTGGGTTCGCTCTACTCAACCTACCGTCCTACCGTTCATAGTTTGCGTAGGTTGGGTTTTACGTTGTTCCACCCAACCTGAAGTCCCGTAGGTTGCTATCCTGACTCATCAACTTTAAGATCACTCTGGATTTGAGTCGGATGTCGTCTTGGTGAGAGCATTTATGTCAATTGTGGTGAATCCCATTTCCAATATCGTAGTTAGGAATGCCAAAAATACTGCGGTTAACTTACTAAATAACTTCGACGATCCGTTGACAACAGGATTGGTTGCTCGCTTTGAGCTATTCAACACTTCCTTACGCGGTGGAGTTACTAATGTTGTGCTGTTTGATCAGCCGGGGGCAGGCGCTCCGTTGACTGTGCAAAACTTCCGAAATTATGTCAATCGTGGAGCCTACAGGAATTCCATTATCCATCGCTCTGTTCCTGGTTTTATCGTTCAGGGAGGTGGCTTTACGGTTGATGGACTGGGTGATGTACTAGAACAAACTCCTGCAAGCGGGGTCGATGCGGTAGACGTAATTCCAACGAATGCTCCTGTACGCAATGAGTTTAGTGCAGGTCGCTCTAACCTGCGTGGCACGATTGCAATGGCTAAAGTGGGCAACAATCCCAACAGTGCGACGAGCCAATGGTTCTTTAACCTTGCTAACAACTCTCGCAACCTGGATAACCAGAACGGTGGGTTTACCGTCTTTGGTCAGGTGCTTGGGAGAGGCGATTTGAACGTGATCGATGCGATCGCCGCTCTGCCCGTCTTTGGAGCTACAAATTTCTTTGGTCAGTCTGCCTTCACCGACCTGCCATTAAGCGTTGCAAACCCCAACCGTCCAACCTTGAGCGGCGATGAGAATTTAGTCCGCTACCGCAGCATTACAGTTTCTCAAGTCAACGAGTTACAGTTCAGAGTTGTCAACAACTCCAACCCTAACCTGCTGAGTGCAGTAGTTCGCAACAATCAGCTTCGACTCAATTACCGTCCAGAGCGAGTGGGAATAGCTGCAATCACAATCCGCGCAACTAATTTACTGGGAGACACCATTCAAGACACATTCTCCGTAACGGTTGCAAGCAAAAGGGCGACTGCCGGGGCTGACTATCTCATAGGCACAAACAGAAATGATGTAATTCGAGGATTGGCAGGCAACGACCAGATCTCAGGATTAAATGGAAGCGATCGCCTGCTCGGTCAGGAGGGTGCAGACAGACTCGCTGGCGGTACGGGCAATGATTTTCTCCAGGGTGGAGCAGGAAACGATGTGATAAACGGCGGAGCAGGAAACGATCGGATTGCTGGGAATGCTGGCAGAGATCGGATCACTACAGGAGGCGAGCGAGACACTATCCTCATAGGTCGCGGGGAAGGATTAGATATCGTCACAGATTTCACAGATGGTTTCGACAGAATTCAACTAACCGGACAATTATCGTTTGGGCAGCTAACCCTTCGTCAACAGCGCAATGACACACTCATTCAAGTGGGCAGTACTAATCTTTTGACGCTAAAAAATGTAAACGCCAACCTGCTGACCCAAGCAGATTTTGTGGCGTGAGGAGTTACATCAAATCCAGTTAGGGACTTGCATAAAAATAAAGTCTCATTTTTTTAAGGCGCGGCTCCGCCGCGCCTTAAAAAAATGGGATCTTAAATAAACGCAGATCCCTTAGTAATGTAGCAATGCAGGTTAGCTTGAGCAAAGCGGAACCCAACAAAGGGTCTGTGCCAGTGTTGGGTTCCGCGACGCTTCACTCAACCTGCAAAATTGTGAATCTATATTCTTCGGGTAGAATTAACTCGTCTTAACCATCAGCACGGATATTAGTAGGCAAGGTTGCAAACCGCAGTGAAACCTGGCGCTTTAATCAAACTAGAAATAGGAAATTTGGTTAATCCAATGCAAACCCAAGACCCTACGCAAACTCAAAGTATTCAGGTGGAAGACGATCGCACGGGGCTAGAGGTTGAAACCCTCAGACGTGCCCTAGCCGACAATTTGGTTTACATTCAGGGCAAGTTTCCCAGCTATGCTACCCAGAACGATCTTTACATGGCGCTGGCTTACACGGTGCGCGATCGCCTGCTTCAGCGCTGGCTCAACACCACCACTACTCACCATAAACCAGATGTGAAAGTCGTTGGCTATCTGTCAGCCGAGTTTTTGATGGGTCCCCATCTAGGAAACAACCTGATTAACCTGGACATCTACGAACCTGTACGTCGGGCTGTCGAAGAGTCAGGTCTAGATTTGCAAGACTTACTCAGTCGAGAAGAAGAACCAGGACTGGGCAATGGCGGGTTAGGGCGTTTGGCTGCCTGCTATATGGATTCCCTGTCCAACCTGGAGATCCCTGCGATCGGCTATGGTATTCGCTATGAGTTCGGTATCTTTGACCAGGAAATTCGAGATGGCTGGCAGGTCGAAATCACCGACAAATGGCTACGCTACGGCAACCCCTGGGAAATTGCTCGCCCCGAAGAAACCGTTGAAGTCAAATTTGGCGGACATACCCAACCCTACCACGATGACAACGGTAGGTTTCGCGTTCGTTGGGTGCCCAACCAAATTGTTAATGGTGTTCCCTATGACACCCCAATCACCGGATATAAAAACAACACCGTCAACACCCTCAGGCTTTGGAAGGCAGAAGCGCCAGAATCCTTTGACTTTCAAGCTTTCAACAAAGGAGACTATTATGGTGCAGTAGATGAAAAGATGAGTTCCGAAAACATCACCAAAGTGCTTTATCCTAACGATGAACAGATTCAGGGAAAGCAACTGCGGCTGATTCAACAGTTTTTCTTTGTCTCCTGTTCGCTACAAGACATCATTCGGATTCATTTACAGTCAGGCAAGACACTAGAGACTCTGCACGAAAAGTTCGCGCTGCAATTGAATGATACTCATCCGGCGATCGCTGTTGCAGAGCTAATGCGCCTGCTCGTAGACGAACACCTCGTAGATTGGGATAGAGCCTGGTACATCACCCAAAACACGCTTAGCTATACCAATCACACCCTTCTACCAGAAGCTTTAGAACGCTGGTCTTTGAGTCTGTTTAGTAGCCTTTTGCCTCGACATCTGCAAATCATTTACGAAATCAACAGTCGCTTCCTGGATGAAGTGCGAATGAAATACCCTGGTGATGTAGCACGAGTCGCCCGTATGTCACTGATTGATGAAATGGGAGAGAAATATATTCGTATGGCTCATCTTGCCAGTGTGGGAAGTCACGCCATTAACGGAGTAGCTGCCCTGCACTCGGAGTTGCTGAAGGAAACCATATTGCGTGACTTCTATGAGTTTTCGCCAGAGAAGTTTAGCAATAAAACAAATGGAGTCACGCCCCGCCGCTGGATTGCGTTGAGTAATCCTAGATTGACCAAATTGATCTCTAGCAAAATTGGCGACAACTGGATTAAACATCTAGAAGACCTGAGACAGTTGGAATCTTTTGCCGACGATGCTGGCTTCCGTCAAGCGTGGCGACAGATCAAGCAAGAAATCAAACAAGATCTGGCAACTTACATTCACCAGCGAACTGGGGTCACGATACATCCCGAATCGCTGTTTGACGTTCAGGTAAAGCGAATCCATGAATACAAGCGCCAGCACCTGAATGTGCTGCACATCATTACGCTCTATACCCGCATCAAGCACAATCCAGACCTGGAAACTACACCGCGCACCTTCTTGTTTGGCGGAAAAGCAGCGCCCGGTTACTTTATGGCTAAGCTGATCATCAAACTAATCAATTCTGTGGCAGATGTGGTGAATCACGACCCGGATGTGCGCGATCGCCTCAAGGTTATCTTCCTGCCTGACTACAATGTTACCTTTAGCCAGCGAGTTTATCCTGCGGCTGAGCTTTCCGAGCAGATTTCCACCGCAGGTAAAGAGGCTTCTGGCACAGGTAACATGAAGTTCTCCATGAATGGCGCACTCACCATTGGCACACTCGACGGTGCCAATGTAGAAATCCGAGAAGAAGTCGGCGCAGAAAACTTCTTTTTATTCGGCTTAACCACCGATGAAGTGAACGACTTGAAATCCAAAGGCTACAATCCCTGGGACTATTACAACAGCAACCCTCAACTGCGTGAAGTGATTGATTTGATTGCCACAGGGCATTTCTCTCACGGTGATGTTAACCTGTTCAAACCGCTGCTAGATTCACTGCTGCATCATGACCCTTATCTGCTGTTTGCCGATTATCAGTCATACATTGACTGTCAGGACAAAGTGAGTGAAGCCTATCGAGATCAGGATAACTGGACTCGTATGTCTGTTCTCAACACAGCACGGATGGGCAAATTTTCCTCTGATCGCGCCATTCGAGAATACGCTCAGGAGATTTGGCACACTCAACCCGTCCCCATTGAGTTAAGAGAATACACTCAGGCAACCGCAGGGTTGAGAATTAACGGCGGTTGAAGAGGAGTGACCCATTAGTGATACATTTTGGTATTACTAATCCCCTTTTCTACTCCAGCTAATCACCGTATGTTCGCTTTTCTATTTACCCTTGCTCAGGCTGTTCCTACCCCGCTGCCACCACCAGAACCCCAAGAATTTGTGCTTCCTCAGGAAGTGCGATCGCTTCCGGGTGGGCTTGATCAAATTCCCATGTTTAACAGCAACAGTCCAGAACTGGTGCAGACAGAAGGAATTTTGCTTTCAACTTTTCCAGCGGCGGGTATGGAGCAGCCTGACGCTCACTTAAATTTTCCATTTGAAGGACGGTTTGATCTATTTGCTCACCACGTTTACCGGGCACCGTCTCCAGAGGAGTTGACAAGCCTCTATCTAGGTGTGATTGTTCATAATCCGGGCAGTCAGCCCGTAGCAGTCGATGTATTGCAGGCTGCCACCTATTTGAGCCAGCCGGATGCTCCTTTTATTGACCTGCCCGCCTGGGTAGAGAATCCTTTGGGAGAGGTGTATGCCGGGCCCGGTAGCCGCGTCATGAGTGACATTCTGCGAGGGCAGCGGCAGGAGGGCTTTTCGCCTCAAGTCGTGATCCCGGCGGGGGGCTATGAAATGCTGCTCAATGTACCCATTCCGGTCGAAACACTTGACCCGCCCATCAATGGACGCTCTACCCTGATGCGCCTGCGAAGTAGCGGACAGATCTATGTGGCCAGTTTGGCGCTGTTTGCCCGTGAAGATGAAGCAGGAAATGAACAGGCTCCAACGTTAGATGAGTGGCGATCGCTCGTTCAAACCGGAGGGCTAGCCGGGGCACGCGATCGCGCTCCCACCCCACTCGACCAAATCGAAGGACAGGTAATTTACGGACGAGTCGCTGGAGTGGCTCAAGGTTCTATCTGGGAAGCTCAGGTTGCGGATAGTCCCGATGCGCTTACGCTGACCATTCCAGCGGCAGGTGAAGCTTTTTCTTACGGACTCAGCACCCTGGTAGCAGGCAGACTAGGTACAAATCAGGTGCAAACTGCTCCTATGCTAGTGCGCTATCCTGATACGGCTTATCAGGCTCACGGCAACTATGCAATTCAATATAGCCTTTCACTGCCGTTGCATAACCCAACTGACCAGACTCAGCAGGTGGCGATCGCCCTGCAAACTCCGATCAAAGAAGACCTGCTGAGCCAAAACGGGCTGCGCTTCTTTGAACCATTGCCCACCCAAACCTTCTTTCGAGGAACGGTGAGGGTGCGCTATACCGACGACCGGGGGCTACCTCGAACGCGATACATTCATCTGGTGCAGCGGCGCGGACAGCAGGGTGAACCGTTGGTGACGCTGGAAATGCCAGGGGGCGATCGCCGTCTGGTTCAGGTTGATTTTCTCTATCCGCCTGATGCTACTCCACCTCAGGTATTAACCGTTCAAACCCTGGAAACAGAAGCGCCTTTATGAGGTTCTCGTAAGACTTGTGATGGCTCAAGCCATCATCCAGGCACAGGTGAGAAGTCCGACTGCAAGGGTGCCGACAATGGACTGCTGATGCTCACGCCAGACGCGGCTCCAGCTAGACTGCATCAGGGCGATCGCGGCTCGACGTTCGCGGCTCAGTTCTGCCATGAGTTCAGGTACCCTTGCATTGACCTCTGTTAAGGAAACTTCACCTCGCTGATAGGCAGCTTCCAGTTCGTCTAGCTTGCGCCAGTAATCTTTCGTTGCGTCTAGCAGTAGGGCTTGTACAGTGCAGTGGAATCACAGTTCAAATTCTTTTTACTTAACCGAAGGTCAAAAGCTCAAGGGATTGGGAATGCCAGAAATGTAAGGAGATTAGAAGGGCTGGTTGTGCATTCGGTAAACCCTATACACAGACATAGATTACATCAGTGGTTGAAATGTGCATAAATACACGCAACCCTTAATGTTTTATCCATCACACATTAGCTGATTCCGTAACGAGGCGCTATGGGTAAAGCGTGACTTTACTTACTCTTTAAGTAGATTTTAGGTTAAGCTCTAAAGTCATGAAACTTCAGTGAAGCAGTAGAATTAGCTATTTTACTTGATTAAAGTAAATCAATGCAAAAACTTTAAGAGTCTGCGTTTACCAACTCATGTTTGCTACGGTTTCTACTAACAACCTCTCAAAACGCTTGCCCGAAAAGTACGTATACCTTTCATGTAGTTTTCACATAAGAGATTAGTTTGTTCACCGTGACTTTACAGCTTGACCCTGAACTTCCTGCTAACCTCACTTTAGATTCCTAATATCAATTGTTTATCGAAGAAATTGACCCCTAACAAGCTGCGAGGTAAGTAAATGAAAGCAGTAATATTGGCTGGAGGACTTGGCACTCGTCTGAGTGAAGAAACCTCAATTAAACCAAAACCGATGGTTGAAATTGGTGGTCAGCCAATTCTTTGGCACATCATGAAAATCTATTCTGCCTATGGCATTAACGACTTTATAATTTGCTGTGGCTATAAAGGTTATGTGATTAAGGAGTATTTTAACAATTACTTCTTACGTATGTCAGATGTAACCTTTGATATGCGGTTCAACCAGATGAACGTTCACAACGGCAATGCTGAACCCTGGCGAGTCACCCTCGTTGACACGGGTGAATCCACCATGACTGGCGGGCGACTCAAGCGAGTACGTGAACACATTGGCAATGAGACGTTTTGCTTTACCTACGGTGACGGGGTTAGCAGCATTAATATTGGGGAACTGATTGAGTTCCACAAAGCTGAAAAAACTCTGGCCACGTTAACCGCAACGCAACCCCCCGGACGATTTGGAGCCATTTCACTGGGGCAAGAGCAAACCAAGATTACCAGTTTTCATGAAAGCCCGGTGGCGATGGAGCCTGGATTAACGGCGGTTACTTTGTTTTAGAACCGGATGTGATTGACTACATCGCCGATGAATCAACCGTTTGGGAGCAAGAACCGCTGCAAAAACTAGCCCATGACGAGCAGCTATCCGCCTTCAAACACAGCGGTTTTTGGCAGCCAATGGACACTCTCAAAGACAAAAATTACCTGGAAGGACTGTGGAAGAGCGGCAGTGCGCCCTGGAAAGTTTGGTAATGCAATCAATAATGCAATCAGTAAGGCGATAGGGGCACATACCCATGTATGATTTTGCGATTGTCGGTGGTGGAATTGTTGGACTGTCTACAGGTATGGCGCTGGGTCAGCGTTATCCTGATGCCCGGATTCTTGTTTTAGAGAAAGAGAGCCGCTGGGCGTTTCACCAAACGGGCAACAATAGTGGTGTAATTCACTCTGGCATTTACTACAAGCCGGGAAGCTTTAAAGCAAAGTTTTGCCGAGACGGCTGCCAGTCAATGGTGGACTTTTGTCAGGAACACGGCATTGACTACGAAGTTTGCGGTAAGGTAATCGTGGCGACAGAAGAGCGAGAGCTACCGATGCTGGAAACCCTCTACAACCGGGGGTTAGAGAACGGCATTCAGGTTGCCAAAATCACCGCTGAAGAGGTGAAAGAAATTGAACCCCATGTAAGTTGTTTGGCTGGAATTCGGGTGTTTTCCACCGGGATTGCCAGCTACAAACAGGTGTGCCAGAAATATGCCGATTTAATTCAGCAGCAAGGCGGCGATCTGCGACTCAATACCAAAGTGTTGAAGATTGTAGATACGCCAAAGGGACAAGTGATTGAGACGAATCAAGGCTCCTTTGAGGCGCGGTTTGTAATTAATTGTGCAGGACTGCATAGCGATCGCATCGCCAAACTCAATCAGGTCGATCCGCAAGCCAAAATTGTTCCCTTCCGGGGCGAATACTACGAACTCACGCCTGAGAAGCGATATCTCGTCAAAACGCTGATTTACCCCGTTCCCAATCCTGCTTTTCCCTTCCTGGGCGTTCATTTCACCAAGATGATTGATGGCAGTGTCCATGCTGGACCCAATGCCGTGCTGAGCCTCAAACGTGAGGGCTACAAAAAGACCGACTTTGACCTGCGTGACTTTGCCGAGGTCATGACTTATCCTGGCTTCTGGAAGCTCGCTGCAAAGCACGCTGACGAAGGCATTCAGGAAATTATCCGTTCCTTCAGCAAGGCTGCTTTCGTTCGCAGTTTGCAAAGGCTAATTCCAGAGGTGCAGTCTGAGGATCTCGTTCCCACCCATGCGGGGGTAAGGGCACAAGCGCTCATGAGTGATGGCAAGCTGGTTGATGATTTTCTCATCGTTAAAGGTGAACATTCCATTCATGTTTGCAATGCCCCGTCTCCTGCTGCAACTTCTTCGATTGAGATTGGTAAAGCCGTTGCTGCCCAAGTTTCCTTTAACTCGCAGGCTGCTTTAGGTTCGGGAAATTATTCTCTTCCTTCTCAAAGATGAGGTAGTCAAAAGACCGGGAATGTATTCTCATATCTGGAAAACACGTTCCCGGTTTTGCATGAAAACGAGGATGACTTCACGAAGAATAAGATTTGAAGTTAAATCTTGGATGAATAGAGCTTTAAGAAACTTTATCCTCTTGCAGAACTTTATTGAAGAGAGATGTAATTACAAATGAGAGTACTGCATATTAACTCTACAGATTATTACCATAATGGAGGTACTGCGATCGCAATGTACCGTCTGAATCTCGGATTGAGACAGGCTGACATTGATTCTAAAATTTTATGTAGAAGAAAAACATTGCCTCACTTTGAACATAGTATTATCAGCAAGCGACCCAAAGGCTCCAAAAAAGTCGAAAAATCACTTCTAAAGCCAATAGCATCAAAGCTTTTGGGACTGAATGACGTTCATAGTGTTAGCTGTTTTACAGTTCCCTACAGCCGACCTTATAAGGAAGCGGACGTTCTCAATCTCCATTGTATTCACGGTTCATTCAACTATCTTATTCTTCCTTTTATTACTAAACACAAAGCAGCAGTTTTCACCTTCCACGATATGTGGGCTTTTACAGGGCATTGCACCTATAGCTACGACTGCGAAAGGTGTAAAACTGGATGCGGAAAATGTCCATATCCTAAATCGCATCCTGCAATTGAAAAGGATGGTACTGCTTTGGAGTGGAAACTAAAAAACTGGATTTATCAAAACTCAAACTTTGCCATTGTGTGTCCTAGCCAATGGATGGCTGAACAAGCAAAGCAAAGTATGCTCAAAAAGTTTCCGATTTATCACATTCCTAACGGAATTGACACTGAGATTTTTAAGCCCTATGACCGAGATTGGTGCCGTTCTGAGCTAGGCATTTCTCCCGACAAAAAAGTTTTGATGTTTGCCGCAGCCAATTTAGGGGAAAAACGCAAAGGAGGTGATTTTCTAATTCAGGTTCTTCAAACATTACCAGAGTGCATCAAGAGTCAAATTTCACTATTGCTGATTGGTGATGACTCGCGAGGAAAAATTTCTCAAGATACAGGAATCGAAGCAGTCAGCCTGGGATATGTAAGGGAAGAGCGTTTGATGGCGATGGCTTACTCCAGTGCCGACCTGTTTCTCTTTCCAAGTCTGGCTGATAACTTACCTCTGGTTTTGCAAGAGAGTTTAGCCTGTGGATTACCGATAGTTTCTTTCAAAATTGGTGGTATTCCTGATCTAGTTCGTCCGGGGATTACAGGTTATCTGGCAGAGCCTCAAAATGTAGAGGACTTTCGTCAGGGTCTTGTTAAACTGCTTGAGAATGATGTACTTCGGAGTCAAATGGGTCAGCAGAGCCGTGAAATTGCTGAAAAGGAATATGCGCTAGCGGTGTGTAGTCAACAGTATATCGACTTATACCAACAGCTTCTGTTAGAGCAAGCGGCAAAAGCTGCATAAACCAGAGGCAATAGGGTGAGTCTAGCCCAAGAAACGTTTGCAGAAATTTATTTAGGTTATTGGTCATGCAAGTACTGGTTACTGGAACAGAAGGCTATCTCGGCTCACTCCTGGCTCCCCTATTGATGGAGCGAGGACACGATGTGACGGGCGTTGATACGGGCTATTACAAAGTCGGCTGGCTTTACAACGGCACTGGTTTGACCGCCAAAACGTTGAATAAAGATATTCGCCACATTCAGCTAGAAGACTTGGCAGGAATGGATGCGATCGTTCACATGGCGGAACTGTCAAATGACCCCACCGGGCAGCTTTCCCCTACCATCACCTACGACATCAACCACAAAGGCTCGGTGCGGCTGGCAGAACTAGCGAAGCAGGCGGGAGTGCGGCGATTTGTCTATATGTCCTCATGCAGCGTGTATGGGGTTGCCACCGAAGGCGATGTAACCGAGGAAACTCCCGTTAATCCTCAAACCGCCTACGCGGAGTGCAAAACCTTCGTTGAACGCGATGTTACTCAAATGGCGGACGATAACTTCTCCCCCACCTTCATGCGAAATGCGACCGCTTTTGGTACGTCTCCTCGGATGCGGTTTGACATTGTGTTGAATAACCTGGCAGGGTTAGCATGGACGACTAAGGAAATCAAAATGACTAGCGATGGAACGCCCTGGCGACCGCTGGTTCACGCATTAGATATTGCAAAGTCGATCATTTGCGCTCTAGAAGCACCCCGCGATATTATTCACAACCAAATCTTTAACGTGGGCGATACTGCGAATAACTATCAGGTCAAAGAGATTGCAGAAATCATTGCTGGAGTCTTCACAGGCTGTCAGCTTAGCTTTGGCGATAGTGGATCGGATAACCGTAGCTATCGGGTTTCGTTTGAGAAAATCAACACTCAACTACCTGGATTTAAATGTGAATGGGATGCTCAACGCGGTGCCCAACAGCTACATGACCTGTTCCAGCAGATTGACATGGACAAAGACGTGTTTCAATCGAAAGGGTTTACTCGCCTGAAGCAACTGGAGTACCTGATCCGCACTCAGCAAATTGACAAAGATTTCTTCTGGAGCAAGTAATGTTATTTACCGAAACGAAGCTCAAAGGCGCATTCATTTTAGATTTGGAGTTGCGCGAAGACGATCGCGGTTTCTTTGCCCGCACTTTCTGCATGAAAGAGTTTGAGGCGCATGGCTTAAAGCCAACGGTGGCGCAGTGCAACCTGTCCTACAACCACAAAGCAGGTACGTTGCGAGGAATGCACTATCAGGTTGCTCCTGCGACTGAAACCAAGCTAATTCGCTGCACTCGTGGCGCAATCTACGATGTGATTATTGATATGCGTCCCGACTCACCCACCTACAAACAGCACATTGGCGTGGAGCTAACTGAAGATAACCGACGGGCGCTATACGTCCCAGATATGTTTGCTCACGGCTATCAGGCACTCACCGATGGCGCAGAAGTGGTGTATCAGGTCGGTGAGTTTTACACGCCAGGATATGAGCGCGGTTTGCGCTACAACGATCCTGCTTTTGGAATTGAGTGGCCCATGCCCGTGAGCGTCATCTCAGATAAGGATGCTGCTTGGGCTTTGTTTGACGAGACTGTTGATGAAGCTGTTTCTGTAGGAGTTTAGCCATGATTATTGTTGATAATGCTCTGAAAGCTCGTGCAGAAGCAGGGAATCCGGTCAGGGTTGGGATGATTGGGGCAGGCTTTATGGGTCGCGGCATCGCTAACCAGATCGCCAACTCGGTTCCTGGAATGGAACTGGTGGCTATCTTTAACCGCAGCATTGACGGAGCCAAGCGAGCTTACACTGAGGCAGGTATTGAGGATGTTCGTGTAGTTAAGACGGTCACTGAACTGGAGGAGGCGATCGCCCAAAACAAATACTCCATCACTGACGATGCCAAGTTGCTCTGTCAGGCTGAGGGCATTGACGCGATCGTTGAAGTCACAGGCACAATCGAGTTTGGCGCAGAAGTGGTGCTGGAGCGATCGCCCACCACAAACACGTCATCCTAATGAACGCCGAACTCGACGGCACTATTGGCGCAATTCTCAAAGTCTATGCCGATCGCGCAGGTGTAATCCTGTCTGCCTGCGATGGCGACCAGCCCGGTGTGCAGATGAACCTGTACCGCTTCGTCAAGAGCATCGGTGTAACTCCATTGCTCTGCGGCAACATCAAAGGCTTGCAAGATCCCTACCGCAACCCCACCACTCAAGAAGGATTTGCCAAGAAGTGGGGACAAAAGGCTCACATGGTAACTAGCTTTGCTGACGGTACTAAAATCTCCTTTGAGCAGGCGATCGTTGCTAACGCCATAGGTATGAAAGTCGCTAAGCGGGGTATGTTGGGCTACGACTTCAAGGGTCATGTGGATGAAATGACCGGAATGTATGACGTAGATCAGCTTAAAAAACTTGGCGGCATTGTCGATTATGTCGTCGGTGCCAAGCCCGGCCCGGGTGTCTTCGTCTTCGGCACTCATGATGACCCCAAACAACAGCACTACCTCAACCTCTACAAACTGGGCGAAGGCCCGCTCTACAGTTTCTATACCCCCTACCACCTCTGTCACTTTGAGGTGCCCCTGTCGGTTGCTCGTGTGGTTCTCTTTGGGGATGCAGTGATGGCTCCGTTGGGTGCGCCCCAGGTTGAGGTAGTCACCACTGCCAAGATTGACCTAAAAGCAGGGGAAACCCTGGACGGCATTGGCTTCTACATGACCTACGGACAGTGTGACAATGCTGATGTGACTCAAGCTCAAAACCTGTTGCCGATGGGTCTAGCCGAAGGTTGCCGCCTCAAGCGAGATGTCGCAAAAGACCAAGTTCTCACTTACGATGACGTGGAGCTACCGGAAGGTCGGCTCTGTGATAAGTTGCGGGCTGAGCAAAATGCCTATTTTGAGGTAGCAAAACCAATGGTGGCGGTAGGGTAGGGGCGATCGCCCATTCCTCTCATCTCACTCAACTTCAAGGGCGCTGGAAACTGCGCCCTTTATTATTGGAAGGACTACTCAAGCTATCCAAGGTTGACAGGTATTTTTCCTCGCTTAAGCAACCGGAATCTGATGTATGCAGGGTTTGAATCTATGACTGCCTAAAGCGAGCGAGCAATTCTTCACGGGACAGATGAAGCAGCAGTGGCGCAGATTCAGCGGGTAGCAGAACTATCAAAGCTCCCACAATGCTAGCCAAGTCCTCGTCTAAGCTACCAAATCTAGCCTTAAGCAAATTCTCGACAAACTCCCGTTGTCCTTCTTGCCGTCCTTCTTGCCGTCCTTCTTGCCGTCCTTCTGCTACAGCTTCTTGGTAAGCTCTGCTCTGTTTTATCAGGTCTAGTCCTAACATCGACCGAATCTCCTTCCAGTTGAGAGAGGTGAACTTGTAGACAATGATAGTTTCAATTAAATCCATTATCTCTTGACTAGAGATGCCAAACACATCCTCCTGACGCGATCGCTCAATCAATTGCCGTGCTTGTTCGGGTGCAGTTGTTTCTGGCTCAATCACCAGCTTCACTAATCCGAGGCTGAGGGGTAGATTTGCTGCCTCGCCTAACTCGTTCAAATAAATTCGCCTTACTTTGGGGCTGTCAAGCAACACCTGATGCAGCCTGACTTCATCGGGTTCCAGGCTACGGTTAGGGTAAATTAGAATGCCCTGCCAGTCGTAGGTAGTAGGGTGTTGACTTAGATAGAGAAAAAGTTCTGCAAAGAAGCGGTGATAAAGCTGTAGGTCTTTCTGAAACTGCACCTCGCTAAAGTAAACAGGATGATTGCTTCCTCTTACAGGTAAGAGTACGCCATCAATGCGGAACGCAGTTTGCTTAATCTCTACCGAACGAAACTCATAGCTGCTGGCATCGCTAGTGGGTTGCCCAATGAGATCAAAGAAGATGTTAGGCGATCGCTGAAACAAACGATAGAACAGAGTATCGGTTTTCATGGCTTAACCTGGTTTTGCACTGGGTTAAGGGCTATTATCGGGCTAGCCCTCCAGCCCCAACCCCATATGCTAGAAGACTATATCCTGCTTGTAACAAATGAGACGGACGAAACCCTCACAACCGTTGACGGTCAAAAAGGATGGGGTGAAGAAGTCCGCAAGCGTATCTCTAGCGTCAAAGAGGTCAGATTACCCGTTTCCCAGCTAGAGCAAAACATGACTCAGTTTTTGCACCTGATTGGTCGCTTGTTCAGGCAGGTAGATCAGCAAATTGGCTCGGAATCGAACCTGAAGCTGGATGAAGTCGAGCTTCAGGTTGAAATCAGCGGGGAAGGAGAAGTTAAATTAGTGGCAGGCGGCAAAGCGGCCGGCAAGGGAGCAATTACGCTCAAGTTCACGCGATCGAATGCGGTAAAGTAGATGGCAAGCAATTGGGCGATCGCCATTGGCATCAATCAGTACCGATTTTTGCAACCCCTGAAGTATGCCAAGCGGGATGCAGAAGTGATGAGTGCGTTTCTGACCGAGCAGGTGAAGTGCGATCGCATCTTCCTATTCACCGATGATTCTCCCCCCATCAGCGGCAAACCGACTGAACCCTTCCGAGCCAACCTGCTGCGGGTCTTGCGCCAAATCTTTGAAAAGCCCTTCATGAAGAATGGCGATAACTTCTGGTTCTTTTTCAGCGGTCATGGAATTCGGCACCGCGAGCAAGACTACCTGATGCCGCTGGATGGCGACCCTGAAGATGTTGAGAATACAGGCATTCCTACCCATCTCATTACTAACTACCTGCGAAGCTGTGGAGCCGATAACGTCGTACTGATTCTGGATGCCTGTCGCAACGGTGGTAAGAAAAGTGGAGAAGGCATCGGCAGACAAACCGAAGCAGAAGCCCGTCAAACGGGAGTCATCAGCATCTTCTCTTGCAGCCCCGATCAGTATTCCTATGAGCTGGATGCGATCGCCCAAGGAGCCTTCACCCATGCCTTAATCGAAGGATTGGGAATTCGAGGCAGGTGTGCAACCGTAGAGCGGCTAAACCAGTATTTAGAAAATCGAGTTCCTGATCTGGTCGGTCAATATCTGGGAAGGGTGAGGCAGACTCCTTACATCATTGCTGAACCTTTGAGGCGATCGCACCTGATTTTGATGCCTCAACACGCTAACCTATCCGATATCGCAACACTGAAGAATGATGCGTATCATGCTCAAACAGATGAGAACTGGGATCTGGCAGAGCAGCTATGGATTAGAGTTTTGGCGGCTGCGTCAGGGCAAGATGCAGATGCAGTTAGAGCTTTGCAGAGGATTGCTGTTAAGCGTCATACAGAAGTTAGTCCCCCTCAAGCTGAACGTTTCCAGTCTACAGAAGCTTCTGCCAACTCAACCGCTGAACTCAAAGAAGACACCTCAGAGAAATCTACTCCGCCGCAGATATTACGGACAGCAGGGCAATCATCCTACCCTCCTCGACCTCAATCGACCGTTAAAGCGATACGTAGACGCTCCGTTCCATCTAAAGAATTTGAAGATCTTGTTATTTTTACAGAAGCGTCTCGAGAACAGGCACGAGTAATTCCCTGGGAAAACCTAATGGTATTGTTGCTGGGGCATATCATTATGGGCAGTTTGCTTTTTCTTGCTTCTGCTCCAATCTGGGCTTGGGCTGTGGCTGAAGGTTGTGTTGTGGCTGTGGCTGTGGTTGGGTTGTGGCTGTGGCTATGGCTGTGACTTTGGTTTGGGTTTTAGATGATTCGCTGAAATTTTTCAGCAAGTTGCACACGTTTATTATTCTGGCTGGAGTTGTATTTGGGGGCTTAGGGTTGGGTTGGCTGGTTGGAGCAGGACTCCGGTTGATGGGAATTGAGCTTCCAGCAGTGGAGTAGCTGGGCAGAGAGTTAAATTTGAAAAAGCCAATTTTGCGTTAGTCAATTAGTACAATGCCTGCGAAAGACATCTATCACAATCACGTTAGGAATGCTTTGATCAAAGATGGATGGACAATTACCCACGATCCGCTGAGGTTGTCGTGGGGCAGTAAGGATATGTATGTTGATTTAGGAGCAGAGCGACTTCTAGCTGCTGAGAAGGGTAAGCGACAAATTGCTGTAGAAGTCAAAAGTTTTGTGGGGGCTTCTGAAATGGACGACCTCGAAAAAGCAATTGGTCAATATGCAGTGTATCGGGCTGTCTTAGCGGAGAGAGAGCCAGAACGAGAACTGTACCTTGCTGTTTCTGAAGATATCTTAAAAGACATTTTCGATGAGCCATTAGGTAAACTTTTACTTAAAAACGACCTTGCACAGGTTGATTGGATTTAATCCAAAACGGAGGTAATTGTTCGATGGATACCCTAGAGAGCTACCGCCAAATCATCGAAAATATTTTGAATGAATACACCCAGATTCCCTATGCCTACGGTGATATTCAAACTGAAGCCGTGTTTGATCGGAAGAGCGATCGCTACGTTTTGATGAATGTGGGCTGGGATGACGGCAAAAGGGTTCACGGTAGCCTGGTTCATATTGATATTATTGACGGCAAACT
>JAAUTN010000361.1 GCA_012031415.1 Leptolyngbyaceae cyanobacterium SM1_4_3 | reverse complement strand
CCTATCTCCTGAGCGCCTTGCAACACCACCACTAACCTCAAAGGAGGGTCACAACCACAGTCTCCTGAGCGCTCTGGCACTCACCATCAACCTTCAAGAACGAGTGTAAAAGACCTTGTGCGGAGCCAGCTAACGTTCCCGGTCAGCGGTTACGACTGCTTTTGCAACATCCCAGGCGGCTTCGGTCAATCCGCTGCACTGGGGTTGTTAGCTGGATAGCGCTACCGATCGCCCCCAACTACTTAACCTCTGCCCCTCCCCGATCGCCTCTCACTACCGCCCCCACCCCTATCTCCTGAGTGCCTTGCAACATCACCACTAACCTCAAGAACGGTCATAACCAGAGTCTCCTGAGCGCTTTGGCACCCACCCTCAACCTCCAAGAACGAGTGTAAAAGTCTCTGTGCGGAGCCAGCTAACGTTCCTGCTCACCGGACGCAGATAGCCCATGCTTCTTACCAATAACCTCAATTCGTTCCGGTGCAGCGGGGTTGTTATGCGGCGTTCCTGCGAAGGGTACAGCCTATGCTTACAGCACTTCTTCAGCCAAAAGTTGACCCTTAACCCGTTCATATTCATCCTCAAGAAGCCACTCTTGGGCTGCTTGGTAACTGGAGTGCGTGACTACAAGCCTATAGTCAGATGCAGGATTAAAAACACGACAAGTGCCATCTTGATCACCCACAAGCATGAGAATCTTGGGTGGGAAAAGTACGGGGTCAACCCAAAGTTCCAGAAATTTCCAGGTTTTAGCTTGTTCTGCGAGGGCTGGTGCGTGGGATTGCATGATACTCACCTGTTGTTTTCGCAATTTTGATTTCGCCGTAGTAAAGAGGGGTTTGACTCCCGTCTGCTCTAATTATGTATCCGATTGGCTCAGAGAAGTAGAGTCCATACCGTTCGTAATCATCATCTTCATCCTCTATCCCGGTTCGTTCTCCACCCGCAATGATAGCCTCCGTAACTCGTTTTAGGCTTTCGAGATCGTTGAATACATGCGCTCTACCTTCTCTTTGGAGCAATCGTTGGACTTGAGGGGTATTAGGCAAATGGCGATCAACCGAGCTTGATCGGGGATCAGGGGTAATATCTCGGTCAATTCCGCTCATGGGTTGGGCGATCGCAGTTTGTCTCAAGACACAAATTGTAAGCGATCTTACTGGCTGGAATTGGTAAAAATGAACTTAACTTACTTATAGATATTCCATTATCAAAATATATTTAGAATCCATACAATGAGCCATGCAATCAAAAAGAAGGCATAGTAGAGTGGGAAAATCACGGAGTTGGATATCAATAGCTTCTTACTTTTCAACTCTTGTGTACCAAAAGATAACAATTGCATTCCATAGTCTGATTCGATTTCTTTTGCACGTCGCATATATCCAGACATATACCCAGATAATCGACGTTCGCTATTAATACCCAGAAAAAGAACAAATACGGCGATAAGTGATAGTAAAAAGCCTGCGGCATCGAGATTCAAAAGTTTGGTTCCAACAATCGTCAGAATTGCTGCTTGTGCAGTGGTAACAAAAGTCATATCTTGTCTACGTAGCGATGTTAACTGACGATATTGCTCCAAAGCTGCTTCGTACTCTAATCTCGCTAATTCCCACGGTTCGGGCTGCTTACTTTGCACTGCACACACCTTCCAAATTTAATTAGAGAAGCCTTTCGCCACGCCCACCGAGGGCATCGCCGCATAACGGTGAAGTTGTGCGGCGGCAGATAACCTTGAACTCTCACAGATAGCCTCTGTACCGTCCGCACCAACGCAGTGTTGGGCTGCTGCCGCCGCCAAATTACTCTGTTTCGGCACAGGCTGGGTATTGCTTGATTGGAAAACCAAGCTCACTAACGTCCATGTACTCTCCCTTATAGTTAATAGCGTAGAAAATAAGATGATAAAAAAGAACATTCACTTTGAAGATAAGGTTAACGAACTTATTGTGTTTTAACTTATGTGTTTGATAATCATGAACATTCGTGTTCCTTAGTTTCTTCCAAGCTTGTTGTTGCTCCTCTGTTATCGCACCAATATCTACTAAAATTCTCATCTTATCGTCAGCTCGAATACTGTAAAGTCCATTGATCGATCCTTTGATTCTCTTTTTGATGCCTTCCTTACCATTCCAATTTTCCACATAATTCAAAGCTTCTTCAATGGCATTCTTATCTTCGCTAGTCAACTCCCCAAGAGTAGCAAATTCAATTGACAGTAAACTCTCAATCGCAACGGCTAAAGTTAGTGCATGAGCATCGATAAAGGTTCCATTGCTAGCTTCATATATTGCATTAAGTTGTGACCATAATGGATGTAGAGGTTGATCGTAATTAATTACGTGTTGAAGATACTTTTCAAATAGACGACGAAAAACCTGGGCTTCATTAACTAAGTAACCGCCTAGTATAAGGGGAGGTTGAAATCGGGAACTGATTGAACGTTGTTTTGGACTGCACAAAGTCACCTCAGTTGTATGTCCTACTCGCTTATATGAAGTAGCCCAATTAATCGGATAACCTAGAATAAATTGTAATGTTTCAAGAATACGCTCTCTAAGATACTGTGAAATACACTTTTCACTAGATACCACGTTAATAATTAAAAGCTTTTCATCCTCTTTAACTAGGAGAAAATCAAGCGTACAGCATTTGAACTTCCAAGCATTCCGAGACATTGACTTTGATGACTGTATTCCTCTTGCGACTGACTTTCTAGTTAACGTTCTTTCGTTGTAAGGAATATTCACACTGTCAAACACTCTTATTTCCAATCTGCTGCCTTTGCAATCTACTTCTTGTGGAATTTCTCCTTCACAAGTAATCTTTGGAATGGTTCCTTGAATAATAAACTCTCCTGAAGCAGATCTATTAATGTCAATGAGTATTCGTTTACAATGCCATAATCTGCCTTTGTAATCTAAAGCAGTCAGATCGTAATAAGCTTCGTCTGGGATTGTTTCTCCTAGCTGAGGATTTCTATTTATCCGACTATATTCCTGAGCATTTACATAGAATTTAAAGATGAGTTGATGGCTAAATACTTGCTTGAGGAAACCAGCACCGTTAAATGTACATGGATTTTGAGGTGAGCGACTTTTAACAGTTACCTGTGGACAATCAATCTCCCATAAACTGTGTTTTAGGCTTTCAAGCTCTGATTCCGAAAGTTCAGCTTGTCTGCCCAACTTTGTATGCTCATTCATCTTCATCAAAACTCTGCCTCAGCCCTTATTAGAATTCTGCTGTACTAGAACAGAATTGTAACGCACCCACTTTATCTGAACACTAATAGATAACCTGGATGCATCGTCCCCAACAGGATGTGAAGCAGCCCAACGGTGAAGTTGTGCGGCGGCAAATAACCTCGAATATCCACCAATAACCTTTGTGCCGTCCGCACCAACGAAGTGTTGTACCGCTGTAAGTCAAGGTGCTGAGAGAAGCTTCACTAGCAATTCAAGGGGAAAACAGCGATGATGAACAGTCTTTGCCAATTTCCCCTTGACGCTTGAAGCTAATACTTAAATAGCGGAATAATCCAGCCAGCCACGATAGTCACCAGAATCAGAATTTCCAGGACGATCATCGCTGTCATTGGTTGGAACCAATTTGTCCAAGCTCCTTGCTGAACCTGTGACCACCACTGGGAGACATGAGCTGGCCAGAGGGTGGGGCTATCTTTGTCACGAAACTGCCAGGTCAACATTGACAGCAGCAATGGAGATCCGCCCACCTTAGCATTTATCAGCAGGTGCAGCGCGATCGCGCCCACCATCACCAACCACGAAACCAGGTGAGTATAATACCAGAAATGATGTAACTTTCCTTCAGGCAACCAGGTCTCGTCCATCATCTTGCCGCTGAATAGGGCAAAGGTTAACGCCAGCAGGGCCAGGGTGTTGGTCACACGATTCAAGGTGTACCACCAAATGGGTTTGCCTACCTGAGTCAACTTGCTCAGAGAATCAGACTGCATCAGCCGCTTCTGTCCCCGGTGAAAGGCATAGATCACAAAGGCCGGGAATACCAGCAAAGTCCATAATCCGAAGGTGCCGTGGATCCCCTCAATGTTCTGATAAGCAGGCAGGGGAATGCGTCCCCAGCGCCCGTCGTAGGTGTCGTAGGTCCAATAGGCCGTCAGAATGGCGGCAATCAGGCACAGTTCCGTCAGGCCATGCAAAACCCGCAGGAGGAACGGTTGATAGGGACGGGAGGGGGAAGTCTTCTTGATCATCGTTTTAGTGAATTGGATCTAAGGTTGAATCAAACGTCTCAAGCAATAACAGGTGATAATTAAGCGCTTTCTATGGCAGCAAGGATGCCAAAACCGATAAACAAGGCACCACCCAGAGCTGTCATCAGGCGCTCGGAAATGCGCCCAGCAATGAGTTTGCCGCAGGCTACTGCAATGGCGGTACAGATAGCATGTCCCAAGATGGCTCCCAACAGCACACCATAGGGATGGTGGGAAGAGGCCAGGGTAATGGTGGCAATTTGGGTGCGATCGCCCCATTCAGCAACAAAAGTGAGGGTAAAAGCTTCCATCACCACGGCTCTGGCCGACCAAGTGGCGATGCCCTGCTCTCGATGCTCAACCGCTTCTAGGGCTTCGGCCTGTTCCCCATCTAGAGTCTCTTTGCCAGACATGCGGCTGGCATCATAAAGCAGTTTTAACCCGAAGCCAATAAACAGCGCTACGGCAATGCCTTGAACATAGTGTTTGGGAAAAAACGATGCCAGTTGACCAATCCAGACCGAAAATAAGGTCATGATCGCCAACGCCGTCGTTACCCCCAGAAATACCCACCGCCGGGGATGGCGCATGGCTAAAATAGCGCCAATAAAAAAGGTTTTGTCGCCAAGCTCTGAGAGCGTAATCAGCAACAACCCGGATGTAAAACCCGTCAAAAAGTTCATGCACTACTCCAGCTAGTAGCGAGTTGAGCAGGCATGACGGATATCTAAAAAGACCCCACCAAGCCCACTCTTCCCGTGGACTTAGTGAAGGTCTCGCTGACAAATTAGAAAGCCAATTTGCTACCTGAACCAGGCTCATCGCCAGTATGTTGATTCAGATAACGGGCTGATATAGCCCTAGCTACTCCCCTTCAATAATTTAGAAAATATCACAATCTGGGCAGAAGTGGTAGAGGATAGAGAAAACTAGAAAACAAGAACCTCCATCTCAAGCGGTACAACGTTTCGGGTCAGCGGTTGCAGAGAGCTTTGCATCCAACCCAAGCGGCTCCGGGCAATCCGCTGCACCCGAATTGTTAGACAGTCGGTGATGCTCAGTCTTGTTAAGTCATACTGTGCTACTCACTCTTTTGTTCTCTTCGATGCTACTCACTCTTTTGTTCTCTTCGATAGAATCGGAATGCAAAATCAGTATCAATAGCCTCTTTAATTCTTTCAGGGCAACAAAAAGAGATGTGAGGTGAATTAAGCCCTAAACTTAACCCTCCACGCCATATTAAATCACTATCATCACTTGTGACAAAAGCATTGGCTTGTAAAGCAATGGCAGCTAAGACTAACTCAAAATCCTCGTTTGGGAGTAAGGAGTCTTGAGCGAAAGCCTGCTCCCATGAGAAACCTTCAAATTGATACCAATCTGAACCAAAAACTTCAAAGTAATGAAATACTGTTACTCCATTGTCAGAGATTTTCTTGTTGACTTCTGAAAAGGCTTGTCTTAGAGCTATCTTCCAATCAACAAAATTCTTTTGAAGAGCTAACATTTCTCTGGCTTCTTCTTGTCCAGATTGCACACAGTACTTCTGAATAAGCTCTTCATAGGACTCAAAATAATCCGACCACATCCACTCCTCGCACAAATCGAACCAGTAGTATGTATTTGCTTTGTGATCAATATTAGTGTTTCTAAACAACTTTTGACCAATATCATTGATCTGTGGCTGCAAAAAATCCTTCAACGGATGATTATTCCTTGATTTTTTATCTCGTCTGTCACTTGTAGTTCCTTTAAGAAGTGAATAAAGCTCATATACACATTTTGAGAAAGTAATAGCTTCAATGCCTGAATCTTCTAAATGCTTAATTACAGATTTTCCTAGTGATGTGTTGCCAACAATTAATGCCAAAACATTAGTGTCAATGAAAACCCGCTTCTTGGGTTGCCAAGGTACAAAAGGCTTATGAGGGTCATGTGCAACCTTTTCAACGACTCTAGACAAAAGCTCTTCGATTGAAACTCCCCACCTGTCGGCTCTGGCTTGCAATCCCAACCAACGTTCATCTGAAATTTGGATATTAATGGATTTCATTGTTCTTCAAATGCCTGCACTTGTGCTTCTATCTTAATCTCCGTGCTTTCAAGAGGGTAAGAGGATGAGTGCAAAGATAAAGGCTGTCTAACGTCGAAGTTGTGCGGCGGCAGATAACCTCGAACCCTCACCGATAACCTCTATGCCGTCCGCACCAACGCAGTGTTAGCTGGATCGGCAGGAACATAGACATTTGCTGACTCAGAGGTATAGCCATAAAATAAGAATAGTAGTAAGGAACGTAGCGATGAGCCTTGTTGTCCCTGACGAAATTTTTAACTGCAACTCGCATGACTGAAGCTGAGATGCGTCAGGAAATTGCCGTCATGCTCTTTCAGCGTGAAAAGCTTACCCTTGCTCAAGCGAGTCGATTTGCAGGAATGCACCGTGTCGCCTTTCAACACCTACTCGCTAGTCGCCACATACCAGTGCATTATGGGGTGGAAGATTTTGAACAGGACATTCAGAACCTGCGGGAGATGGGCAGATTGTGATTATTGTCAGCGACACATCACCCATTAACAACCTCGCTACAATTAATCATCTCTATCTCCTTCGTCAACTGTACGGAACAGTTATTATTCCCGAAGCTGTTTATCGAGAACTCACTGACCCAAATTTTCCCGTTGCAGGTGCGACTGAAATACAACCTTTGATTGGATTCAAACTCGTACTGTTAGCGATCGCACCCTTGTCGAAGCACTGAGTATGAACTTGATATTGGAGAAGCAGAAGCGATCGCTCTAGCAGTTGA
>JAAUTN010000008.1 GCA_012031415.1 Leptolyngbyaceae cyanobacterium SM1_4_3 | reverse complement strand
CCCATGTGTGCTTGCAGTCTCAGGGCTGGTTTCTGTGCGTAAAGTCATCACGGCTGACCAGCGGAGGTGTTCTCATGAGTTTTCTGAAACACACGCCTCTAGCCTGGTTAAATCTGACTCACGATCGCCGCCGATTACTCACTTCTTTGGGCGGAGTTGCCTTTGCAGTGCTGCTCATTTTTATGTTTAACGGCTTTAAGAATGCCCTGTATGACAGTCAGGTACAGCTTTTGCAGCTTTTGAATGCTGACATTATTATCATCAACACACAAAAGAATAATATGTTTGTGCCAGAGCCGTTTGCCCGCAGACGGCTCTATCAGGCACGCGCTTTTGATGGTGTTGAGGATGCTTATCCGCTATATATCAACACAACAAACTGGAAAAATGCGGAGACTAAAACTACCCGTCCTGTCAGGGTTTTAGCCTTCAACCCACAAGATCCGGTGTTGCGGATACCCGAAGTGCAGTCACAACTCACCAAACTGCAAGCTCCGGAAACCGTGTTAGTAGATTTGCAATCGCGTCCAGAACTAGGGCCCATTACACCTGGAGTAGAAACTGAGTTGGGCGATCGCCGCGTGCGTGTAGTTGGCAACTATAGCCTGGGAACCGATTTTGCCTCCGGTAACGGCAACCTGATCATGAGTGACCAAAACTACCTGAGATACTTCTCTCAGGTAAATCCCGAAGATGAAGAACGCGACCTCAGCACCGCAGATGTTGGTTTGGTGAAAGTTGCCGAAGGCGCGAACGCAGAGAAGATTGCAGCTACTTTAAGTGAGAACTTACCCAAAGATGTAAAAGTTTTGACTCTGGAAGGTTTTGTGCAGCAAGAGTTCACCTATTGGCAGGAAAGCACCAACATTGGGTTTGTGTTTAGCCTCCTCACCGCGATGGCATTTATTGTGGGAGTGATTCTGGTTTATCAGATTCTCTACACCGATGTAGCCGATCATTGGGCAGAATACGCCACCCTCAAAGCAATGGGCTACCGCAACTTCTTCTTGCTTGGTGTCGTCTTGCAAGAAGCCACTATTCTCTCCTTTCTAGGCTTCATTCCGGGCTTTTGTATCAGTGTGTTGCTTTACAATGCAACCGCTGATGCAACCGGACTGTTGATGCGAATGACGGTTGATCGGGTCCTTTCAACTTTAGTGGCGACGTTTGTGATGTGCTTAATTTCGGGGGCGATCGCCGTTCGCAAAGTGCAAGCCACTGACCCAGCAGAGGTGTTTGGATAATGGAAGCCAACGGTTCACAACCAGTATCAGGTGGAAGTGTGGCGATCGCCAACACCTCAGATCTGGCAGTACAAATCCGCCATCTCAACTACTACTTTGGTCAGGGCGAACTTCGCAAACAGGCGCTATTTGATATCAGTCTCGACTTTCCGTGTGGGCAAATTGCGATCATTACTGGTCCCTCTGGCTCCGGGAAAACCACCTTCCTCAGTCTAATTGGGGCACTGCGAACGCTACACGAAGGAAGTCTCAAAGTGATGGGGCGTGAACTGGTGGGCATGAGCAATAGCCAACTGGTAGAAGTGCGCCGCGGTATCGGCTTTATCTTTCAGGCACACAACTTATTTGAATCACTTACTGCCAGCCAAAATGTGGAAATGGCGGTTGAGCTAATGGGCAATGGCTCCAAGCGGGAACGGGCCGTTACTGTTCTCAAGCGGCTTGGGCTAGAGAATCGGGTGGACTACAAGCCCAACTCTCTTTCAGGCGGTCAAAAACAGCGAGTGGCGATCGCCCGCGCCCTGGTTAACCAACCTCAACTGATTCTCGCCGACGAACCCACCGCTGCTCTGGATAAACAATCAGGGCGCGATGTCGTCAACCTGATGCAACAGCTAGCCCGCGAACAGCAATGCACCATTCTCATGGTGACGCACGACAACCGCATCCTCGATGTCGCCGATCGCATCATTAACCTGGTAGACGGTCGTCTCGAATCAGACACTAGCATGAATGAATTCGTCACCGCTCACGACCCCAAAAACCTCGATCCTCGAATGTTTATGCTTTAAGAGATATAGGTAGTAATCTCTCGTTTCAAGGCTCCGCCTTGAAACGCAGAACCGGAGGTACCTCCTGAAACAAGTGGCAGAGCCACTTCAAAGGCGTTTCCAGGTTCTACCTGGAAACGAGTAAGTAAAGCTGAACCCTTCACCCTCTGTTCTCCCTCAAACTACCCTGTGAGGTGAAGAATCGTGCCCTCTCAGGTGATGCCAAGCTCAAGTAAACATTTGTAAACTGTTAGCATAACCTCTGCACTGGAACTCTTATGGTACTCACGTTTGTTAATCACGCTCAAGAGTTGACCTACCAGCGCGTCTTAGACTACCTCAAGACCAGTATGTTCAAGGACTCGATGCACGTCCTGGAAGACGCGCCCAAGTTTAACCTGCTCTACCAAGAGACAACCTTGATTGAGGTGGAAGTGTTGCCCTGGGAGATTCACCCGTGGGAAGATTCGGAGTTGGCGATCGTTCGAGCCTCCAGCCACATCACGGTAGGCAGCACGGTCGATATTGATTTGATTCAGTTTTTGCTTGCCGAAAATCGCAAGATGCGGTTTGGTGCATTTCAGCTTGACGAGGCAGGACAAATTTTGTTTGTCCACAGCATTTTGGGCGGCGAGAACATGGATGTGCTGGAACTGGAAAGCTGTCTGCTGTCGGTGGCGGCGATCGCCACTAACTACGACGACATCATTACCGCTACATCTACATCCCCATATTCCGCTTAAGCTGCTGCAATTCTTCCTCGGTTTCCCACTGTTGGAAGGTTTTTTCCAGCGGATCATAAGCGGCGGCGGTGTTGCCAAAGCTATAGTTTTGATTCCAGCCTGTGGTTTGCCAGCGCTGCTCAGCCTGTTGGGTAGCGCGAACTGCCTGCGCTTCTGCCACCTTCGTCTGCACTTCCTTGCGCCGAAGCTGAATTTGGCGCTGTAGCTCTAGCGTTTGCTTGCTGCGGTCTTTAAGCACTTCCATCTGTCCCCAAAGCTGATTGCCCTGGCTTAAGAGAGCCGCCTCTCGTTCTTCCGCAGGACGCACCAGGTCTGTCCGTCCTGCATTTTTTGCTTTCTCAATCCGAATGTGCCAGCGCTGCACTTCCTGAGCGGTTTCTAGAATTTGGTCTTGTAGACGTTTTTCGCGCGATCGCAAATCTGCCAACAGCCGAACGGTTTCTTCTTCTTGCTCCCGCAACTTTTCTTCCAACGCTTGCAGTTCCAGGTGCGGGTTGTTGCGTAGAAACTCCTCCAGCCGAGTCTCTAAAAACTGACTGAAATCCTCAAACACGCTCATTCTTAGAAATCCCTTGCTAGCACAACTGCCCTTCATCCTAGCAAGCTACCCCTGTAAAAACTTGAGTCTATAGCATTACGCCTTTACGTCCTAATTAGGGCGCTACGCGCCTACCTGAAGGAAATCGAGGGGATAGGGTAGACCACATTTCTGTTTAGGGGGTCGGGGTCGCCTGAGTTGAAGAATTTCTCTGCTCAATCACCACTCTTTCCCCGTAATTGAGCAGCGTATCCAAAACTTCCAGGCGGTTTTCCCACGTGCTGACTCGGTAGCTGTGATTCAGCGATTGCAGATACATCCATCGATTGAAGTTAGAACGAAAGCTATTCAACTGTGCCCTGGCTCTTTCCAACTTTTGTCTAGACGGCTGATCTGCCAGTTCATTCAGGGCTAGTTCCAGGGCTTCTGCCTGAGTGCGCCATTCTTCTAGCTGCTGGTCGCGCATCCAAAGCTGCTCGTTCTCTAGTAAATAACTCCACTCTCGCTGCAAGGCGTTGTAGCGCGTTACTGCGGCAGCAAACGGCTGACGATAGGGAATGGGAGCGGCCGGTTCACTTTGAGTCCGGCTAAAGATCCCTTGTAGACTCTCATTCAAATTTTCGACTGCGAATAGGGAATAGCCTCCAGCAGGCAGGTCGCGCAATGCCTGGATCTGATCCAGAGCGGCTGGCTCTGGTAAGTTGAGCAGGCGAATTCCTGGTAGCACCAGGATGGAACCGAGTTCTGCATCGGATTCTAGCCAGGGGCCAGCAAGTCGCTGTAGACGGTTGGTGTCCATTGCATAGCTCATGGGCACGATCAGGTCAACGTCACCACGCCGCGCCCAAACTTCCCAATTCTGCTGAATCTTTTGTATCCGCTCATGTTCTGAGATGGAAAAGACGGCAGCAGACAGAATCAGGTCGGGGTTGCGCTGTCTCATTTGATCGGCGGTTTCGGCGACGAAGGAGTTAATTTGCTCGGTGCGAAAGTCTGTCCACTGCTGCCAAAGCTGGCGATCGCTGGGTGAAATCTCAACCGGATCAACACCTGTCAATCGCTGAAACTGCTGACGAGCAGCAATGCCATAGCCATAGCTGCGTCCTGCACTGGGGTCTTGAAACGGATAGCGAATGTAGTCAAGCTGCAAGCCATCCACGTCATAGCGGGTGACAATCTCGTCAAATAGCCGCAGCAGATATCTTCGCACCGCAGGGTTAGCAGGGTCTAGAAAGGGTTTTCCCTGCCCCGGCGGAAACATATTGCCCCGGTTGTCATAATTTGCCCAGTCAGGATGGGCTGAAATGACCGGACCGGGATAGTCTGCCGGGAGGTTGATCAATGTGTTGTGCGGACGGTTGCCTGCTGCAAATGCCCAAACCCAGGCGTGTAGCTCAATGTCGCGTTCGTGTGCCAGATCGACCGCTTCGGCTAGCGGGTCCCAGTGGCGGGTGAGCGGATTTTGCTGAGGCGCAACATCGCTGGGGTAGATTGGGTAGCCTGCATTCACCGTTTCAAAGAAGACGGTATTGATTCCGGCGGCGGCGAGTCGGTCAAAGATTTGCTGTAGCCCACGTCGCGACCCTGCCCGCACAATCGTACCTCGGTCGAGCCACATGGCACGAATTTCGGGTTGGGCCAGGGGGCGATCGGTGGGAAAGTTTTGCCACAGGATTTCTCTAGCCCGAAGCCACTGCTGGCGTGCCGTTGCATAGTCTCGTGCGGCGACAAGCTGAGGAAATTCTTCTAGAATTTGCTGTGCCTCTTGTACGGTGCCGTTGGCGCTGCTAGGGGCTGCTTCGGTGGGGATGGTGCTGTCGGCGCTGGCAGTCAGCACCTCGTTGACATCAGGATTATTGTCTTCGGCAGATTCAACATCTCTCAAACTAATGCTGCTGTTGGCTGAGTTGGCAGATAGTAAGGCGCTTTCAAACCGACCGATCAGGTTTTCTAGCTCCTGCCGCATGGCGATCGCTTCCAGTGTTGTAATTGGCAGACTGCTCATTTCAACCGGAACGCCTGCTGGGGCAACCTGTTCTGCTGGGTCTGCGGAAGGGGGAAGCGGACGGGAGGCAGGCGACCCAGGAGCTATAGGCACTGGTGTTGCAGTACGAGGTGACTCCGCTGAAAAGCTAGCCTGAGGCGATTGGCTAGCAGAGGGGGAAGGGGAAGCCGCCTCCGACATTGATGTAACATCGCCGTGACGACCCAGCGCAGCCCGCAGCCAGGTGCTATCGAGCGTTACTGCGGAGCCAGGATCGCCCCAGTGCCAGCCTAAAAAGGTGGTTCGCTCTGTAATTACCACAGCCGGAACCCTGTTTCCACTTCCGGTTTCTGATGGCTCAAACCAGCCGTTACCTGCAACATTCTTCCAGGTGGCAACGATTTGGCTAGATAGACCGTTAGGAATGACAGCCGCCCCCAAAACCTGACTCGACGTTTCTGCTTCGTTTACCCAGGCTTGGCTTGCGTCAGAGGTGGGTTCTAGAGCCGCTGGCTGCTCAAGCTGAAAGCCCCAGTAGGCACCCAGGAGCGATCGCAAGGCCTGCTGTACTCCGTAAGATGAGGAACTGCCAGCCGGTCCACTGACAATCAGCCTGCCACCCCGATTCATCCAGGACTCGATCGCCAAAAGCTGAGCAGACGTAATCGTTTGCACATTGGGCAGGAAAACGACCGTAAAGCCTTCTAGATCACTAGCCTGCTGCACTTGCTGTAACTCAATCACCTGATAAGCCAGTTCTGCGGCTTGCAGCCGAGCCGTAACCTGATCCCACTGGGCAGCGTTGTCTGAGTTGCGAACCACTCCCAGAGTGAGGGGTTGCGATCGCCGCGCCTGTGCAAGACGAAAGCTAGGGGTTGCCCCAGCCTGAACGCTCAACAGTAGAGTTGGAGCGTACAAAAGTGTTCCAGATAGGGTTCCGGCTAAAATTCTTTTCCACCTGGCGGTAGAGTGGCTCCGCCGCGCCTGGGTCTGACGGGGCGGCTGACTAAAGCGATGAATCAATGAAACTTACTCCTCACGTCCAAAATGCGGTCAACACCTTGCAAAAGCATGGCTATTCTTGGGTTTTATGCCTGTTTTATGTCTAAAGTGATCGGGCTGATCTGAGGCTCAATTCAGCTTTGGCTCTCGGTCTGCAAGGTGCGGTAGGGTCTGAGCCTTTGAGCAGACCAGCAGCAAATTGAAAACTGATTATTTGTCAGGTTGTCTGCTGAATTCTCGCTAGCTGTCTGCCAGAAATTCTGGGGGTGAGTCAACTCGTCCGCGCGCAGCCAGCCACGCCAGCTAGCCACATTGAGTAGCCTGTGAGTAGCTCATGGCAGAGAAGTTGGCTCAAATCATGACAGATATATCCCTCATACAAGCTTCTACTGGGGCAGGAGGTTTAATCAGGAATCTCACGCTTCGTTGTGGGAGGGGAAATGATTGCCCATGCAGCGGGCGATCGCTTTCCTTTGGCTATTCCGTCGTTTATCCTACCGTCTTCGCTTTATGCTGGAAACCGTGCTGTTGAGCGTCACACATAATCTTCATCAGTTCAACGAACGCGCAAAGAGGGGCCTTTTCATCCGTAGTCCTAATTTTGGGATGGGTATTATAGTCCAGAATTTGAAGACCTTACAGCCTGTTAATCGAGTGTGTTGAGATATTTGTGTAGATGTGGACATTTTGCCCACATCTACACAAATATCAAATCAGTCTCATTCAATCCCTTCATTCACAGGGAAGCGATCGATTAGCTGAATCGCTCGGTTGGCGTTGTCCTTCAACACACTGGGGAGGTGAGGCACATGGGGAATTTGGGCGAGAAAGTCGAGGGTACGACGCAGAATTCGCACGATGTCTCCTTCATCCAGACTGGTATTGGTGCAAAGCTCTGCCCACTCTACGTCCAGGGCCCACTGTTCAACCAGGGCAATCCACTCTAGCTCTAGCCACACCGGGAGGGCAATCTGGTAGCGCCGCTGGAGTTGAAATAACTGACGACGAATGCCCCGCAGTCCGCTCAAGGCTTCTTCTACCTCCTGGGAAAGGTCGTAGCGAATCCAGTTGTCAGGACGCGAAACTTCTGTCACCAGGGCGGCGCAGGCGGTTGCCAGGTGATGGGGGTCGAGGTCGTCCAGTTCGCCGGATGCTAGAGCCAGCCCTAACCACAGTTCGTTGTCTCCGCGAATGGCGGCGGCGACCTGTCCGAGGGCGGTGGGGGTGACTGTTTCGACGCAGCCGAAGTGCTGCAAAATTTCTAGCAGGCTGAGAAATTCTTGCCAGTAGCGCTGCGACTGTTTGCCAAGTTTGTTTTGGCGATCGCTAATTTCACCTTGAATTCGCTCAATTCGGTGCTGGCGCTTTAGCAGTGCGGTTGGGTTGCCCCATTCCTGTGCCGGGTGGCTTTGAATCTGCGCCTCAACCATTTGAACTCGCTCTAGCTGCGCCTGAATTTCGGGCGCGATGTCGAGTGGAGAGGGCGGGTGGGGAATCTGAGTGGCGATCGCCGCTGTTTGCTCATTTCCGCTACGGTTCTGCCCCGGTTTAGGAGGCATTTCGGCGGGTGGATTGAGGTGATCTACGCCTGTTAACCGAGGAAATTCACCGTGTAGCCCAACCACGTCAGCAACGGTGACGACGTACCAGCGATTATCTTTGCCCAGGCAAATTAGGTAGGGAAACTGCCCTGAACCGGGCGCTTTGGTGACTAGCACCGCAGGCAGAGGAGACGAAACGGGAACATTCTTTCCTTTGAGGCTGAGTACTGTTCCGGCGATCGCAAAGGCTAGCGCTGTGCCGAGTTCACTGGACTGCACTTCCTGCGCCTGCTGCTGCAAAATTTTGAGCAAACGACGTTCTTCTTTCAGCCGTTCCTGGAGCTTTTCGTAGTTGGCTAACAGGGTGCTGTCGAAGGCGGCAAGCTGGGCCTGATGGTGTTCTAGCTCGGCGGCAAGGTCGGCGATCGCCTGCTGCTGTGGCTTCAGATGCAGGGTTGCCAGATATTGCCCAAAGCTACGCTCGACCAGTTCTTTCGCTTCTTCCAGGGTGTGGGTTTGCAGCAGGTTTAGCACCATGCCGTAGCTGGGGGTGAATTGGCTAATCAGCGGGTCAGCCCCCGATGTTGCCAGATAAGCTGCCTCGGATGCACCTTCAAACCGAGTTTGTACTGTAACTACATGGCCTAGCTCGTCCATGCCACGCCGTCCTGCTCGTCCTGCCATTTGCAGAAACTCGGAGGCGTTGAGCAACCGATGGCCGCGATCGGTGCGCTTGGAAAGGCTAGAAATGACGGTGGTGCGGGCGGGCATATTGATTCCAGCGGCGAGCGTTTCGGTGGCAAACACGACCTTGATCAGCCCTTGCTGAAACAGTTCTTCGACTAGCCCTTTCCAGGCTGGCAAAATTCCGGCGTGGTGGGCTGCAATTCCCCGGTATAGCGGCTCAATCTGTCCGCTGCGACCTGCTTCTGGGTTGCGGCGGAGGAAGTCATCGATTTGGGTCTTGAGACGTTGAACTTCTATCTCATTCACCAGCGACATCTGCTGTAGCTCGTTAACGGCAGCGTCGCATCCCTTGCGGCTAAAGATGAAGTAAATTGCAGGCAGCATATCTCGCTGCTGAAGCTGGCTGACCACGTAAGCCAGACTGGGGCTGTCTTGCCGTCCCCGCTGTTTACCTTTGCGCTTGAGACTGGGGTTAATGCTCTTCTGGTTGCGGTTGAGCAGCGGAAATAGCCCTTTGGGGTTACAGAAGTGAAACTGCAAGGGAACGGGGCGAAAGTCTGAATAGATTAGCTCGGTCGGGCCGTGAACGCGATCGATCCAGTCGGTTAGCTGGTCACTGTTGGCAACGGTGGCAGATAGGGCCACAAGCTGAACTTCGGGCGGAGAGTAAATTACCGATTCTTCCCAGACGGTTCCTCGCTGGCGATCGTTCATGTAATGGCATTCGTCTAGCACGACTGCTTCTACGTTGGTCAGGGAAACGCCCACTTCGCCAATCGGCGTACCGTAGAGCATATTACGGAAGATTTCGGTGGTCATCACCACGATGGGGGCATCCCGATTGACGGAGACATCTCCGGTCAGCAGCCCGACTTGCTCAACGCCGAAGCGATCGCGAAAATCTCGCAATTTCTGATTAGACAATGCTTTTAGCGGCGTGGTGTAGAAGACCCGCTTGCCGCGCTCCAGTGCCCGATGGATAGCATATTCACCGATTAGTGTTTTACCGGAGCCTGTAGGGGCGCAGACCACTACCGATCGCCCTGCATTGAGGGCGGCGATCGCCTGCTTTTGAAAGTCGTCCAGGTCAAATGGAAATAGTACTCTTAGGTCAAGTTCAACAGGGTTTTGGAGATTCACTGGCTCAAAGTCCGGCACAGCATGGCAATGAAATAAGTGGGGCGATCGCAGTTCTGCGTTCTTAACTGATATCAACACTTATAACAATTCATCTCAATCATGGCACTCTCCAGAGCATTCCTTCAAAAGCACTGGTGGAATGCAGGCAATTCTCAAGGTATGCACATGGCACCATGGCTGTTGATGGGAGTAGGCGTTCGGGCAAGAGCCGTCGATCGCTAGTTAAACCTGCAAAATCTCATCATCAGTGGAAAAATCGATTGCACTCTGAGCGCGACCCGCGCTCAAATAGTCGTTTTGAAAGGAGTCTTTTAGCCCAGCTACCAGGTCAAACTGTGGCTGCCAGCCAAGTTCCTGTTTTGCTTTGTGAATATCTGCAAAAAAGTGCTGAACGCGCATCGGGAAGGCTTTGCGTTTGCCAAAGTCAAACTGCTTGGGGTCGTAGTGAACAATTTTCAGAGATTCTGGTGATTTCCCTGCTGCTATGGCACAGGCGCGGGCCAGTCCGTCGAAGGTGACAGCGCCATCGCCCGACACGTTATAGATCTGCCCGATCGCCTGGGAATTGCCTAAAACTGCCGCCATTGCTGCGGCTAAGTCCTGTACGTGACCCAACTGCGTCAGGTGCATTCCGTTACCGGGAATGGGAACGGGGCGATCGCGCACAATTCGATCAAAAAACCAGGCTTCTAGATCGTTATAGTTTTGTGGGCCGTAGATGTAAACCGGACGGATGGACGTAAACGGAATGCCTGCTTCTGTCAGGTAGGTTTCTGTCTCAAACTTTCCTTTGTGGCGGCTTTTGGGATCGACCGAATCGCCTTCTACATGAGGCATCTGGTCCGACTTGAGATACACACCCGCCGAACTGACGTAGACAAAGTGCTGCACTCGATCTTTGAAAAGTTCTGCGAGGGGTTGGGTGTCGATCAGTTCGCGGCCGTTGTTGTCAAATACGGCATCAAACTGCTCAGAGCTAAGCTTGTCTTTGAGTTGGGCAGCGTCGGTGCGATCGCCCTGAATTTGCTGCACTCCTTCTACTGGGGCAGGCTTGTTGCCGCGATTAAATAGTACGACCTCATGCCCCTGCTCTACCAGCATTCGCGTCAGGTAAACGCCAATGAACCGCGTTCCCCCCATGATCAAAGTCCGCATTCCACATCGCCCCTTTACCTACGCTAAGGATTATATAGCGCTGGTTCGCTAAACTAGCCGCATTTGAGTAATTGCAATCTTGCCCGAAAAGCAAACTTCAACGTCAGCACCCGGATCGCGGGCGCGTTTGGGGTACTCGCCTACGTAACGCAGATATTCTCCTTCTAGCTGGTAGGCGGCGGGCAAGGGCTGGGTGCAGAGCGGACAAAGGACCATCTCCGGGTCGGGCGATCCTGGCTCCAGGTGGGGCAAGTTAACGTTCCAAAAGGTTCCTGGCTCAACGGGCTGGCGCATCAGCTTGTCTAGCACCTGGGCAGTCCAGCGGGCTGCAAGCTGCCAGTCGATCGCCATGCCGCGTCGAATAAAGTGGGAAACGGCAACTCCGGGCACTCGATTCAAAACAGCTTCTCGCACGGCCGCAACGGTGCCCGACACGTATACATCTGCGCCCAAATTGCCGCCTGCGTTGATGCCAGAAAGCACAAATTTGGGGTTGAGATCGAGGTGATGCAGAGCAATTCGAGTACAGTCAGCCGGGGTGCCTGCGATCGCAAATTCTTGATCAGAACGGCGCTGAATATGAATCGGGCGATCGCTTGTCACCTGATGGCTACAGCCTGAGTGGGCCTGCTGGGGCGCGACGATAATGCCCTTCCCGCCAACGGCTTGCCAGAGTGCCCGAATTCCAGGCGCATCAATGCCATCATCGTTAGTCAGGATGAGAGTCACAGCGTTAATTAACCAACCGTAGAATTTCGTCTGCCATGCCCGACTCCTGAATGCAGATTGCATAAAGTTGAATCGGAGTCAGCCCCGGTATTTCCTGTTGCGCCTGGTCCACCGACATACCGGGTGCGGTACAAAAATTATCGATGACCTGAGCATACTGCTCTGTTGTCCCCAGCAGCCCTTCTAAATCCGCTGGACTGCGAAGATTGTCCCGCAGTTTGCCTACGACTTCATTCGTCAACAGCGCTGTAGAATCTTCTGCATTCGCAGGTAAAAGCTGACTTTGAACGATGACCGACTGAATTGCGTTGTAGAAAGTTGCGGTGCCTTCAGGACTGGAGAACACCGTGACCAACATCTCTGGTGTAACCCTGGGATCGGCTTCTACCACCGTTCTAAAGCCGACTAGCCCGCTTGCTGCCAGAATGTTGGAAAGGGTATCCAGGTAGCTTGCGTAGGAAATGTCTGACTGGGTTGAGCCATCTCCACAAATGACTGCACCATCACTGCCTGCTCCTGCCGCTAAATTAACCTTGCCGCGCTCTGCACAAGCGGCAACGGTAGCTTGGATGTCGGTCGAGAACATTTGCAGCAGACGTTGGCTGGCAGGATTTTGCAGCGTGTTGGCATCGACGGGAGGGCTAAGCTGGGCGATCGCAGGCAGCGGATCAGTCCATCCTAGCCAAGCCAGCGAGCTTAACCCTAAACAAACGAAAGCAGAACCTGAATTTTGTACAAACTGCTGAATTGAAACCATGAGTCAGGGAAAAGTGAAGAGGAGTTAACGGTTGCAGAGAACCTGCCGCATTTTTCGCATATTAGCAGGCAGATCAAGCCGCATCGCTTCCTGGATGAACACAGAGGGCACTGGAATCGTCGGAGTCGCTTGCACAGAATAGGTTAGCAGCGTGCCAGTCTGATGATCCTGAAGCTTCAGGTCGGCTGAAAAATCTGTAAAGCTTCCCCTTTCCATCCGAAACTGAATCTGTTGGCGAGCGCTGGCATGAATCGTCTCAATCACTTTCAGGTAAATCTCAACCTGGGCTGAAAGCATGAAAAAAAGTTTTTTGGCAACCTGATAGAGGTGTTTGTGCCCCTGTAACCCTTCTCCGTTCGATAGCACTTCGCTGCACACCAGATCAGGGAAATATTGCACCCAGCGGGGATAGTCTGTCACCTGCCGCCAGACCTGTATCCGCTCCAGGGGCAAGTACATACAGGCGGTGACAGCCCCTCCCCAGGCAGAGTGCGATCGCGTCTGCAACAAAATTTCTCCGTCTAAAAGCGCACGCTCTCCATTAACATCAAAGCTTTGACCTGACTCGGAGCCAGCATAGCCTAACATAGCAAATCCGGTCATTTCAGTTCAGCAACTCCTGGTGAAACAACGTAAAACAGAGTAGTGAAATAGCTCAACTCCAAGCTTGGTTAGATGGATTTAACGCAATTGGTTCAATCCAATCTAGACTGCCCTTGATTTGCAGAAAACTCGGTCTGATTTCTCTATGAATCTGTCCTCCAGTCGCTGATTCTTAATTTCGCAGAAACTCCATTCACTACCATAGCTACGTCCATCCAGGAAATTACCAAACTAATTTCAACCAATTATAAAGATTTTGATGAATTTGTTAAGTTTTCCTTACGAAATACCCTGCTGTCGCTTTGTTGAAACGGGCTGACCCTTGCCGTGTCACAATGGGGGTTGCAATTTTTGAAGGTGTGAGGAGAAGAGTTTGTGGGTAGAACCCCAAATCTTGCCATTACGATCGTTCTTTACGTTTTCGGCTTTTCGCTGGTTGCAGTGGCGATCATTCTGTTGCTACAGGCTTATGGAGTCGCGATCCCCAGGCCCGCAGTCGGGGCAATCGTGCTGTTGGCGATCGGGGTTGGAATTTTGACGGGCATTCAAAGCCGCAGGTGGACGTGACCCGCTTTACATATGCTGTATTTGTATCCGCTGTAAATAGCTTTTAGATAGCCTTTAGATACCTGCGAAATAGCTGTATAAAAGCCGTATGAGGGAAAGGAATGAGCAGAGCAATCAGACCAGAGACGGCCGTTTTTCTGTCTTTCTTGGGAATTACGCTGGTTGTTTGGGTGCTGAGGGGGGTCGGGCTTTTGACTTTTTTGCCAGGTTTGGTGATCTGGCTCCTCATTCTGCTGTCGGTTGGAGCCGGGGTGTTTGATTTTATCCAGCGCACAAAGCGCTAAAAGCTAGGAATATTCAACGAGTTTACTTACGACCAATCCGAAATCCTCGCACCAACTTCAGACGGCGCGATTGAGGTTCTTCTGGGGTGGGTTTAACGATCGCTACATTCTCAGTGTCATCGTGCGGCCGCCGAATCAGCTTTGCGCGTCTTTGCATTGATTCTCCAACGGTGACGTTGAGCTGATCCCCAATCAACATCACCAGAGAACTCATGTACAGCCACAGCAGCAGCACAATTACGGCCCCCACTGCCCCGTAAGCTCGGTTGTAGTTGCCAAAGTGGGCAACATAAAGGCGAAATAAGTTTGACAGGATGGCCCAAAATATTGCAGCCAGGACTGCCCCAGGAAGAATCGGCTTTCCAGGAACCCACTGGCTTGGGCCAAAGCGATAGACAAAGGCAAAGGCGATCGACACAATTCCCAGGGCTAACGGAAAGGTCAGCAGCCGCCATAGCGTTTCCAACAGGCTGACATCTGCGAGCCGACGAACCACTAGATCACCGACAAATACAAGGGTGGAAGCTAGCAGCAGCAGTAAAATCGTTCCCATTGTCAATCCAATGGAAATTAGCTTTTTCTTCCAGAAGGGGCGGGTTCTTTCTGGAGGGATTTTGTGAATCTGGTCTAGGGCTGTCATCGCAGCACTTAGCGCTCCAGAGGATGCCCAGAGTGCGATCGCAAAACTCAAGGAAAACAAGCCGCCATTGCTACTCTCGCTTAGCTCTCTGGCAACTCCTTCAATTAGCCCTAATGCTTCCAGGGGCGCTAGTTCACTCACTTCATCTGCCAGTCGCTGAAAAGCGTTTTGCAGAGGTTGAAACAAGCCAATCGCAGTCAGTACTGCCAAAATTGCAGGAAACAAGGCCAACATTGCGTTGTAAGCCATTTCAGCAGCTAGCCCCGGTAAACGCTGCTTGCCAACGCAATCAATCGTTTTCCTGATGGTTGTCAGATTAATGTGCTGAAAAAATCGAAGAAATCGAGCAGATAGCATAGGTAAATGGCAGCAATATCTTCTGAATCACTCTGCCAGATTTGGAACACGATCGCCACTCAATGAAAGATGCCCGATGTCTAAATCTCTGCTTGAAGCTGAGCCGGCAGTCGCACGGTAAAGGATGTCCAGCCGCCTATGCTTTCAACTTTAATGGTACCACCACACTGTTCTACTAGCTTTTGCACCAGAGCCAATCCTAACCCTGTTCCGCCTTGTTTCCAGGGATCAGCATTGGGAACTCGGTAAAATTTCTCAAAAATGTGAGGAAGCTCAGAGGAGGGAATAGCCGCCTGGTTGCGAAGGAAAAAGATCGTGGTTGGAGCTAAGTTCAAGCCAAAATTCGGTTCTTGATGCACCTTGAGATAAATTTCTCCAGAGGGAACGGTGTATTTACAAGCGTTGTTGAGCAGTTCTGCAATGATACGCCGTAGAACAATGGAGTCTGTCGTCATTGGCAGTAAATCAGGGGGACAAGACACCTCCAGGGTTTGCTCGTGGGTTGCAGTTCGAGTATGGAAGGGTTCTACAATCCCAGGTAGCCAGTCTTGCAGACGAATGACTTCAAAGGCGAGAGGGTAGCAGGTATCTTCTAACCGCTGCAAGTCGAGCAGGTCGTTAATCAGTTCTGCTTCGCGGGTCGATTCTGCGTCTAAAATGTCTAGATACCGCTGCCGTTTTTCCTCGGTTGTGGCGGCTTTGAGCATATGAATTGCCATCTTGACGTTGGAGATGGGAGTCCGCAGTTCATGGGAAACGGTGCTGAGAAATTCATCCTTGAGGCGATTGAGTCTTTCTAATTCGCGTACCTGAACCTGAGCGGCTTGATAGAGCCGGGCCTGACGAATGGCGATCGCACACTGGTTGGCAACCTGCCTGACCAAGCGAATCTCAAACTCGCTGAAGACATAATCTTTGTGGTTGATTAGCCAGAGGTCGCCCAGCACTGCTTGTTCAACGCCCTGGGGCGATTCTGGATCAACGAAAATAGGGCAGGCTAACATAGCGACTTGCCCCCGCACTGGGTTGGGTGACAGAGAGCAAAATTGAAAGTAGTAGCCCTGACGTAGCTGGCTGTAAATTTCCGGGAAATGGTTCATCTGAGCGACTCTTCCCTGATAGGCGGGGATTGAGTCAGTGTACTCATAGTGAATGGTCGAGGTGCCCTGGTCGAGGTCGTACAGGGCCGCGTTGCAGCCACTCAAGCCCAGCACCAGCGTCAGTTCACGCACGGCAGTTTCAAGAATCTGGCTTTCGTCAAGCGAGTCCCGCACTTTGTCGGTAATTCGCTTAAGCATTGATTCAAATGCAACCGCTCTCTGAACTTCGATAGTGCGCCGCTGCACTTCTTTTTCCAGGTTGGCGTTGAGTTGCTGAATCTGCTGATAAAGTTCGGACTGGTGCAGGGCAGTTGCCAGATGATCGGCTAACTGCTGGAGTGAATCAATTTCTGAAGCCTGCCAGTTGCGCGTGGCGCTGCACTGATGCACTGATAGAAATGCTAAAACTTGCCCATCTTGAATAATCGGAATGGATAGGAGCGCTTTAAGCTGATAGCGACGGAGCAGTTCCAGGCTTTTAGCGGGAAGCCCAGACTGCTCAATGTCGTGAATCGCATATGCGCCTCTTTGCTGATAGGAGTGAAGACGCTCTGTTACCCATTCTTGCTCTACTGCAAGATCTAAGACAGATACCCAACCTGGTTCAAGAGCTTCGGTAATGTTAACCCAATTTCCGTTTGAGTGAGAACGAGAAATCAACACTCGATCTGCTTGAAAGAATGATTTGGTGGCGGTTGCTGTCGTATCCAGGATTTCTTGAGGGTTGAGCGACTGACGAATGCGGCGGGCGATCGCACTCAGCCACTTTCCCTGTTCTACTTGCTGCTGAAGCCGTGCCTCGGTTTGTTTGCGATCGCTGATGTCTTGAATTAGCCACCGCAACCCCGTAATTTGCCCTGCCGAATCCCAAATTGCATTGACGCTCAAAATCGTGTGAAGCAAATTCCCTTTTGCTGTGTTGAAGCAAATTTCTGCCGATTGCTCTGTTGCATCTTGCTGAACCTGAGACAATATCAGCGAAAACTGTTTTGAGGTTTCAGCAGCCACAAATGCAGCTAGAGACTTGCCTTGAAGCTGGCTGTCCGCAACTCCAAACAGGGCTGTAGCAGCTTGATTTGCCTCACGCACAACCCCTGTTTGGTCTGTCACGAAGTAACCCGCTGGGGCATGGTCAAACAACTCCTGATATTGACCCTCGGCGGTTTCAGGCTGCTGATTCAAGGTTTCTCTATTCACATTCTCGTCTCTTGCCGTTGCAATAGCGGTTTTAGGGGCTGACACGACTGATAACGGAGGGATATCCCAGTATTGGTCTTCTGGTTTCGATTCCATGAGCAGGGATTTTTCAGGTATTGCAACTTACGATTGCTGGAAATTACGGACAAAAATGTTTTCTCATACGCATTATTCCCGCGATCGCTCAAACATCTCCTATGTGCAATAGGTCTTAGCTCTTCAAAAGTCTATCCGAACTTACAGCGCTTCGCGCTTAAACGTGTTTAGACTTTTTGCTGTGTGCCGTGCTGAGCGCGGCACACAGCAAAAAGTCTAAGGCTTAGGCAATTGAAAATTGCTTTAAAAGCTTGGAGAAAGCAAAAGAGGGGAGAGAACCTGTGCCCTCTCCCCTCTCTTTTGCTGACCTTGATGCTGGTCTGCCTGCCGCTTTAGCTTTTGTCGCAAACCCTTTAGCTGCTTTAGCTTTTGTCGCTGTCGGGCACTGCCGCCCTTACCTTTATCGTTTCTACCTTCTCGGCGGGGAGATTCCCACCGCTTGAGCCGCTGAGACATGACTTTCCTCCTGTCGAGTTGTCAGTTCAGTTAGGTTTTCCAGAACTCGTCTGGGAAAAACCTGCCAGACAGACTTACCTAGCTACGTTCCTAACTGCTTTACCTAGCTATGGGCAGAGCGAGACTCGAACTCGCATGACCGAAGCCGCCACATTTTGAGTGTGGTGCGTCTACCAATTTCGCCATCCGCCCTTCATAGCTTCACCATTATAGCCGATTGTGCGGTTTTGTAATAACGTTTGGTAAGTTTGGCTGCTTGCCCAGCGATCGATTTCTCTTGCCCGCAAGACTGGAACAGGATGGGTAAGCTGAGCGGTCTGGGCTTGCTTCAACAGTTCACCCAGTTCGCTGTCGCTGATGTCATCGTAAGAGCGAGCCTGGGCTAGAAATGCGTCAAGGTTTAGCTGAGGGGCGAGGGTGGGTGAGCCGCCAGTTAGTTTCATCAGCACGGATGCGACGATGCGGGGGTCTTGGGCTACAAGTAGAGCGGCGCGATCGCAGGTAAACTCGGCACAGCGAACCCATTCTAAAATTTGCGCCTGAAGATTTTGGGCGATTACTCCTCCCAGAGGGATCAGTCCTGCCGCTAACACCACCAGGTTTGCCAGAGTTAGGTAAACGCCATGATCGCACTTGAGATGCCCTAGCTCGTGGGCAATTACAGCCTGGATTTCTTCAGGGGTCAGTAGCTCAATCAGAGAAGTGTGAATCACGATGAAGGGCTGCTTGCCGCGCACCGCAAAGGTGTAAGCGTTGGGCGCTGGATGCTGGCGAATGTAAAGCTGCGGAGTTTCCAGGTCTAGGACCTGGCAGGCTTCGACTAAAAGTTTGTGCAGGTCGGGTAACTGCTGCTCACTGATGAGAATGCTGGAGGCAATATTTTCCAGATAGAAGAACTGTTCAGCGATCGGTCCGAGTAGATTTCGGATGAGCAGATCTAATCCAGGAAGCTGCTTTAGCGCCTGAGTTGCTTTTAAATCTAAAGGGTGACGAAACTGATCTGACTTAAGACCAATCAGGGAAGTTTTGGAGAAGGGCATGGCGAACTGAAGGGAAATTTGGTAAAGCCGATTACACCTGGCTTCGAGTTTAGTATAGCGAGAAGTTTGGCTGGCTGGGGGAGGCGATCGCCGAGTATAGGGGCGATCGCGTTAGGAGAACTAACTCCAGAACTGACTAAGCTGTAACACTCGCTTCAGACGAGTCAGTTGCAGGCTGCGTCGTTTCAGAGGGGTCTGCCGGAACTCTTTGCAGTTTAGCTCCCAGTTTTTGCAGCTTGACTTCGAGGTTGTCGTACCCTCGATCGAGATGCTGTAACCCTTGAATGGTGGTCATGCCCTCGGCTGCCAGTGCAGCCAGCACCAGTGCAGCCGAAGCCCGCAGGTCAGTTGCTACGACTGGGGCCCCTGACAACAGCGGAACTCCCCGAACGATAGCGTGATTGCCTTTAACCCGAATGTCTGCACCCATGCGGTTTAGCTCTGCTACGTGACGCAAACGATTCTCAAACACGGTTTCTGTGATAACGCTATCGCCTTCGCTAAGGGTGAGTAGCGCCATGAATTGTGCTTGCATATCGGTTGGGAAACCCGGATAGGGCAAGGTTTCAATGTCTGCGGCGAAATGAGTTTGAGCCGGAATGATTCGCAGGCGGTTGGGGGCTTCTGTCACGACTTCTGCACCGATTGCCTGAAGTTTGGCAATGACTGCGGCTAAATGATCCGGCACGACGGGAGCCAGTGCAATTTCAGAATGGGTAATTGCTCCAGCAACCAGAAAAGTTCCTGCCTCAATTCGGTCGGGAATGATGGAATAGTCGGTGGAATGCAGGCTTGGTACACCTGAAATCAAAATGGTGTTGGTGCCTGCACCGCGAATTTTTGCCCCCATTGCCCGACAGAAATTTGCCAGATCGACGACTTCTGGCTCCTGGGCGGCATTCTCAATGATCGTTTCCCCGTCAGCCAGGGTGGCGGCCATCATGAGCGTTTCGGTTGCGCCCACGCTGGGATAGTCGAGGTAGATTTTGGCTCCTTTGAGCCGCTTGTTTGCCCCGGTGGTGTAGGCGTGAACTGTGCCATGCTCAATCTGCACGTCAGCGCCCATTAACTGTAGCCCTTTAACGTGCAGGTCTACAGGTCTAGCACCGATCGCACACCCACCCGGTAGAGGGACTCTTGCCACCCCCAGTCGCGCCAGCAGGGGACCGATCACAAAGAAGCTAGCTCGGAGTTGGCTGACTAACTCGTAAGGGGCTTTGGATTGACCAATGTGCCGCGAGTCGATTTCTAGAGCGTCACCGTGCCGTTCTAATTTCACACCTAGAGACGACAAAATTTCGCCCATTCGCTGTACGTCTACCAGTGAGGGAACGTTGCGGATGCGGCAATCTTGGGGGCAAAGCAATGAGCCTGCCATAACGACCAGGGCTGAATTCTTGGCTCCGCTGATTTTGACTTGTCCCTGTAAAGGAGCTTTACCCCAGATTTTTAGCACTGAGTCGCCTTCCTCGGGCAGAGAACGAGGGCTTGATGAATTAAAAGAAGGAGTAATGGGTTTGTCCTCCAGAATCGGTTGGTATGTCTATGACTTCAAATTTGGTTCTGATTCTACCGGAAAGCGTCGGAATGTTGAGAACTCTGACTTACAGCAATTGAGTTGGACTGACGATAGAATTCTCTACGGGCTAAAATTGACTTAAGAATTCGCTTGACTGTTGCCTAAGATTAGGGGATGATAGCGAATCGCAGCCCAAAAAGCGCTAGTGCGGAACTGGCGGAATTGGTAGACGCGCTAGATTCAGGTTCTAGTGTCTGCAAAGACTTCCGGGTTCAAGTCCCGGGTTCCGCATTTTGAACGGTGAAATCAGTCCCCGGTTTGGCTCAAGCTGAATCGGGGGCTGATCGTTTTAGAAGTCAACTCAGATTTGGCAACTCGTCAAAACTGCTTATCTATTTCTTGTTTTGCGTAACAAATTTTAATCGTTAGACCTGTAAGGGATGCTGACTAGTTTGCAAAATCCGCTGGTTAAACAGATGCGAAAGCTGCACCGAGCAAAGGAGCGGCGGGAACAAGGTTTATTTTTACTGGAGGGAACGCATTTACTGGAGGAAGCCTGTGCAGTAGATTTTCCTTTGGCGGTTGTTTGCTGCACTTTGGGCTGGCAAGACCGTCATGCTGAGCTTTGGGAGCGGGCAAGTCAACGGGCGAGTCGGGTGGAGTTGGTGAGTGCTGAGGTGCTGGAGGCGATCGCCACTACTGTTCAACCTGATGGCGTAGTCGCTACCGCAGAACGGCGATCGCCCCATTCACCGCTCAGCTCCAATATGAGTCTGGCGATCGCGCTAGAGACGCTGCAAGATCCGGGCAATTTGGGTACGGTGATTCGCACGGCAGCGGCGGCGGGGGTGGATGGTTTGTGGGTAAGTGCAGACAGTGTTGATCTGGATCATCCTAAGGTGCTACGGGCATCGGCGGGGCAGTGGTTTCGCTTGCCGATGGCGACTAGCAAAGATTTGCAGGCGGAAATTTTGCAGCTTCAGTCGAAGGGAGTGCAGGTGGTAGCAACGCTGCCTACTGCCGAGTTGACTTACTGGCAGGCAAATTTTGAGCAACCTACACTGGTTTTGCTGGGAAATGAAGGCGCTGGGCTGTCAGAGAGCCTGACAGCAATGGCTGATGTGCAGGTCAAGATTCCTTTGGCGGCGGGGGTGGAGTCGCTGAATGTGGCGATCGCGGCTGCTTTGATTTTGTATGAGGCACAGCGGCAGAGGGAGGGGGAGGGGAAGGGGCTAGGGGCTAGGGGCTAGGGGCTAGGAAGAGCAACGTGAAGATGGGGCAGGTGGTAAGCAACAAAGCTTCGATGAATAGGGTTCTCCTTCATCCTTCATCCCTCATCCCTTATCCCTCATCTCTCCTCCCTCCTCAATTTCAGGAGGCTTGCTTTGGGTTTGGGCTTGAATGAATTGCTCGATGTCGGCGGCGGCATCTGCTAGTGCATCCAGTCCAAAGGCTAGATCGGCGCTATCGGGCTGCTGTTTTGTGGAATTGAGGGAGGCAGGTGTGGGATCAGTGGTTTCGCTGGGCGATTGCAGAGTGGTTTCTAGCTGGGCGATCGCCTGCATAAACGCTTCAGCGGCAGCACGACGGAGTTCTTGTGCACCTTGATCCATTTTGCTGGCTCCTCATTCCAAAACGAGAACGTTGGACGCATTCTATGACGCGCTTATTTTGCCCACAAGCACAGTCAATAGGAAGCTATTCGGCTTCTGGAAAAGTGACTGTTGCGACGGCTCCCTGGTTTCCTAAGGGTTGGGGGGTTGCTCCATTAAAGCTGGCTAAAACGGCTCCGGCGTTTCCGGCTCTGATGATTAACTGTTCTTTTGCTGTCCAGGTTCGCTGTTCGCCCTGAGGCAAAATTCCTTCGTACTGAATTTCGCCGTCAACGGTGACTCGCAGCCAGGATTCGTCAGCCAAATCTACACTCACTTCAATGTCGCTGCTGGGGGCGACGGAGGGCTGAGGTGAGGCAACGGGGCTGGGTTCGGGCTGAGAGTCGGCTGGAGCGGATGGGCTATCGACTACGCTGGGTGCAAAGGTTTCTGGTGGAGTCGATTCGCTTGACTGCGGGCTGAACTGACTGATTAGAAAAATCGCCCCACCCATGATGGTAATTCCGGCTAGCCCGTAGAGGGCATAAAGCGGGTTGAAGCGAGTTGGGGTTCTGGTGGATTCTGAGTGAGTTGGTTGTTGTTTGGGTCTAGAGTTGACTGTGTTCGGACTGTCGATCTGCTGGTTAATGGGGGCTGGGTTAAGCGTTTGTGTGTAGACAGGTTTTGAACCGGGATCAGGGGCAGGGCGATCGCCCGACGGTCTGTAAACTGTGGAGGAGGGGCTTTGGGCGGCTCAGGTTTAACGGGTACAGCGGTGGTGTCGAGGGAGAATTGCTTAGATAGAGCAATTCCGTCTAGCCCTACAACGTCTCCATAGCGACGGATGAAGCCCTGGATAAAGATGGGTTCGGGTAAGACGGTTGCCTGACCGATTTCTATGGCTTGCAGCAGGCGCAGTGGGATAAAGGTTTTGGCTGCGACTTCTTCTAGAGATTTGGACTGCTGCTCTCGTGTTTGGTGCAGATGCACTCCAATTTCCTTAAGCTGCTCTAGCTGAATGGGGTCTAACTTGCTCACCGACTACTCCTTACTCCTCATCGTTGATGCTTACTCAAGGGCGTTAAGCTATTCCATCTACTACTACCAGAAATAATTCGGATGGTGATGATCTTATAAAGATTTGTTGGCAAAAATTTTGTTGGCTTTTTTCAAAAGGTCGTTCTGTCAGGCAGTCAGCGGAAACTCCACTGCTAAAGGACAGCCAGCGACTGCACGGAAGGGTGCTGAGCGATCGCATATTCCGCGCAAAGTGGAATAGCGCTAAGACGAATGGCTAACGACGCGGATAGAAGGGTCAGATTAGAGTCGAACATAGCAACCCTCTAGCAGTTTCTTCTTGCTATTTCAATACACGCAGAGCAGACAAATATTGCTCTCTAACTTCTTGACGATCTTGTTCTTCAGGTAGCCCTTCATGGCTGCCTCGCTCAATCATCGTGGCTTGACGCAACAGGGCTTTGCGGCTAGGCGGACTATCCGTGTGAGAAGCGATCGCTGCGATCGCTTCTAATAGACGAATCGTTACTGCTGAGTCAGATCGCCCATACTGACGAATTTGGTTAAAGGCACTGTCGATCAGCCCTGTGAACTTAACTGGATTGGTAATAATTCGCAAGTTATGGTCGTCATCGTAGCGGTATGCTGAGGGAAATTCGACTGTCGCAAGATGACAAAGCGCAACGGTGAGACGATCAATACATCGAATTGCGGTAAACGGGTCGTTAATTGAAGGGGAAATAGCTCGTAGGGCAATTTCAACAAGCTGATTGATCGGAAACTCGATATCCTGCTTTTCGTTGCGCTCTGATCCTAGAATTAAAGCATCGTTAATCTGCCGCGCTAGTTTTGGGTTGACTTGCTCACCGGGGTAAACTTCTACTAGCACACTCTTGGGGTTGATAAATTGGCCAGGACGATGTTTGAGGCGCAGCAGCAGATCTTGTGATTGGGCGATCGCCATCAGTTTTTCTTCGTCTATTGCCTGAAGATATCCACTTTGATTTGCCAGGATGGGCGTAGCTTTGGAGTCAAACTCTGCTGGAATTTCACTCACCTGTCGCTGTTTCAAAATCGTTTTACTCTCTCCTAAAGTTTCCGGGAACAGGTGCTTCATTGCGTGATTTAGATCTCGATTGACTTCTTCTAAAACGTGCCATGCCTGGATTGAGGTGGATGCATGATGAATAAAGTAAATCAGCACACCAATGCTAGCGATCGCTAACCCAATTGCTACGGTGACTGAAATTTGCGGTACAGATATGTTGCTGTCCTCACCGCGAACTGTTCTCAGAATCAATAGGCAGTACATGAAGGTGGTAACAAATGTACCCAATACGACTTGATTGCCGCGATCTTGCATAAAGTTACGCAGCATTCGAGGACCAAACTGGGTAGAGGCTAAGGTGAGGGCAACAATGGTAATTGAAAATACCGTTCCGGCAGTGGTGATCATGGAACCCGCTACCGTTGAAAGTAGAGTACGCGCTCCTTCCGGTCCACCTGCATAGCTCCAAGCAAATTTCTCAATCGGACCCGCTTCCCCTGCGGCTCGGTCGAGTGTCAGCGTACCAAAGGCTAAGCCAAATGCTGCCAGAGTCATCAGGGCTGGCAAAAACCAGTAGCTAGAGTTGAGTGAGTCCCACAGCTTAAACAGTTTTACTTTCATTGTTTTTGGTCTGTCCGCTGGGTTTCACTGCCGTTTTGCTGCGATCGGATTTTAGCCAGTTTCCCAAGAGAGCTACTAATGCTACGCGCTTGAGGAATCGCGTTTTTGCCAGCGGGCCAGCCTTCTCGCTGATGGGTGCGATCGCCGTCCGTTTCTTCGGTCTGGTCATGGAAAAGAACCTGCTGGGTTGGGAAGGGCATATCGATGCCGTTGGACGTTAAAGTGTTTTTGATTGCCATTAGTACTCGGTCTTGGGTATCTAATGCATCTGAGCGGGTGGGAGGATGAATCCACCAGCGGGCGCGAATGTTGACGGTGCTTTCTGCTAAACCTATAACCAGGGCATCGGGAGCAGGGTTTTGCAACACTTCGTCTACGCTGGCGATCGCTTCTAAAATCAACTGTTTGGCTTGCTCGATGTTGTCTCCGTAGCCGATGCCTATGTCATATTCCAAGCGGCGATTGTCAAAGGCGGTGTTTACGGTTACGGAGTTGGTGAATAGTTCTGCATTTGGAATCACAATTCGGCGGCCGTCATAGGTTCTAATTGTGGTTGCACGAGTTTCAATGTTTTCGACGGTGCCTTCAAAATCTTTAAATACAATTTGATCGTCAATCTGAAAGGGTTCGGTTAATAGAATCAGAATCCCTGCTAAAAAGTTCTGCAAGATATCTCGAAAAGCAAAGCCAATGGCAACCCCGCTAATTCCTAAAAGCTGCACTAAATCGCCTGCCTGAAAGGTGGGAATGATGATCGAGAGAGCTACAAATAGTCCAACCAGAATGGTGGTTCCTTGAGCTAAACGCCCCAGCACTAAGCCCAGGTTTCTCGCTTGCCGATGTCTTCGGGTTAAGCGCCTAACTGCCGAGCGAATTCCCCTTCCTGCAAAAAAGAAGATGCCAAAGACAATCACTGCCAGCACAATGTTTGGCAGCATTAAGATCAGGCTGTTATACATTGTTTGAATTTTACCTAAAGCAGTTAGGGGGGATGATTCTGGCTGCATGGCTCCCTCATAGATCATCACGCAAATGATAGGAGAAAATGAGTAGCTTTTTCTCTATCTTTAGCGGGTACAATTGCGGAGGGTTGTGTGTTGTCTGGTGAGCGTTAGTCAGGAATTTCTAAAACATTTACGTCAACCAGAGGGGTTACATTAAATCCGCGATTTAGCAGGCGTTGTTGAATCGTTTGTGTGAGGCGATCGCTAATTTCTGAGGCTGATTCGGTGACTCCTGCTTGGCGCTGAACGTAGATCAGACACAGGAGTGTATTTTGTCCATCGATATTGGTGGGGGTGAAGCGCACGTTTGCTTCGACTAAACTCACCAAGCTGCTCTCATTGGTAACTTGCTGAATTTCGGCGATCGCCCGCTGGGTCTGGCTGCTGCGCTGAAGCTCTGGAGTGATGGAAAATTGCCAGATGAGTAAACCCGCGAGAGCCGCTAAAGTGGCTGCAATCACGATTGGAAAAATTCTGGATTTACCGCGCTGATAGCGGCTTCCCTGGGCAGATAAGCCATAAATTCGGAAAACTAAAGCAGCGGCAAGGTTGATGCCAACTAGTTGCAGCAGCAAGACAAAAATGCCGTTCATTACCATGCTCCATCGACTCATGCGATCGCCATTCCAATCAGTCCGGCGGGAGGGGCTAACGATGCTGCGACTAGCATTCCTACGGCTGCTCCTGAGACCAGGCTGCTGCGTTCTGATTGAAAGAGGTTGAGTGCGCCTGCGGCTCCTGCGGTGAGTGGCAACAACACGGCTACAGCGGATACGGTGCTGGTCGAATGCATCAAATCAGTTACGACTTCTTGCCGCAGAATCAAGCTGAGGCAAGCTGCTACCAGGATTGTGAGGGCGATCGCGGCGAGGTAGCGCCCCAGGCTACGCTGGAGCAAAGACCAGTCTCCTCGGGCGGTGGCGATCGCAGCATTCATTGCTGGGCCAGCAAAAGGAGCAATTAACATTGCAGCAACCAGCAAATAAATGGTGTTGGTGTAAAGACCAATCCAAGCAACAACGCCTGCCACCGCAGCATACCCCAGGAAGCCTCGCCATGAGCCAACGCTTTGCAGCCCCGCAAGAAACACTTCAATGGGGCTACGTTCCTGTACGTCCATTACCTGTTGAGGGACTGCGGCACTGGGAGGCTGCATCGTGATAACCCCTCGCGGAATTAGGGTGATTTTTGGGTTTGGCAGTTTTTCTAAGTCTTCTAATAATTTTTCTACTTTAGGGTTAGGAACATGAACGATTACCACCTCTATGGCTGCTTGATCACCATCTGTTTGATCACTCATAGCCTCGAAGCTAAATAGGTTTGAGCCATCACAGTTTTTAGCAATTTTGATAGCTTCTGCTCCACATCCACGCGGAACTTGAATCAGTAATTGACGCACAATTTAGCCTCTATCTCTAGAGGTAAGTTAAGGCTAATATCTGATCACAACATCAGCTATAGGATAGGTTCTGGGCTTTTTGTTCCTTATGTCCAGTAAAGAATTTGAGCTTTGGGGAAACGACGGGCAATCTCCCGTTCAAAGAACTGCCGTAGCTCTTTCATCACATCGGCTTCGTAGACATACTTGGTACCGCCAAACTTATTGCGCTTGACGCTGCGGGTTGCTTCATCCATATCTAGCTTGGTCTGCGGATACCAGGTGGTCAGCACCTCTTTGGATTTGGGGGTGAAACGATGGGAAATGAGTTCAAAGGTAAGATCACAGTCAAAATCTAGAGTTTCGCTAATGGTGTCTAGAAGGTGAGTGTAATGTTCAACCCAGTCATCCATTACCATGATTGGGGCGATCACTAAACCAATGGGGTAGCCTCCCTGAGAGGGCGATCGCGGCAGTGCTAATTTGCGTAATGCCTGAAGTCGAGCCGCGACGGATGCAGTCCCTCCCTCAAAACGACCAGAAATCGGTGCAGCATTTACACTGACACGACAGCGGGTGTGACCGTTGTGAGGCAAATCTAGTAACCCATCTACTGCATCAAATTTAGATACCCAGCGCAGATGCATTCCTTCTTGCTGACCAAAATAACGAATGCACTCGGCAAGGCTACCTGTTAAATGTTCAATGCCCAATGGATCGGTGTAGCAACTCACTTCATAGGAAGTGGTTTGTCCAGGCTGCTTGTAGTGAGTCAGGTTATCTAGAATCTGCGGTAGGTTAGCAAAGGCACGAATCACAGGCGGACCAGACAAACTACCCGCCAGATAGCAATACTGACAGTGAGCCGGACAGCCTTCTGCCAGGTGAAACTGCCAGTCGGCAGAAGGGGGAATTGGGCTGAGCTTAAGGGCACTGGGTGGGGCGGTGACAACGGCGAGGGTGCGTTTAGAAATGTCATATGTAGCGCGATCGCTCTCCCCCCTTAACCCCGTCAAGCGATTACGAGGTAACTCCTCAACAGGTAAGTTGAGAGCTTGCACTCGTGAAAGAATCTGCTGTCCCCAAGGCTCTTCTGAGGCAGCAGGGGTAAACATCACCCGCTCAGGCATCCACAAACGAGCAGAGCGCACAGGCTGACTTGGAGTAATAACGGCTGTATTGGTATTCTGCAAAACCTAATCCTCTAACACTTCACGAATGCGTCGCTCTAAACGCTCCAGGTCAAGCCCTCCTTCATCACGGGCAATCCGTCGCACTGTCGCATTGACATTGCTTAAATCATTGACCAAATCTCTAAGAATCTCCTGCTGCTGTCGAGATTGAGTCACCTCACGCGGCTCCTGTACCAGGTCACGCACGATAGAATCTTCTGCCCGTGACGCAATCAGCGGATCAGACTGTCCCTGAAGCTGAATAAAGGTTCTGCGACCAGGCCCACGATCTTCCTCAATGGGAATTACGGCTGTCACCTGATCGGAACGCACATACTTACCAAACCCTAAATGAACCAGTACAGACGACTGAATCTTCATGTAATGGTGTGCTGCTTCCTGCTTATCTTTATATTTCTATTATCGCTCCGTAGCAGTAGACTGAATCGCTTATTTGGAGCGGCTTTCACCTCATTTTGGTAGGGGTTTCCTCAAGCAATTTACAGGAGTATTTTGACTCGCGTTTAAACTCACGTTTTAACTATTCAAGGACGAGTTTTAAGCAGTTCGTGAATGCTCTGAAGCTCTGCCAAAATCGCCCGTAGCAATTCCTGAGTGACGGTTTCAGCAGGCTGTTGAATTTCAATGATGACCTGTTTAATTCCTAATACATCTTTGGCAAATCGGGCTACCTCATTAGGATGAAACAGCAGCGGGTCGTCTTTGTTCAGGCGCAATTCTGGATTCAGCCTTTGCGGATCGTAGGGCAAATTAGAATTTTCTGGGTCAGTGTTGGCATAGCGATAAACCGAAGCCCGAGATCGGTTCAGAGCTTTTTGCACGGCTTCAACAGACATTAATCCTTGAGGATTGCTTGAGGTTTCAGTATCCATCGACTTCTTTCTGCTTTGAGACTCACTGGTATCAATATTAGTCTTATTTCTAGAAATACTAGTCTCAGCTTAAATAATTTGATTTATTATGAGTCTCATTCATCTTATTTTTAGTCCAATTTAGAAAGTGTGAGTCTTATTGCGAGATGAAGATATAGCTTAGTAATCAGGCTCACAACTTACGCATTCTGCTGTGGAGCAGGGGGCTTAAGCCCCTTGACAAGATGGCGATCGCTGATTTTCATTCTACCTGCCCAAGTCCTGAGGCTTCTAATTACTCATTGCTCACAAGTTTTATGTCTCAAGTAAAGACTTACTTGTATTCCTCTAAGTCTAAGATTGAGTAGGTTGAGTCTATCTATAAGAAGCTGAATCACGATATGGTTTGCCCTCATCCCCAACCCTTCTCCCCAGGGAGAAGGGAGTCACCTTAAATCCCTCTCCCGTAAGAGAGGATTTAAGGTAAGCGCGGTTCGGCGTATTCATATCCCTATTCAGCAACGCCGTGAAGGGGTAGCTAATTTCTCTACTTCAGCCAGTTCTGAGATTACGTCTTATTTCAAGACTCAAATGACTCTAAATAAGTCCAACTACAATGCAGTTGAGTCTATTTATGGGACACAAGCTTTAAAGCTGTTTGCGTGAGTAGCAAGCCTGTTGAAAGAGTTTTGGAGCTTGTACAAGCGTGACTCAGGGGTTTATCCTTATGTCTCTAAAGGAAGAACAGATGTTTGAGCAGGTCAACCTGGAAATAGAGGGCAAGCTGAAAGGATTGCAATACCTTGATATCTGTGTGGCTTAAGCAATTCGACGGGAGATTTTGTTTTCCTGAGTTGAGGACACACAGTGAATGAGACGCAATAGAGGAATTGAAGATGACACAGCTCAATCAGAAGAAGGTTGCCATTCTAGTTACGGATGGATTTGAGCAAGTGGAAATGACCAAACCTAAGCAGGCGCTTGAACAGGCTGGTGCTCAGGCTCACATTATTTCACCAAAAAGTGATACTGTTCAAGGCTGGAATCACTTTGACAAAGGCGATAATTTTCCAGTTGATTTGACGCTGGATGGTGCAAATTCTAATGATTACGATGCGCTTTTGCTTCCGGGTGGTGTAGCCAATCCTGATCAGTTGCGTACTAATGAAAAAGCCGTAAAATTCATCAAATCGTTCTTTGAGGCGGGCAAACCTGTTGCGGCGATTTGTCATGGACCCTGGACGTTGATTGAGGCAGATGTTGTGAAGGGGCGGACGATGACTTCTTGGCCGTCTCTCAAAACCGACTTGAAGAATGCAGGGGCGAACTGGGTTGATCAAGAGGTTGTGGTTGATCAAGGCTTGGTGACGAGCCGTAATCCTAATGACATTCCTGCTTTTGTGGGCAAGATGCTTGAGGAGTTTGCAGAGGGACGGCATGAGGAGCAGCGTCGTTCTGCTTAAGTAGAGGCTGAGGTTTTAGAAGCTTAAAGTTCCAAAAATCTAATATGTTTAGGCGGGAGGCATGACTCTATTGTGTTTCCCGCCTAATTTTTTAAGGTTATGCTGCGCTAAGCCCGTGCTACGAATGCTCAGATCCCTCCACCTGTTAAGGAGATTTCTAAGAAAGCATTTACCCCTGAGTAAGGGCAGATTCTGCGAGAATCTTTGCATTTGACCGACAGTTTTGATGCTAAACCTGCCCCTACAGGTATTTTGTTTGCTAGAAATCTCCTAAGGTCTGTGCTTTTGTCTCAAGCTGAGGTTTTTTGTCTCAACGTGAGTCCTGAGGGGAGATAAGATAGTCTAATTGTGATACGTATTGCTTTGCTTTGAAGTTGAATGTTTGGTGCGGATGAAAATCCAGGGTATGAATGTTAAATTACTTTGCGGGTAGTTAGGCTGTCTTTGTCATCTCTAGCTTACTAGAGCAGTCCTAAATCAGTCGTAAGACGAGCGGGTTGTGAGAGGGGTACCTCTCCGGGGTGCGTCTCTCACAACTTATTTAGGATTGCAATGACATCTTTTAATGCTGCAAGAAATGGTAATTTCAAAAGATTAAAAATGAATTTGAATCTGCTTGTAAGTCAACTTCTACTTGGGTGTTTTTCGATCGTTTTAGCAGAATTAATTCGAGATTTTTATCATCTGGCAGGACACTACTGGCAGCCTATTCAGGCTTTTCATACGTTGCATCACAAGGCCTATCGTCGCGATTTAACGATAGTGAGTCTTGAGGCTTATTGCAAGGCCCAGCTTTATAACGATGTGCCGGAGGCGATCGCCATGACCCTCATCACGGGGGCGATCGCTGTATCTGCTCAAAGCTATGGTTTGGCCATTGGCTGTCTTTATTCGTTAGGTTTTTTAGTCTCAGCGCTGGCTCGTTCTCAGGGCTTTTTGCTGCAAACTGACTTAACCCATAAGCCAGGAGATTTAGTCAAAATTCCAGATCAATGGACGGTGAATCGAACCTATCATTGGCGACACCATTTCGATCAGGGCAATGCCTACTATTCTGGTCACTTCACTATTTTTGATAAGCTGTTGGGAACAAGTTTGTCGTTGAAGGGAAAGGGAGTTGCGGTAACGGGCGCGTCTGGCTCAATGGGGCGGGCATTGATTCAACAGTTATCTCAGCAGGGCGCAAAGGTGATTGCGTTAACAACTTCGGATAGATTGGAGTTTGACCCTCCGATTGAGGTGATTAAATGGCAACCTGGACAGGAAAATGAGTTGGGCGATCGCCTCAAAACGGTTGATATTCTGATTATCAATCATGGGATTAATGTGCATGGCGATCGCACTGCTGAAGCGATTCAAAAGTCATTTGAGATCAACACCTTCTCTGCCTGGGCTTTGGCGGAACTATTTCTGAATACGGTACAAAAGTCGGAACACAAGGCAATCAAGGAGCTTTGGATTAACACCTCTGAGGCAGAGGTCAGTCCGGCGCTGAGTCCTTTATATGAATTATCTAAGCGCACTTTGGGAAATTTGATTACTTTACGGCGACTGGATGCACCCTGCATTATCCGTAAGCTGATTCTTGGGCCGTTTAAGAGCAATTTGAATCCAGTTGGCGTGATGAATGCGACTTGGGTAGCTTGGGCGATCGTGGCACTTGCCAAGCGCGACTTTAGAAACATCATTGTGACGATTAACCCAATCACCTATGTGGCGTTTCCGGTGAAGGAGTTGTTTCAGTCGATTTATTTTCGGCTGTTCTCTGAAGGGTAGTAGTACGACATGGGGCATTGCATCACTGAGAAAAAAGCCACAGGACTTACGCACTCATAGCTGTAGCCATACTGCTTAAGACCAGGGGCTTAACAAGGGGCTTAACAAGGGACTTAACAAGGGACTTAACAAGGGGCTTAAGCCCCTTGTTAATGGGACAGGTGGTTCACGTCTAGGGGTGTCCTAATCTGGATGGCTAAGCTATACCTGTAAAACAAGGGGCTTAAGCCCCTTGTTTGCGTGGCGATCGCTTAATTTATGTCCTATCTGCATAAGTCCTGAGCCAGTCAAAAATTAGTCCAAATTTAGTCCAGCTTATTTATAAATTGCTTAGAAAGATTACTGAGCAGCAGCTTTGCAGTTTTGACTAGTTGCGTATCCTGCAACTAGTCAGTGCCCCTACTAGAGTCTTTGCAGCAACTTGCTCAACTCCTGTTGCTTTTTGCCGCTGTTAGCTGCCGACAAAAAATTCCACAGAATGTGTGGGGCTGCAAAAACGCTGCTGATATGGGCCCGCCACTTACACCAGGAGCTTACGGCCCTCGAAAAGGGATAAACGTGCCAAAAGCGATTGACCGAACTCACCATTCCCTCACCTAAAGCAGTAACTTCATGCCACCAGCCTGCTGGCAAGAAAAGCGCTTCGCCTGGATGTAAAGTAACCTCGCAGCAATGCTGTAGCGCTTGCTTAAACTTTGGGAAGGCTGAGAAGTCAGGGCGTTCTGGGTAAACCTGGCTATACACCGATCGCAACTTTAACCCATGCCACAAATGATTGATTACTGGAAATGGGTAAAGGTTGTAGATCTGAGAAGGGGGGAACAGCAACACCTTTTTCGACCCGTGCATCTGTGTGAGGGTGCCATCCATCGGGTCGTAGTGTAAACAGGATGTGTGTCCGGCTGGGCCGACCCAGAGATTTAGATAAGTGGCAGGCATATTCAAGCCTAGCTGCTGCTCTGCGCGTTCTAGTGCAGAAATATTGAGGGTGAGCGATCGCTTCAAAGAACAGCGGGCAAGATATGCATCCTTTTCATAAGCTTCACCACTTCGCACCATTGCGGCATATTCTGTAAACTTTAGAGTCTGGGCTTCTACTCCGCTTCCGGTACTCGTCCACTCTCGCTTGTCCTGCTGATATCGCTGTTGCCCGTAAAAGCGTACAGGAAACTCCTGATCGCCCAACCCCTCACAAAGAAAGTTCAAGTCCCAATCTGGTTCACCGTCGAGCAGACCTTCAACAACAACTGGAGTTCCGGGCTTTTGATAGTTTTGAAAAAACGACTCTGGCGTAAGAGACGACAAATGCACTCGTTGTACTGACCGAATTAAGCCATTTGTTAACTGAGCCGCCGCTCTGAACTCGGTTTGCATACTTCGTATCGACTGAGGATGAGAAAAAGTTGAACCCCATTAGTGTTGCTGACAAAAGTGATCTAAAAGTTACTGGCGATCGCCTCCACGACCTCCCATCCCAACATCGCGGTCACTTTTAAATCACTTTTGCCCTTGATCCTGAGAAGGAAGCAGCATTGCTTAATTGGCTGTAAAACTTAGGAATGAAAAATCTATTAATGCGAAGTCCAGTAGCAGTAGCAGCCTTCTGGATTGGGCTTTATTTGATGGCAACTCTTTTGCCGCTGCTCGTCCTGTTGTTCTATCCTCCTGCTCTTGATCAGGGAAGAAACTGGTGGACAGAATTTTCAGTCGCGCTAGGATTCATCGGTCTAGCAATGATGGCACTTCAGTTTGCCCTAACTGCCCGAATTAATCGAATCGAAGCATCCTACGGGGTCGATATCATTCTGCAATTTCACCGCTACATTTCCCTGGTAGCAGTTGGATTAATCCTGCTGCACCCCCTAATTTTATTTGTAGATAATCCTGAAACGCTGGCTCTGTTAAACTTTCCCGCAGCGCCCTGGCGGGCCCGATTTGCAGTTTTAGGCACACTGGCACTGTTGGCGCTAGTCATAACCTCAATCTGGCGCAAGCGACTAGCCATTCCCTACGAAAGCTGGCGAATTCTGCATGGCATCTTTGCCGTAGCCGCACTCACGCTGGGCTTGGCCCATGCTTTAGGAGTGAGTAATTATCTAGGGCTGTTTTGGAAAGTGGTATTGTGGAGTGCGATCGCCATCCTTGCCCTGTGGCTGCTGATCTACGTGCGAGTCATCAAACCCTGGCTGATGCTCAAACGCCCCTTCCTGGTAGAAACTGTGATTCCTCAACGAGGCAACGTCTGGTCACTCGTTTTGCGTCCCAAAGGCCATGAGGGAATGCCCTTTCAGCCGGGTCAATTTGCCTGGATTACCCTCGACATTTCCCCCTTCCGAATGCGAGAACATCCCTTTTCCATGTCCTCCAGTGCCGAGCAACCCGATCGCCTGGAATTTGGCATCAAAGCGTTGGGCGACTTCACCAACACCATCAAAGACGTAAAACCTGGAACCAAAGCTTACCTGGACGGCCCTTATGGCGTTTTCACCATTGACCGTTATGAAGATGCTGCAGGATTTGTATTGGTCGCAGGCGGCATTGGCATCACCCCAATGATGAGTATGCTGTTGACTCACGCCGATCGCCAAGATGAACGTCCCTTTTTACTCATCTATGCCAGCCAAACCTGGGAAGATATTACCTTCCGCGAAGAGCTAGAAGCATTAAAAGAAAAACTGGCGCTCTCGATAGTTTATGTATTAAGAAAACCTCCTGAAGACTGGTCAGGTGAGACGGGCTACGTCGATCAGGAATTGCTGTCCCGCCACATCCCCAAACGTCGAGGCAGTCGTCAATATTTCATTTGTGCTGCTCCCAAAATGATGGATCAGGTCGAAGCAGCCTTACACCGTTTAGAAGTCCCCATCGACCACGTTCAAATGGAACACTTTAACCTCGTTTAAAAAACTCATTACGCATATGCGCTATAGCATCATGGTTCAACTGGTGACAGGCATCACGATTGTTCTAGTTTCCACAGCCGCCCTATTTGGCTGGCTGCAAAATCGTCCAACGCCAATGCAGCGAGACTTTGAGAATGAAGCAAGCTGGTTCGGAGATTAGTTCGCAACTAGTCTACAATTTCGTAGCGCACCAATCTTCTGACCTCTTCAATGGAAAGGCCTAACTCTTGGGCGATCGCCGCTTCCACCTGGCTCAGTTCCGTCACCGGAAACTCAAACTCAAGCTGCTTCAGCGCAGAATCGACCGTCTTGACCTCCACCAGCGTAGAAGCTTCATCCTGATTCACCACCGCCCGGATCAGCGACACACTTACTGAGAGTGAAACCTCTAGCTGCACATCTGCCTGAAGCGCATTTTCCGTTCCATAGGGGCGGCTCAACACCTGACTCGTCAGCAACCCGCCCCCAACCCAAAAACAAGCCCCCAACAGCGGCAGCGGCAGCCAAAACGCAAGCCCCAACCTTTGCAGCCATCGGAGAAACGGTTGTTGATGTGCTGGAATCATACGCAACCTTTGCTCAAACCTGGCTCAACCCATGATATACCCTAGACGAAAGAAGTGAGTAATCAACCAGGATATGAGAATTTTACTGGTAGAAGACGATCCAAAGCAGCTAAAGCCGCTTCACATCGCGCTCTCCCACGCAGGGCACAAAGTAGATGGAGTCAGCGAAGGAGAGACAGCCCAGTGGCTTCTATCTCAACGAGAGTATGACTTGCTAATTCTAGACTGGATGCTGCCTGATATCAGTGGGCTGCACCTGTGTCAGCAGTACCGACGCGCCGGGAAAACTGCCCCGGTTTTAATGCTGACCGCCAAAGATACCGTGTTGGATAAAGTGACCGGGCTGGATGCAGGAGCCGATGATTACCTGGTTAAACCGACCGACATCATGGAACTGTTGGCACGAGTGCGGGCTTTGAGCAGGCGATCGCCCCTCTGGTTAGGAGAAACCCTACAGCTAGAAGACCTCCAGCTTCACCTCGACAGCCTCACCGTTGAACGCAGCGGCTCCACCGTTTCGCTCTCCAGCCGCGAATTTCAACTGCTGGAATACTTTTTGCGCCACCCTCGTCAAGTGCTAACTCGCGACCAGATCGAGCAAGCCCTGTGGGAATGGGGCACTGAACCAGAGAGCAACGCAATCACAGTCCTGGTTCGCAAACTGCGACAGCGGCTTCAACCCCTGCGTGCCGCCGACTGGATTGAAACCGTCTATGGCATGGGATATCGCCTCAACCCCACTCATGTTTAACCGAAGCCGCCGCAACCTGGCCCGCTGGTTTACCCTGTCAATGGGCAGTATTCTGGTTGTGTTTGCAGGCGTAATCTATTACTTTGAAGTTGAGGAAAGGCTAGAAACACTCGATCGCCTGCTCTACAAAGAAGCCAGAGTAATGGCAACAAGCGTTGACTACGAGTTAGAAAACGGTCAATGGCGAGTTGATCTAAACAACGTGCCTTTGCTAGGCAACACCCTGCAACCCCCTGACAGTGAAATTCTTTACGTCCGCTGGTACAGCGATCAGGGGCGCTTAGTCAGATTTTTTGGAATGCCTCCTCCAGAATGGCTCACGGTTGAACCGGGGTTTCTCACGCTCAAGGCAGACAGCACAACCGAACCAGATGTCAACCCAGTTTGGCTACGACAGGTAACGCTGCCTGTGCAGGAAGGCAATGCTGCAATTGGCTACCTTCAGGTGGCCATTCCCCTAACAACCACGCAAAATAATTTGACTCAGTTGCGGCTGGTGCTAACGTTAGCAGTTCCGATCGCCCTGGGATTGATTAGCTTGACAGGCTGGCTTTTGGGAGGAGTTGCCATGCAGCCTATTCGCCAGTCCTACGATCAGCTTCAGCGGTTTACGTCCAATGCTTCTCACGAGTTACGCACGCCGCTTTCAGGAATTCTCAGTAACGCTCAGGTTGGGCTACTGCTTAGTCTAAACAGCACTTCAGAAATGCGCCTATGCTTGGACAACATCGTAGACAGTGCCAAATCAATGAGCGTTTTGGTTAGCAATTTGCTGTTTTTGGCGCGTCACGAGGGGCGTTTGTCACCTGAATCTTTACAAAAAATCAACCTGACTCACTTGGTCAAGAGCTTAGTGAATGACTTTCAGCCTCAGGCAACCTCTCAACACCTGACGCTGACCAGCGTTTTGCCTCAATCCACAGTGGAAATATTAGCCGATCCGGATCTGCTGCGTCAGGCAATTGTGAATCTGCTAGATAATGCCTGTAAATACACTCCTGCCACCGGAAGAGTTGAGATCTGCCTATCGACCCACACGCGCTGGGCAACCATTACAGTAAAAGATACTGGAATCGGCATTCCCCCAGAGGATCTGCCGCATATATTCGAGCGGTTTTACCGAGTTGGTAGCAGAACAGCGGATGGTAGCGGGTTTGGGCTAGGACTGGCGATCGCCAAACAAATCATTGAGGCGCATGGGGGGCAAGTTAGCGTTACCAGTGCCGCTGGTCAAGGCACAACCTTCTGCATACAGCTACAGACTTACTTAACTTGAAGGAGTTTCTGAGGGAACTTTTGCTAATGTCGAGAACCTGCTCTATATCTCGCCTGTGAAACCCTGGTACTCATTAACCATCACCGTATCACCTGTTGCCACGACATCGCTAATGCCCTGCTGTAAGGGTTTGGGCTGAACGTAGACCACTAAATTTGGCACAACCGTACCAATGTTTTTGGTGATCTGGATTGATCTGGTTTGATTAACCGTGTAGGACTCACCAATTTCTTCTAGCGCACCCAGCAGTCGCTCTTTGATGCTGTCATCGGCTGCATTGGAATTAACAAAGCTGAGTAGGTTTGGCTCTACCAATAGAATTTGGTCAGCTTGAATCGACTTGATAAAGTAGTCTGTCTCTGACTCGCCTGAAGCACCATCAAGATTGAAGCTAGCAGTGATTAGAAGCACCAGGCTAAGAGCGATCGCCAGAACAGGAGCAAGGAGTTTCTTATTCATGATAGTAGTAATAGTGCCTAAGCCAGCGTGTGCATCTAAATATTAACGCAATATGAATTTTTGTAAACACGCAAAAATCAAATCAGTCTCTAACTATAGCTTTAGTTAACTAGGTTAGGACAAGGACATTTTGGTGGTGCGGCAAAGCCGCACCACCAAAATGTCCTAATCAATATGGCGTTAGCCATATCACTCAGCCTCAGAATACTTTTCTAAGTAGGCAAGCAGCATTTTTCCCAGCAGAGACACCTGCTCGTTAAAACAGGCTGCTTTGTCACCACACAGTCGGTTAAGCATTAACCCCATAAACAGGTTTTTGATGAAATGTTGAAACGCTGGACTGGAAATTCCATCGAAGTTTGCAACGGTTTGTTTAAAGCGTTCATCGGACTGTTTATTGGCTCTATTGTTTTGAAAAGCTTCACAGCCATAGTGCCGACAAAAATCAACAGAAATATAAATCTCTTTGATTAGGCTGTCCTCGTTCTTCTGCAAGAATCTTCCCAGTGCGTCTACTTGCTCCGTTAGCGTCTTTGTACCTTCTAACTCACGAGTCAGCATGAGAACGTAGTAATCTGCCTTCTCATGCATCAGTTGTTCAAACAGAGCTTCCTTGCTGGGGAAATAGTGATACAAAGTTCCTGTAGAAACACCCAGCCCCTGTGCAATCTCCCGCATTGTGACTGCCGCAAACCCTTTCTGGGCAAATAGGTCAAATGCTCTGCCTAGCAGATTTTTGCGGTACTCATTATGGTCAACAATTTTGGGCATTCGTGACGGTGATAGGAAATGTTAAGTCTATCTAGCTTCAGCATACGATGCTCATCTGGATAGTTTGTGATAATTTTGGGTGAGAAAGCCTGAGTGCGGCGAGTTTACTTCAGCAAGGTATGCAACCCCTCTAAAGCAGCCCCATCCGCACCGCTGCCACCGCTGCCTGAATCCGATTTTCTACCGAAAGCTTATTCAAAATGCCCCGAATATGAGTCTTGATGGTGTTGGGGCTAAGATAGAGAACCGTCGCAATTTCAGTGTTGCTGCGTCCTTCAATTAGCAGCTTCAAGATCTCTAATTCTCGCTTTGATAGCTGATTCACGGGCTTGAACTGTCGCAAAGTTCTATTTTCTACAGGCTTTTGCTGCTTACTGCCGTCTACTGGATGATCAGTCGCGCTACAGTCCATTTCTTTGGATATAGGGTGAGTCGGTTTGGGAAAACATTCTGCTTGCTGCATATAACCATTCCCTGAAGATTTATCTATATCGAACGTCCGTTATATTTAAGATTACTCTTTTGTGGGGTGAAGTCAAGCAGTTCACTCCAGATTAATTGTGGGTTAAGTCTCCTACTGGGCGATCGCCCTTTCCAGTTCCTCTAGTGCCTGCAAACTTCCTACCTGCCAGGAGCGCTCTACTGTAGCTGGAATCATTTGGGTTAGGAGAATTTCTGGAAAAATAGGGCTGGTACTCGAAGCAACGTACTGCCCCGCTTTCAGTAGGTAGATCGTCAGTTTGCCGCTGTCGTAGATCCAGAGTTCAGGAATGGCGATTGCCTGATAAGCATCCAGCGTTGTTTTAGAAGTCACATCCGTTTCAATCGCTAAATCGGGCGGCGGATCGTCGGGTGCCAACCTGCGGCGACCAATCATTTGCTGATAATTCTGAATGTAGAAACAAGCATCCGGCTCTACACCTGCTGTGTTTTCTCGCTTAAATGTAGTTGACCCAAACGGCTGATAGCGAATTTTGCCAGCCTTTAGCAAGATTTTGACAATATCAGAAATTAAATCCCTAGAAATTTCGTGTTCAGGCAAAGGAACCATGATTTCCAACGTTCCTTGACTATAAGCAATTCTTGCCGACCGCCTGACTCCTATCTCCTGCAAAATCGACTCAAACTCTTTCCAACTCACGTTTGGAATGGTGACTGCACTACCAGGAGCAAGCTGCATTTGACTGATGGGTTTAGTAACCAGCGTGCTAGCGGTCATATTGTTGCTTATTTATCCGTTCTTAAAATGACCAATAACCAATGACCAACAACAAACTTATCCAAAAGTTAATTGTATCTATTTACCGATAGTTACAGCTGAGCAAACAGCGCCACCCAATCTATCACATCGGGTCTTGCTCCCTGATTGACCAGTTCAAACACTTTATTTTCTGTGGCTAAGCCATCCAAACACTCAACACAGGCCGCAGCCACATCAATGCGGCTAGTTTGTCCTGTGAGGGTATCTCCACAACCAATGACAACGCCCTGTTTGCCATTGGTTGTGGCTTTGAGTAGGGTGTTGAGATCGTAGGAGGTAAACGGCCCATCAATTAGCCGTCCTGGACGAACGATGGTGTAAGGCAATCCCGATTGAATCAGTGCCGTCTCACCCTTTTGTTTTGCATCCAACACACCAAAGGCATTCAAAAAACTGTAAGGGGGTTTGTCCTTACGCTCAACGCCGCACGAGGAGACAAACACAAATCGTCTCAAGTCTCTAGGAGCAGCCGCAACTAAATTGCTTACGCCCACTGCGTCAACCTGCTCAGGACTATTCTTAGCTTGGGTGCGGCGATAGTCAGCATCGAAGTATACTCTACCCCAGTCTAAAACTTGCTGGAGTCCTTCCTGGGAGCTAAAGTTAAAGTCCCATTTGGCAGAAGGGAGGGCAGTTGTTCCGGTGCAGCAAATGATGTGAGTAATGTCCTGCATTGCAGCCGGAAGAGTTGCAGGCTGGCGAATGTCGGCGATCGCCCCTTCCACTTTACTGTCAAACATTTGCTGTACTTTTTGCTGATTGCGAGTCATAGCCCGCACTGCATATCCTTTCTCTAGCAGTTTTGCGACGGTGAGTTGCCCCACGCCTCCAGTTGCTCCTGCGACCAATACTCGCTTAGACACCAGATTTTCTCCCGGTTACGACATACTATAAAAAAGCTGGAGGGCGGAAACAGCATTTTCGCCCTCCAGTTGATGCTCACGGATAGGAGCAAGGTTCAAGAATTAGTAAGGTCGATCTTGCTTAAAGGAAGCTAACCATTCGCGAAGCTGCTCAGCAGCCACATCTCGACCGCCTAAGCCAAAGGCCAGGGCGATCGCCACCGCAATAGCGCCCAACAGCAAACCAAACGCCAAATTAACGATGTCGTTAGCGACTCCAATTAGCTGTAAGGCGATCGCACCCGAAAAAGCGATTCCCGCAATCCGAGCGGCCTGACCCAAAATTCTAGACTGACGACCTCCAGAGCTAGTAATCAAGTTGAAGGCGAAATTTGATAGGTACAGACCAATCGCAAACACCACCAGTCCAGCTAGAATGCGTCCTGCAATTGCAACAATTCCAGCAACCAGGGCCGTCAGGGCAGGAATATTCAGCACGTCGATCGCCCCCAGTGCAGCAATCAACATGACTCCAACTAAAACAATGATGCCAGCCACCTCTGAAGGCGTTTTGGTCGGCAGCGTTGTCGGTGGGGCTTGGAGTTCTGTGGCTCCTGGTTGAGTTGGGGGTGGAGGCGTGGTAGGAGTCGGAGCCGAAGGAGTAGATTGTAGCCCCAGCCAATAGAAGATGTTGTTAAAGCCAACGCCCGTCAGGATGTTGGTCACGAGGTCAGAAAGGAACTGACCAATCACGTAGGCAATAACCAGAATCAGCCCAGCCGTAAAGATCTGCGGTAGAGCGCTGAGAATCTGATCGAGCATCGAAATGGCTGGATCTGCGATCGCATCAATTTGCAGCGCATTCAGGGCAGTGATCGCCGTCGGAATCAAAATCAAAACATAGACGATCGTGCCGATGATCCAGGAAAGAGACTGACTGCCGCGAGCCGGACTAAGCCCAAACCGAGGTCCAATCCGATCTGTTCCGGTTGCTGCCAGAAAATTGGTTACAATCCGCCGCACGACCTGAGCAATCAGCCAACCCGCCGCCGCAATCAAAATCGCAGCAAACAGATTCGGCAGAATGCCAAGAATCTCGTTCAACAATTCCTGTACAGGTGCTAGCGTCCCTTGCAAACCCAACGTATTCAGGATCAGCGGCAAAAACAACAGGAAAATAAACCAGTACAGCGTATTCCCGATTGTCTCACTCAAAGAAAACTGATTGCCCGGTGCAGAAGACGATGGAGGAGTTACCGCACCCGTCGTAGACGGACCTGCTGTGTAGTTAGCTGTCGTAGAATAGCCCGGATCAGTCGGATCTCGGACCACATCAGCAGATCCGGCCGTTGTGGACGGACCCTCGACCTGTTGCCCTAAGCGCTCATCTATATTGAAAGCCTGAAGCGCACGAGTAACAACCAGCTTAACCAGCGTTGCCAATAGCCACGCAACTCCCAGCAAAATTGCAGCCCCTGCAATAGAAGGCAAATAGCCAATGATTTGATTAAGAAAGTTGTTGAGCGGTTCAGACACAGCCGTAAGCTGAAGTGCCTGAAGAAAAGCAACAATCGTAAAAATAAAGATCAGCCAGAAAACTGCGCTAGAGATCCACTTCTCAATCGGTGGCGCTTCTGCGTCTGCCCGCCCACCCACAATCGACCGAGCCAGTCGATTGTCAAGGTCAGTCTGCTTCAAAATGCCTCTGACGACCGCCGCTGCAATTAGCGCAATTAGCCAACCCACTACCAGAATGACGATCGCCCGGAGCAAATCGGGCAAAGAGGCACCCAGGTCAGAGCCAACCGTCCGCAGCACATCCCTTCCACCGGTCGGTTGGTCTGTAGCAGTAGAGTCTACTTGAGCTAAAAAAGTATAGATGCTGTGCATTCCGGGCACTGAAGTGGAGGCTACTAACGCCTGCGCCATGCCCTGCCAAGTTTCATTCATTGTTTCCTCAATTAGCGACAGCAAACGTGAAGATAGCGGCTACCAATAGGTGGCTATCATAGGTTGACCAGAGATTCCCTTGCCTATTTCTCTGGCCAACTGTAAATTACCAAAATTGCGTAAAACCTACATCCGCAAGGGTAAAATTTGATTCCGCGCTTTTCATCTACCTTTGTGCTGAATAATACGCTAAAACGTGCTTATTTGAAGAATAAAGCTCAAAAAATAGCAATCAGTAGAGATGCGATAGAGATACGGCAGCCCTTCCCAATTTAGGGTTACTGTAGAGTAGCAGTTTAGGTTATGAGTCCGAAGCGGCGGATGCCACCTCGTCAATTTGAGCAGTCGATTCAAATCAAAGCCAGTGCAACGACCGTTGAACGGTGCATTACCGATCGCACTCTAATGCACCGCTGGTTAAACCCCGCTTTACGCTGTGACCCAGTTGGCGTATGGAGTACCGAGGTTGGCAGCCAAAGCCGCTTTGTAATCCAGGTACCCCTGATTCAGCCAGCTTTAGAGAGCGTGGTCTTAGAGCGAGAGCCAGGGCTGATTGTCTGGGGCTTTGACGGATTTTTTAAGGGGCGCGATCGCTGGGAATGTCAGCCCGACGAAGAAGGCACCTACCTGATCAACCGCTTTGAATTTGAAATCCCAAATGCGATCGTCCGCTACGGCTTTGATCGATTTGCTGCCGACTGGACCAAGCAAGATATGCAGGCACAACTGCGACGCTTGAAACGACTGGCAGAGCAGGTTTATCAAGGGCTACAAAAGGTCTAATACCAATTCAATTTGAGCTTGTACAGAATGAACTCCTGTGGAACAAGGGGCTTAAGCCCCTTGTTCTGTGTAGCTTCACGAAGAATTGGTATAAAGCATAAAACAATTAAAGTTTTTTGGTCATAAACACGCTGTTTGGGTCATCGATATATTCGCCGAACGGCTCTCGATACTCAAACCCATGCCGAACGTATAAAGCTCGTGCGGCGGCAAACTCAGGCGAAGACCCGGTTTCCAAATTCAGGCACTCGTAACCTCGCCGTGCGGCTTCCTGAATCATGTGTTCCAAAATTTTTGAGGCAACTCCTTTGCGGCGGTGAGTCGTTGCAGTCCGCATTGATTTGACTTCAGCAGTTTTTGCGTCTAGCTCTTTGAGTGCCCCACATCCGAGTAGCTCATCCCCATCCCAGGCTGACCAAAACGTAACGGTGGGCGATCGCAACTTCTCTAAATCGAGCGCATGAACACTTTCCGGCGGGGTAATCTCATGCATATTTTCGAGATGCTCCCGCAGAAAATCCGCGATCTTTTCACCTGTTAGATCATCTTCACGAATCTGCAATCGACCGATCTCCCTCAAATCTGATAGGGGATTGTACCTTATCAGGGTTCACTAAATCTGCTCCGGCAAATTGTGATCCGACTAAGCAAGTGTTTGAAAAGTAGCGAATGTCCCTTGTAAGGGCGTAGCATTCGGCAGGTAGACCCTGGAATAAACTGAAAATCTTTGCCCGAATGCCACGCCCCTACAGACTTTTCGGTTACAGCTCCAGCAAATTGAGAATTGCCTGCGCTTCTTGATTGCGATTCTGCTGTCTCAATAACTCTGCCAGTAGCCGATAATCATTAGCAACACTGTCGGTAAATGCTTGCTGCGTTTCCGGGGGAAGCTGCCTGAGTTCTGCGCGAATAGACTCCCGCACTTCTACAGAGCTTTGCAACTGCTGGATAGCAGACTGAGGACTGTTTTGGGCAACGTATAGCCTGCCGATGTCAGCAAGCAAAACGCCCTCGCTGTTGCGATCGCCCACCTCCCGAAGAATAGGCAAGGCTTGCTGGTAGTAGTCGATTGCCTGTTGATACTGGCTCAATGATCTGTGAGCAACACCTAGATTGCCCAGTGCATCTGCTTCTCCAGCGCGGCTTTCCTGTGAAAATGCTTGGCGCACATCGGCACTCTGATAAATTTCCAATGCTTGCTGATATGACTGGATTGCAGCTTGATATTGGCTAGTTCGAGTCTGCTGGTTCCCTTGCTCGATTAGTAGACCCGCTTGCTGAAACTGGTCTACAGCAGTTTGGGCAGCAGCAAAAGGCAGAAATATCTGAGTGGTGGGAATAGTCGGTAGCGTGAGAGGAGCAACGGTCAAACTGAGGGCAAGTGAGGTTGCCCAGCCTAAGTAGGAGAACCGCATAGAAAGCACGCTCAGCTTAACGACAGCTACAATATCGCCGATTTGGTTGAACCAGTGCAAGTTCGATCAATAGGCTTCGTATCTAAAATCTGAGCAGCTTTTTGCTTCGTCAATAGACTTCCAGTTCTCACGGCTGCATCGTATTATGTAATGACTTACGTAGTTGCTTATATATTTATGGACTTCTACTCTCAAGTTGGCAAAGTAGCGTTAGGTAGCCGTCTACGACGATTGAGTGAAACTTTCACCGAAGATGCCGCGAGGATTTATGCGCTCTGTGAGACAAACCTAGATCCCAAGTGGTTTCCGGTTTTCTATGTGCTTTCCCATCAGGAAAGTGCATCGATTACTGAAATTGCTCAAAAGATTGGGCATTCCCACCCGTCTGTCAGCCAAATTGTCAAAGAGATGAGCAAGAAAGGACTCGTCAAGCTTGGCAAAAGTGCTGAAGATGGAAGAGTGAGCGTGGTCAAACTTTCTAACACCGGGAAGCAACTGATTCCTAATCTAGAGAAGCAACTGCTGGATGTCACTCAAGTCGCTGAAGATCTGATCGCAGAAATGCAGCATGACTTGTGGAAAGCGATCGAAGAAGTTGAATTCTTACTGGCTCACAAAAGCTTTTTTGAGCGGGTTAAAGCAATACGCAAAGTTCGTGAATCTCAGCAGGTTGAAATTATCGACTACAGATCGGAGTTTCACGATGATTTCAAACGCCTGAATTATGAATGGATCGAAAAATACTTTCAGATAGAAGAGAGCGATCACCAATCTCTCGAATCTCCTAATGAAAAAATTTTGAACCCTGGCGGACACATTTACATGGCACGTCTTAATGGTGAAATAGTAGGAACCTGTGCCCTAATCAAAACAGATGATGATACCTATGAGTTAGCAAAGATGGCCGTCACCGAAAAGGCAAAAGGCAAAGGCATCGGCTGGCTATTAGGGCAAGCTGCGATCAGCAAGGCGCGTGAATTAGGCGCAAAAACAGTTTTTCTAGAGAGCAATACTGCTTTAACCCCTGCGATTAATCTTTACCAAAAACTGGGCTTCCGAAAAACAGTCAGACCGCCTTCACCCTATGAGCGCTGCAACATTCAAATGGAGCTTAAACTGGCTTAGCCTGAAACTATCTCCGAGATCATGTTCCATGCTCCTGGGGTATCCAGATAGCTGGAGGCGTAGTTTTGGCAGAGCAGTTCTTCACTCAAAAACTGATCGTATTTTTCGATCATCTTGTTTTGGAGGGTTGCGGCGAGAGTCACAGGATTCACAGGCGGCTTAGCAGCGATCGCCCTCAATTCTCTCAACACTTTCGCAGGCGCTGCATCTTCAATGATGAGGGCGATCGCATCTCTGCCCACCGATAGCCCGCGCGCCTGTAGCTGCACCAGAACGGTATTGATTACCAGGTCGCCCTTCCAGCAAAACAATAGCGTTTGCTGACCGTTAGATAGCAGCGGCGAATCTGCCAGACCATAGCGGCTAAAGTTAGTTCTGGCTTCGTTCAGCAGGTCGCAGGCGATCGCATCCAAAAAGATAGGAATTTCCTTAGAAAGGTATAGTCTGTACATTTCCTCTCGAATGCGATCGTGAATCCAGCCGCGATTGCCGCTAAAGCTGGGAACCCGTCCAGTAGCGGCTCGTTCCACATCGACGACGCGGCGTTCCTGATCGACCGCCAGAACGCGCCATCGGTATCCAGCAAAGATCAGGTAGAGTCCTTCGGTTAATGGATATTCAACAGGTAAGGTGCCCAGCGTTTTGCCGTGAGTTACGATGCGGTATTCTTCAGGCGTTTGGAAAGCGGTGAAAAAACTGTAGTGATTGACTAATCTTTCTCCTTTCAAGCCCAGCAAAAGTAGCCCTTCCTGAGTTTGCTGAATCAGGTCTTGCCCCCCTAAACAGCGCAATAGCTGAATGAATAAAGCCTGATCAACGGCAGTAAAAGCTCCCTTTTGACAAAGCATCTCCCAGGACTGTTTCGCCCTTATGCCTCCCCTCTCAGCAATCAAAGATAAAACCTGTTGAATCAGCGTTGAGAGATGCAGCTTGTTGACAACGGGCGGCTCACACCAGCGCTTTAGCAGCAGATTGACAATGGCGATCGCCTGCATCAGTTCGGGATGCAGTGAATCTTGGGGAGAAGTGTAAGGAGTGACTTCCGGTTCTGAAATGTAGAAGCGCATGATTGCCGCATCCCCTTCTCGCCGCCCCGACCGCCCCAATCGCTGACGAGTACTGGTGACAGAGAAAGGCGCACCCACCTGAGCAATCGAGGTCATAGAACCGATGTCAATCCCCATTTCTAGCGTGGTGGTGCAGACAACTGTAGCGGGGCGATCGCCCTTCAGCGCCTGCTCTGCTTCTTCCCTCAAATCCTTAGAAAGACTGCCGTGATGGGGCAAAAACTCATTCGGCAGCCGCTGCTGTTCACATAATCGACGCAGGCGATCGGCGTATGCTTCTACGTCTGCCCGTCGATTAATGAAAATGAGATTGTTTGTCCCACGCAGCACCTTAAACAAATGGGCGGCAATATCTGATTTGTCTTTGGAATCAGCGGTTTTGATTTCGTTTGCGTCAGCCTCGTCTATATCAGCTTCAGATTTCTCATCCTCATCCTCAAACAGGTCAGGTGCGAGTATGCGGTAGCCGCGCACCTGAATTTTGAGTTCTTGCCCGTCGTCATCCTCCGGTTGCACCAACCAAACCTTCTCACCTTTACCCGGACGGATAAACTCTGCCGCCAGCCCCATATCGCCCAGCGTTGCACTCAAGCCAATTCGGGGAACGCAATGTCCTGCCACCTGCTCAACTCGATGCATCAGGCTTTGCAGTTGTTTGCCTCGCTCTACGCCAATAAAGGAATGCAATTCATCAATCACGAGATAGCGCAACGCCTGAAAAATGCCCGCCAGTTCATACCCGCGTCGCACAAACAGCGCCTCTAAAGATTCCGGTGTAATCAGCACCACGCCAGACGGATGCCTCAGCGCCCGTTGCTTTCGCCCCGCATCAATATCTCCATGCCAGGGGTGAATCGGAATTTCTAACAGTTCTCCCATTTGGGAAAGGCGACGATATTGGTCATTAATTAACGCCTTCAGCGGACTGATGTAAAGCACCCGGATTCCACTACCAGTCTCATCCATTAACTTGGAAAAGATAGGTAAAAACGCCGCTTCTGTCTTGCCGCCTGCGGTCGCAGCAGAGATAATCACATCGCGTTGGGCTGAAAGAATGGGGGCGATCGCCTGTTCTTGAATATCGCGCAACTCCATCCACTGCTGCTGCCAAATCCAGCGCTGCACCCGCTCATGCAGTTGGTCAAATCCAGACGAGGTTTGATTGGAGGAAGGCATTTGTAACTATCTCAAGGGCTATACGTTGAGCAGTACGATAACAATATTAACCACTAGGCTGTGAGGATATTGCCATCGTTTCTTTCTCAGAGCAAACTCAAACTAAGCGAATTCAACCGTTAGTGAGCATCATCACCGTTGTTAAAAATAGCGAGAACTTATTAGAAGAAACGATTCAAAGCGTTTTATCTCAAACCTATTCAAATATTGAATATATTATTATAGACGGTGCTTCAACAGACAGGACAATTGATGTCATTCGTCAATATGATGGAAAAATTCACCACTGGATGAGCGAACCTGATTCGGGTATCAGCGAAGCCTTTAACAAAGGAATTTGCCTATCCAAAGGCGAGTGGATCAACTTTCTGAATGCAGGCGATGTGTTTTGGCAAAGAGATACCGTTGAACGAGTGAGCCAATGTTTTGATCGAGGTCTAATCCTGACTGGCTTTGCTCAGTTTGGCAAAAAATGATACCTAAAAAACTTTTATACAACTGGAACCGCCTCAACCTTAAATCAATGGTTTCTCACCAAGCATCCTTCGTACATCGCAGCGTATTTGATCAGATTGGGCTATTCAACCCGAACTATCAGTTGAGGATGGACTATGATTTTTGGCTAAGGGCATTTCGTCAATATGACTTTTTAATGTTAAATGAAATATTGGTCGATTATGACCCTCACGGCATGAGCGGCAAGCCGGACAATATTCACCTGTTTTATGCGGAAGAAAGAAAAGCAAATTGCTTAAACCAGGTGCAAAATGCCTTCTGGATCAACCTATGGGTTTCCCTAAAGTGTGAGATTAAGCTAATTTTATTCTGGTTTATGGATTAAGAAATTTTTGGAATTGCTTTGCCTTAGTTTGTAAGAATTCTTTGACTTATTCCTTAAAAATGTCGCATCAGCTATTAGTCAATCTTGCTTTTCTGCTATCGCGCCCTACGGGTACGAGTACGTATGCTTTAAATCTCTTACCTCAGTTAAGATCACTTAATCCTTTATTGCTTACTGCTCAAAAAATTGAAGATCAAGACTGCTATCCGATTCCAGCGGGGCAAACCGCAGAGCAGGGATTCTGGGGGCATCTAAAACGTCTAGTTTGGACTCAGCAGCAGTTGCCGAAAATTTATCGGTGGCGATCGCCCCTTATCTTTTCCCCCATTCCAGAAGCCCCTTTATTTACTAACTGTCGCTTTGTCGTCACAGTCCACGATCTGATCCCGATTCGTTTTCCCAAACGATTTTCTCCTCTGACTCCGTACTACCGTTACTACGTCCCCCAGGTTCTTCAACAGGCACAGCACTTAATGTGTGATTCTGTCGCAACGGCTAAAGATTTGACTCATTTTTTTCAAATTCCAGCAAATAAAGTCACACCAATTTTGCTTGCCCATAACGCCAAACATTTTCGGTTTTTAGACTTACCAACTTGCAACTATTTTCTCTACTTGGGGCGCAGCGATTCCTATAAGAATCTTCAGCGACTCGTGGCTGCTTTTGCGGCTTTACCCCGACATGAAGACTACGAACTGTGGCTAGCAGGCCCGACCGACAAGCGCTACACGCCTCAACTGATTGCCCAAATCGAGCAGTTAGAGCTTTCTGCTCAGGTCAAGTTTTTGAACTATGTGACCTACGCAGAATTGCCAACAGTGGTCAACCAGCGATCGCCCTGGTTTTTCCTAGTTTGTGGGAGGGGTTTGGGCTACCCGTGCTAGAGGCAATGGCCTGCGGCACACCTGTAATTACCTCCAATCTTTCTTCGTTGCCAGAAGTGGCTGGGGATGCAGCAATTTTGGTTGATCCTTACAACGTGGCAGAAATTACAGATGCAATGCAGACGGTTGCTTCAGATGAAAGGGTGCGATCGCAGCTTCGTTCAGCAGGGTTGGCTAGAGCCAGCCAATTTAGCTGGAAAAAAACTGGGCAACAAACCGCCGAGGTGCTTCAGCGATTTAGTTAACCTTTGATTTGAGAAGATAATGATTGGTTTATTGCTTGAGGACAAAAATGTTAGCAAAGCGAATTTTGCCCTGCTTAGATGTCAAAGCCGGACGGGTTGTTAAAGGGGTTAACTTTGTCGATTTGCGCGATGCGGGCGATCCGGTAGAACTAGCGCAGGCCTATAACCAGGCTGGTGCCGATGAGCTAGTGTTTCTCGACATCACTGCCACCCACGAAGATCGAGACATTATTTTTGATGTGGTTTACCGAACGGCGGAGCAGGTCTTCATTCCGCTGACAGTCGGCGGCGGCATTCAATCCTTAGAAACGATTAAAAAATTGTTAAGAGCCGGAGCCGATAAAGTTAGCATCAATTCGGCGGCAGTGCGTGATCCAGAGTTGATTGACCGAGCTAGCGATCGCTTCGGCGACCAGTGTATTGTGGTGGCCATTGATGCCCGTCGTCGCACTGATCCTGCTAACCCAGGTTGGGATGTATTTGTCCGGGGCGGTCGAGAAAACACAGGGTGGGATGCGATCGCCTGGGCAACCGAAGTCGAGCAGCGGGGTGCTGGAGAACTCCTGGTTACAAGTATGGACGCAGACGGAACCCAGGCAGGCTATGACCTAGAGTTGACGAAGGCGATCGCCGCTCAGGTACAAATTCCTGTTATTGCTTCAGGGGGAGCAGGCAACTGTGACCACATCTACGCCGCCCTGACCGCAGGCCAGGCTGAAGCTGCTCTACTCGCCTCACTGCTGCACTACGGACAGCTAACCATTGCTGAAATCAAGCATCACCTGCAAGCCCATCAAGTTCCAGTCCGTTTAACGTAAATCCTTGCTTACAAAATCAGTCTTTGAGATGGAGTCGGCTCAACAAAAGCAGGACACTTGCCTGAGAAGCTGTTACAATACGTAAAGTATTACAATTCATTACGTTTCTTGCTTTTTAAAATGTTTTTCATTCTAGTCATCGTCATTGGTCTAGTTGCCTGGGCCTTGCACCTGATGCAAGAGGCAGTCGAAAGCCGTGAATTTTCTCTAATGCTTGCGGGCTTCCTGGTTTCTGCTGCCGCCGCCGCGATGATGGCTGTCTACTTTCTCATGGGCCATTATGTGGGCTATATGTCCGAGATGGCTCAACACGCTTACCTGCGCGATCAGTTTTTAGAATCCCAGAGTGAGCTTGCGGACGTAGTTTGGACGGTAGATTTGAGCGATCGCCTTAACGTTGGCTATCTTGATGTCCCGACGCTGCGTTAGAACTGCTCAAAGGCTGAATATCCAGAACTAGGTTGCAGCATTTTTGGGAAACTGCACCTTTTTTTAAACTAAAGAGCTACCGTAGGAGCAAATACCCATTTGCCTCTACGGTAGTTTTTGTTTTAAGCAAGTGAAAACCGTTTCAAGGATCGCGGTCTAGCAAGCTACTCTTCTTTAGGTCCAGTTACCATTTGCAGAACGAAAGGATAGCCACCCGACTGGTGATAGCGGTCTGCCCAGGCTCGAATCACTTCATCTAATTCTTCTAGCGCCTGGTCAATTCGCTCAGGGGGAATGTCTAATTCCTCTAAAATTCGCACAACTTTAGGCTGACGATCTGCCCAGTCTTTCATCATGCGGAAGTAGCGAGCAGTGTCCTCCACCATGATGTAGGTACGTTCCTCTTCGTCTGCCGGAGAATAGGAAGAACGGGTCAGCGCGTAGAAAGGCATTCCCCAGGGCGAATCGACTCGGGTGACGGTGCCAGAGTAAATCAGCCGCCGCTTGATATGTTCTGCCAGTGCTTCACTCAGCGGCATAGCACGGTCTGCGGGTACATCTTCTTGCGATCGCGTATGCAGAAACTCAATGATGTCCATGAACTGGAAGGAATTGATCAGCTGCGCGTCTGGCAGGTTATCGGGCAGTTTCTCTTCAAGCTGACGCTTTTCGTCCGACGTGAGGCTAGTTCCTGGGATTCTGGCCCGTCCGGGTTGCCAGGGATATTGCTCTAGCCAAACATAGGGCAGTTGAATCAGGTAGCGTGGCTCTTGAGAGCCAAGCATTTTAAGCAGTTTGCCCTCAGTCAAGGCCTGCCGCACTTCCTCAACAATTACCTTGACCCGTTTTGGCTCAATGTGATGCAGATGACCCGTCATTCGCAGGTTTTGCCCCTGCTCTAGATAGGTCATGTAGATAGCGCACTTAGCGGCAGTTGCGGCTGCGTCCAGGAAGGCACCATGTCGATGACCGCTGGTTCGCATAGCACTAAATGCCAGGTAAAGCATGATCTGATCCATGGCGCTAGGGCTGAGGCGTTTGATCAGATCTATGTCGTTGCTCATCTTAAAGGCGATCGCGCAGTGTGTGGACAATGAATGGGTTGACTCAAGCTGTTCCCGCCTCTGTAGCTAGGCAGATCAACCGTCAAAACACCATTAGCTTAAATCATCCCGATACGTTAGGCATTGATCTTACTCACTTAAATTGGTCTTTTTTTGCCCAAAATGAGCGAGAACCCGATTTCAAGCTTAAGTGAAGTCAATCTACAGCAGATCAGCTACGTCAGCACCCTTTATACTCTCTCTATACCTATATAGCGCATCTATGCAGCGCACTGAGCCGTGTCTCTCCGTCCGCTGCCTCGGTGGAAAAATTGGATGTGGAGACGCTCGGATGTAGCAGATTGGTTTTCCACAGAAGCCAGGGATGGCTTAATATAGGAGGAGTCACAGCTATCTTCTTTGGAGCTAAAGGCTACTACAGCTAGCAAAAGACTTGCTGAAATAACAGAGGCAAGGATGGACATGGGAGGTTTCCGTCTCAGAGTTTCTAGTTCTTGATACGGAAGTTTCCAGGGTGAATCAGGAAAAGTCGCTGAGGATGTCTCTAGAGGCTTGCTTTGGCGATCGCCTCACTTGTTTCCACCAAGAGCCAACTGCCTGCTAAATTCACATTTCCCCTGATTTTAATGAACTGCCCAGTCTCATAAGCCGCTAGCTGCTGGTTTGTTTTTGGCTCCAGGGTAACGAGCGAGAAGGTCTGATTTGCAAAGGAAAGAGGGGCGATCGCCGTAAACGTATAGTTCTGCTCATCCTGACGCTGAAACAATCCTGAAAAACTCTGAGCAGTTCTACTCAAACGAGATTGCTTTATTGCATGGTACTGAGCATCAGCCATAGGACAGTTACCGTCAGCCGGATAAGCTTCTGGATGCTTCAGATAATGCCGTTGCCAGGTAAGCCACTCCGGATGGCTGGGCAGCAAATTAAACAGCGGGATCACCGCAGCAGGAGCGGTTGGCTCATTCAGCAGCGCTTCCTGCAAAGGCTTGACGGGTAAATCTCTAGGCTGACAGTTTTGCTCAACGCAAAGCGCGGCTGCCATGCCTGCGGCTTGCCCGATCCCCAAGACGACGGGCTGAAGTCGAGTGGCTCCATTGGCAATGTGAGATACAGAAATGTTTTTTTCGCAAACCATCAGTCCGTCCATCGTTGCGGGAATTAGACAGCGATAGGGAAGGGTGAAAGGCGTACCCGTCCAACGTCCACCCCAGCGAATTGATTTAGGCTTCAGCGGAAATTCACAGCCAGGATAGTGGTGGTCGTTGGCGTAGTTGCCGAGGGCGATCGCCTCCACTTCCCCCCGGTCGTTAATCGGCAATGGCGCAACCTGTCCCTCGGTTAGCGGTAAGATGTCTTGCTCAATAACGGTGACTAACCCCTGGAGCCGCCGACTTTCTCGATAGTAAGGATGTAGCGCGTATGCACCACCCGCTAGCTCTTTGCCATCCTTTGGAAAAATATCTTCAGCCAAGCCATAACGCCTGCCTAACTTCGCTTGAATGAATCGGGCAAACCGCTGCGTGTGCCAGCGGGCTTCCCACAGAAACGCTTGTTTGCTCAGGGCAGATTGCCCTAAGCGTCCCACACCTTCTGCATAATCATTGCCGTTTTGCGGCCAGTTGATCATGAAACGGTTTCCCGGCAAGCGCCCGTAGTTCAAAAATTTGTCTGCCCCATAATTTGTCCAGGCATCCTCAAATTGCTCCGCCTGACGAATGGGAGGAGCCGGGATCAGCGGCACGTCTGCGCCTTCGCCAAAATCCTGCATGATCACCACCCAGGTCGGAGCCTGAATCGGATAGCGCTGGGTCAGGTCATTGGGAGCAACGGGCGCACTGGGTTCTCCCCACTCTGACCGATATTCCCACCCCCAGCGATAGGGCACTTCTGCCAGGGGCAACAGGTCGCCCAATTCAGTTGCATCCAGGGTAATGTGTGCCTGAATGGTCAAGTCAGCAAATCGAACGCCTGTGACGCGATCGCCCTGTTTGAAGACTTCTAGGGGCGATCGCCCACTAATCCAGTGCAGGTTAGGCAATTCCCGCACCCAGTCGGCAAAAATCTCTGCCCCCACACGGGGATCATAGGTAAAAAAGCTGACCCAGGCATGACCTAACCCTTCCGGTCGCCGCCGCTGCAATTCCTGCAAAAAAGCACCCCAAATTCCAGTTTGGAATGCCGCCAACTCATTTCCGTCTGGAGCCGAAACGCCCGCTGAAGTTAGCATTCCGCCCAGCCACGGAAACTCACTCACGAGAATCGTCCGCGCCCCTCGCCTCGCCGCCTGAATTGCCGCCGCTGTTCCACCCGTGCCGCCGCCGACTACGAGAATATCTGTGGTAAGGGTTTGCATAGAGGGAGGGGGAGGGGGGCTAGGGTTGGGAAGGGATGAGGGATGAGGGATGAGGGATGAGGGATAAGGATTTTTTGGAAAGTTTTTTGTGGGATGGGCATCTTGCCCGTCCATGTCAAGCAGGTATCTTGCTTGCTCCACACGAAGTCAAGCCTTCTGGAATTTTAGTTGCACATCGTCTGATTGTGGAGATCGAGGGTCTGCTTCAGCCATTTCATCCCCGAAAGGATAGGCTTGATGAACGCCAAGAATTCGGCATTAGCTCCAGTTGCATCCATACAAGCCCTCCAGCCCCCAGCCCCTAACCCCTTC
>JAAUTN010000360.1 GCA_012031415.1 Leptolyngbyaceae cyanobacterium SM1_4_3 | reverse complement strand
GGGCTACAGGAGCAAGATCCTCATCCCTCATCCTCATCCCTCATCCCTCATCCTCATCCCTCATCCCTCATCCCTCATCCCTCATCCCTCATTAGGCGTACTATTTGCAGTCGAAACAGGATCGTCAAACTGCTTTTGATCAAATAGATACACCGAACGAATGGGATAAGGGATATTGAAATTTGCCTGATCGCAGGCTTGCTTTAGCGCCATCATCACGCGAGTTTGGGTTTGGCGCACGTGTAGCTTTTGGGGCAGTGTCCAGTAGCGCACCACAAAATCAATAGAGCTATCCCCAAAGCCCACCACATCGACTTCGGCTGAGGGGTTAGACAACACGCCTTCTATGTCTGTGAGCGCTATCAGCAAAACCTGTACGGCTCTGGGAAGGGGTGTGTTGTAGTCCAGCCCGATCGCCAGGTCAGTGCGTCGATAGGGGCGATCGGTCAAAACGCGGACGGAACTGGTAAACACAGTCGCATTGGGAATTACAACCCGTTCGCCCTGATAGGTACGAATTTCCGTCGAGCGAATGTTGATCGCTTCGACGGTGCCTTCAAAGTCATTCACAACAATTTGATCGTTTAGCTGGAAAGGTTCGTTAAGCAACAGCAAGATGCCTGCCAAAAAGTTCTTAAAAATATCCTGAAAGGCAAACCCGATCGCCACAGAACCCAAACCCAAAAGCCCAATTAAGTCACCTAGCCCCAGATCGGGAAAGGCAATGACGCAGGCAAACAAAACGCCAATGATCCAGGTTGTGACGTAGGCAATCTGAATAACCAGCGATCGCAGCGAAGGGCTTTTAATAACTCGGTCTACGGCAGTTTGAGTGATGGATCGAACAGGCTTAACGGCAGATCGAGTGATAAGCAGGATGGCGATCGCCACTAAAAACGATGGAAAAAACTCAACCGCCTGAGAGACTAACTCCAACAGACTTGAGTTAATCGTTTGCACCAATTCTTCCACAAGCAAATGATAGAACTCAACTCAACCAGTATTATGGCGCTACGCGCCTGGATTTAGACGTTTTTGTATAAATGTCTAAACCCATCGGGAGCTTCTACGCAAAAACGTGTCCTACAGGGATGCGCGTCTTCAAATTCAAAGCCCCGCACATGGACAAGCAAATGCGGGGTCAAGTCATCTAGACAAGCATAAGTTCAAATGTGGCTCATAGCCTGTATGACTTACAGCTACGGGTGAAAACCCTTACAGGCTGGGAGGCAAGATCACCTGATCAATCACGTGAATTACGCCATTGCTAGCCATTACATCTGGCTGGATAACGGTTGCCTCATTGACCGTCACGCCATCTGCACCAACTTCAACCATCACAGGTTCATTTGCTGCGGTTTGCACTTCTCCTGATGTGAGTTGGCTAGAGGTAAATTCACCGGGAACTACGTGGTAAGAAAGAATTTGTATTAGCAACGGCCGGTTCTCAGGCAGCAATAGGTCTTCCACAGTCCCTTCGGGTAGAGCAGCAAAAGCCTCGTCGGTAGGCGCAAAAACGGTAAAGGGACCATCCCCTTGCAGCACCTGATCTAGCTCAGCCGCCGTTAATGCCGCTACCAGCGTTTCAAAGGAACCGTTAGAAGCTGCGACCTCGACAATGGTGCCTGTTTCAGCAGCTTCGGTAGGCGCTTCAGGCATTTCCATCCCAGATGGAGCTTCCATCTCCATAGGGGCAGGCTCTTGGCTGAGATCAGCAGGAACTTCACCCGATCGGTTGTAAGGCGCTTCATTGAAGATACTGGGGCGGGAATTTGTCTGTGCCACTGCGGGGAGTGCCAATAGAACACCAGCGGCGCTGATGCCTGCAATGCTGAGGAATTGCTTGATCGAAATCCGTGAACTCATGGATACTCTCCCTATCGGTGAAAAAATTGTAAAGCCATGTTGAGTAATATGACGTTCTCGTAAAGTCCCGGTTCCAGCTTCAACTATCAGAATTGTGGATGGGTGAGGATGACTTCGGTCAGGAATAACAAAATCAAAGCCATTGCTTTCCGTCTCTCGGTAGATACGAGTAGCGTTAAGTTATGTGAAGAGCCAGACAAAGCGAGGATAAGCCTCAATTTGTCCATTTGCTCAAACTTGCTCAAACTATTGCGCGATTGTCCTTTGAGTGAACATCGCTGATATTAAAGTCATTACAGGAGGTAAATCATGCTGGAACTGTACCAATTTGAGCTATCGCACTATGCCGAGAAAGTGCGGCTACTTCTAGACTATAAGGGGCTAGCTTATCGCAAGATTGAGGTTACACCAGGAATTGGTCAGCTAGAGCTATTTCGGCTGTCAGGTCAACGGCAGGTGCCTGTGTTAAAGGATGGCAGTGAGGTGATTGCAGATTCAACGGCGATCGCCGAATATCTCGATCGCAAATATCCCGATCGCCCCATCCTTCCAGCCGACTCCAAACAGCGCGGGCTATGTCTGCTAATGGAGCAATGGGCGGATGAGTCCGTCGGTTTGAATGCCCGTAAGGTGATGCTGGGCGCGTTGGGGCAAGATCAGTCTTTCCGCAAAGCCTTTCTGCCCGCAACAACGCCCGATTTACTCAAAGGGTTGGTCGGTTCAGTGCCGAATGAAATTTTCAGCGTTTTAGGCTTTGGTGTAGGTCTAGGTCCAGATGCACTAAAAACGGCCCAAGATGCAATGAAGCGGGATCTGGCATCGCTTTGTTTTATTTTGCTAGATCAACCTTACTTGCTGGGAGATTCTCCCACACTGGCTGATTTTGCGGTTGCAGGGCTAACGATGTACGTCAAGTTTCCCTCTGGTTCCTATCTCGATATTCCTGAGAATCTGAAGGGCAAAGGGGTTCCTGGCATTGCCGATGTTGGCACTTTTGAGCCGTTCTTTAAGTGGCGCGATCGCCTCTACGCCGACTACCGCAAATCCTTGATATCAACGGCTCCTCCTTCATCATCTGCTCCAACTTCGATCAATATTGAATAGGGAGCAGGAAGTAGGGAGTAGGGAATTTATTCGTTGCCAAGCTCTAGCTTGGCAATGCAATTGAAGAAGCTCCTGCTTCCTTAATGGTGTTGCTGAATGTGGGTATGATTCACGGATCTTAATTCCCTCTGTAGGGGCATGGCAATGCCATGCCCCTACGCAATTCATACGTCAGATCAGCAATGCCGGAAGCGGGAGCTTGGTAACGAGACTGAATGAATGAGGCTGAATGATCGACGACCAACAACCAACGGTCAACGACCAAAAATTACTACCAGAACGAATGTATTGAAAACAAATGTATTAATTTAGAAGTTATTCAAGTTACGATAGCTCAAGAATTGAGCTTGGAACGATTTGCTATGACAGAGAAGCCTTTGGGTTCAGTCATTCAGGGTTCTCTCAGCCAGGGGTTAGAGGTGCGGCTGCATCCCGATGTGTTGGTAGAAGATATGCGGGTTGGCAAGTTTTTAGTCGTGCAAGGGGTGCGATCGCGCTTTTTCTGTATGTTGACCGACGTGGCACTAGGAACTGCCAGTCAGCGAATCATGGCAAATCCGCCCGATCCGGGCAACACGTTTCTGCAAGAAGTACTGGCTGGAACGGGGACTTACGGCACGATCAATCTAACGCCGATGCTAATGTTTACCCCGGAGGAGGTCAGCCAGAACGGGCACGACGCAGGCAAATCTCGATCCGGCGGCTATGGGGCTAGTCTAACTGAAACTGGAGATAGTAAGGGCGGAAAGATGGCGATCGCCTCCTACCAGGCTCAAAGCAGCGCCCCCATTGAGCTGTTGCCCGTCAAAACGATCCCCAGCCATTTCAGCCAGGTATTTGACGCAAGTGAACGCGACTTCCGAGCCGTGTTTGGCTGGGAAGATGACCCGCATCGGTGCAACTTTGCGATCGGGCAACCGATCGACATGAACGTACCCGTTTGCCTTGATCTCGATCGCTTTGTCGAACGCAGCAACGGCATTTTCGGCAAATCGGGTACGGGCAAATCGTTTCTCACGCGGCTGCTGTTATCGGGGATCATCCGCAAACGGGCAGCCGTCAATTTGATCTTCGATATGCATTCTGAATATGGCTGGGAAGCCGCCAGCGAGGGCAAGCGCTTTAGCACCGTGAAAGGACTGCGGCAGCTTTTTCCCGGACAGGTGCAGATCTACACACTTGATCCCGAATCAACTAAACGACGAGGCGTGCGGGATGCTCAAGAGCTTTACATCGGCTACGACCAGATCGACGTAGAAGATTTGATGCTCGTGAGAGGAGAGTTAAACCTTTCAGAAGCCAGCCTGGAGAATGCTATTATTCTCCGCAATGAGTTTGGCAAAGCCTGGATTACGCGCCTATTGGCAATGAACAATGAGGAGATTCAGGAATTCTGTGAAACCAAGATGGGCAGCAAGTCGTCAATTATGGCATTACAGCGAAAGCTGACCCGCCTGGATGAACTGAAATATATCCGCAACAGTTGCCCTCAAAACTACGTCGGACAGATTCTAGAATCTCTAGAAGCAGGAAAGCACGTAGTCGTAGAGTTTGGCTCTCAGTCAAACCTGCTGTCCTATATGCTAGCCACCAACGTCATTGCCCGCCGGATTCATGCTAGCTATGTGCATAAGGCGGAAAAGTTTTTGCAAACCAAAAATGTCAGCGATCGCCCCCACCAGCTTGTTATCACCATCGAAGAAGCCCATCGATTCCTTGATCCCAGCACGGTACGGCAGACCATTTTTGGCACGATCGCCCGCGAAATGCGGAAATATTTTGTCACCCTATTGGTAGTCGATCAGCGTCCTTCTGGCATTGACAACGAGGTAATGTCCCAAGTGGGCACCCGCATCACAGCCTTGCTAAATGACGAAAAAGACATTGAAGCAATCTTTACGGGTGTTTCGGGTGGACAAAGCCTGCGTTCAGTGTTGGCAAAGCTAGATTCCAAACAGCAAGCGCTGATCTTGGGTCACGCTGTACCCATGCCTGTTGTGGTTCGCACCCGCCCTTATGATGAAACTTTTTACGCCGAAATAGGGGATACGCCCTGGGAAGAAATGCCGAGTGCTAGCGTCTTCAAGGCGGCTGAAGCTGCAAAAGCAGATTTAGGGTTTTGAGTCCCAACTCGCTGGGCAAACATTAAAAAAGTCTTAAGCTCAGTTCCCAGTTCGGTTATCACTCCGTATTCTCCCTACCTGTGTGCCAGGAAATTAGTTCATGCTTATAAAAGCAGAGAACGCTTGTATGCATTTTTCTGAGCCATCCACACATCCAGGCTAGCTGCGAACAACGTATATCTTTTGAGTTCGCGGCGTTCGCAAAAGTCCATCCTTAAGTTCATCCAAAAGGATGAATCGCCGTCTCTTTACTGGAGTCTAAACTTGTACTACCATTAATTAAGTCAAACTCATAATGACTCCGACTTCAAGATGAGTATTTTGAGTGCAGCTAGAATCTGCCATCCCTAAAGACCGCTGGATTTTAGGTTGTTGCTTGTTGAGATCAGGCTCGAAATTTTACCGAAAAGTACAATGCCTGACCAGACTTGTAGTTGATCCCGTTTTTGTTGCTGAGGAGGATTGAAGACCTCAGCTACCTCGGCTATTTACCTATCCTCTGCTCCTCATTTGAGATAGGCGTTCTGTAGACATCCTTCTATTAGAGCATTTGGGAGTAGATTTTAACTCGGCTTCTAAACAGTCTCTTCCTCGGAAAGCCGAATCCCTTGTTTTCTCTAAGTTGTGTTCCAAATTTTCATCTGACGGAGTTTACCGTATCACCCATGCCAACTGCAAACACTAAAACCAAGGCTGCTGCCAAGCCCATGTTTACCGCAGATATGGTACGTACATATTTGCATGAAATCGGTCGTGTGCCCCTGCTGACTCACGAGCAAGAGATTATATACGGTAAGCAGGTACAGCAAATGATGGCGCTTCTAGAATCGAAAGAGGCGCTGACTCAAGAGCTAAATCGCGAACCTACGGACGTTGAGTGGGCAGAGCGGACGAAGCTGAGCGAAGCAGATCTGCATCAGGCAGTCCGTCAAGGACAGCGGGCTAAGCAAAAGATGATTGAAGCAAACCTGCGCCTGGTAGTGGCGATCGCCAAAAAATACCAAAAGCGGAATCTAGAGTTCCTCGACCTGATTCAGGAAGGAACGCTGGGGCTAGAGCGCGGCGTGGAAAAGTTTGATCCCATGCGTGGCTACAAGTTCTCAACCTACGCTTACTGGTGGATTCGTCAGGCGATCACGCGGCGATCGCCCAGCAAGCGCGAACCATTCGCTTGCCGATTCACATTACCGAAAAGCTGAACAAGATTAAAAAGGTGCAGCGTGAGCTAACCCAAGAGTTGGGTCACAGCCCCAGCCCCGCCGAGATTGCTAAGGCGCTGGATCTGGAGCCTGCTCAAATTCGGGAATACCTGATCATGGCGCGTCAGCCTGTTTCTCTTGATCTCAAGGTTGGAGATAATCAAGATACCGAGCTACAGGACTTGCTAGAAGATCAAGGCGCATCGCCTGAAACCTACGCAACCCAAAAGTCACTGCGTCAGGATCTTGAAGGTCTGCTCGCCGAACTCACACCCCAGCAGCGCGAAGTTCTGGTTCTGCGCTTTGGCTTAGAAGATGGTCATGAGCTATCTCTAGCGAAAGTCGGACAACGGATGAACATTAGCCGCGAACGGGTACGTCAGCTTGAGCGGCAGGCTCTTGACCATCTGCGTCGCCGTAAAGCCAGTGTTGGAGGCTACCTGGCAAGCTAAGCAAGGATGCGGCAGGCTACTGCTTGCTGATCTCAGTGCCCTAACTAAAGGCAACCGTTTATGAAAATAGCTTCCACAGCACCCCAAAGGGCTGTCTTCCCAATCTGAAGGCACCTTTTGCGGGTGCTGTTTCAGTTAGGTCCTAGTTGGATAGATTAATACAGTTAGGTTCTAGTTGGATAGATTAATAGGATGAATCAGTTGGATGAATCAATAGGATGAGGCGCTGAAACTGCACTTTGTCGTAAGTTAGGGACACGTCAGGAAAGTGTGGCGATCGCTCCAACCATTGCCCAATCGTTGCCCAATTTACCCAATTCGTTTCTGGAATCGAGGGATT
>JAAUTN010000359.1 GCA_012031415.1 Leptolyngbyaceae cyanobacterium SM1_4_3 | reverse complement strand
GGAGCCGAAACTGGCGCTCTGGTTCTCCTGGAAGAGGATCAACTCACTGTGATGGCTCAATGTAGCGGAAGTAGACAGTATGACATAGAAAAGCTTGCTGTTGCTGACTGTGCAACGATTCCTGTCTCCGTCATTCACTCGGTAGAACGTACTCAAGAAACTTTGGTGCTTGATGCAGTCAGCGAATCGCCTTTTTCAACCGATCCTTACATTCAAAAGCAACAGACGCGATCGCTTCTCTGTATGCCAATTCTCAAGCAAAATCAGCTGATCGGCATCCTTTATCTAGAGAACAATCTTAATGCCGGAGTATTTACTAGCGATCGCTTACAAGTCCTCGAACCGTTAATTGCTCAAGCCGCGATTTCTCTAGAAAATGCTCGGTTGTATGAACAGCTAGCAGGCTATGCCGAAACACTGGAAAGGAAAGTCGAAGAGCAAATTCAAGCCTTGCAGCAGGAGATCACGGAACGTCAACAAACCGAAGCCGCATTGAGACAAGGTGAAGCAAATTATCGAAATTTGCTACAAACCGCGAATTCCGTCATCATTCGCTATGATCAGCAAGGACGAATTCACTACATCAACGATTATGGGGTAAAACTCCTGGGCTATGAAGAACACGAGATTTTAGGGCGAACTGTATTTGAAACCATCATTCCAGAAGCCGAACTTTCTGGACGCGATATTCGACCCGTTGTCCATGATTTACTTCGCAATCCTCAATCGTACCCGCAAACCGACGGTGAAAACCTGTGTCGAGACGGTCGGCGAGTTTGGGTTGCCTGGTCGAATCAAGCCATCTTGGATGAACAGGGAGATGTCGTTGAAATTTTATCCGTTGGCAATGACATCACCCAGTGCAACCAAGCAAAAGAGGCATTACAACGCAGTGAAGCCAAGTTCCGAGCTATCTTTGAAAACTCCCAGGTCGGCATCTTCCGAACCCGCTTTTCGGATGGATTACTTCTTGATGCCAATCAATGCCATGCCAATCTGTTTGGCTTTGATTCACCAGAGGAGATCATTGGGCTTGAACACGTCATAGGCTATTATGCAGATCCCAGCGATCACCAACACCTCATTGAGTTGCTGAAGCGGGATCGGGAAGTGCGAAGCTTTGAAGTCCAGATGCGAAAACGAGATGGGACATTGTTTTGGGGGCTTTTCTCTCTTTATCTGAATGCAGGCGATGACTACACCGAAGGGGTGGTTGCAGATATTAGCGATCGCAAACGAGCAGAAGTCGCTCTACAAACGAGTGAAGAACGATTACGTTTAGCATTAACCGCTTCAAATCAAGGACTCTACGATCTCAATATCAAAACTGGAGAAATCGTGGTTAACCCAGAATACGCTTTAATGCTGGGCTACGATCCAGCAACATTTCATGTGACCAAATCTAAGTGGATTGAGAGTTTGCATCCTGACGACAGAGAATCAGCGATTGCAACTTACAATGCTTGTATTACTGGAGAAGTCCCCAACTATCAAGCAGAGTATCGCCTGCGTACCCAGGATGGTCAGTGGAAATGGATTCTTTCTGTCGGCAAAATTGTTGCCTGGAATGAATTTGGTGAACCCATCCGAGCTTTGGGAGTTTATAGGGATATCGACGATTGCAAACGGGCTGAAGCAGCCTCGATTTTAGAAGAGCGTAACCGCATGGCACGCGAAATTCACGACACACTTGCTCAGGCGTTTACGGGCATTCTGGCTCAGGTAGGAGCTGCAAACCAGGTGCTAACAGATGATTTAGAAGCAACTCAGGCACACCTAGACCTGATCAAAGAATTGGCACGAACTGGACTGTCTGAAGCGCGGCGATCGGTCGTTGCGCTGCGTCCTCAGCTTTTGGAGGAGGGCAGTTTACAGAGCGCTCTCCATCGCCTCGTTGCTCAAACCAGGGCTACCGCAACTGATACCACTTTGTATGATGAGATTAAGGGTGTGGTGTATGCTCTACCCACTGAAGTCGAGAATAACCTACTGCGAATTGGGCAGGAAGCATTAACTAATGCGATTAAACACGCGAATGCTGATGAAATCCGAGTGGAGCTAGTCTACGATCGCGATCGATTTTGTTTGCGCGTGAGAGACAATGGACAGGGCTTTGGAGTTGGGTGTATTCCATGTGCCGAGGGTTTTGGCTTACTGGGCATGAGCGAACGGGCAGAGCGCATCGGCGCACAACTGACAATTAAGAGTCAACCTGGACAAGGAACAGAAATTATTGTCACCGTCGATCGGGAGTAGCATGACGATGAGCCAAGCCACGACCATTCGGGTTCTGATTGCGGACGATCACGCTATTTTTCGGCAAGGATTAGCCACGATTATCAATCGTGACCCAGAGATGCAGGTGATTGCCCAAGCCGAAAATGGCGAACAAGCGATCGCTCTATTTGAGGAATACCAACCGGATGTCACACTGATGGATCTGAGAATGCCTGAAGTGGAAGGAGTTGCCGCCATTGGTGCAATTTGTGCTACTGCTAAATCTGCTCGAATTATTGTACTGACCACGTATGATAGTGACGAAGATATTTATCGGGGATTGCAGGCAGGTGCAAAAGGATACTTGTTGAAAGAAACTGAACCTGACGAGCTTCTGAACGCCATTCGTACCGTTCACCGTGGTCAGAAGTATATTCCGCCCGATGTGGGAGCAAAGTTAGTACAGCGCCTCAGCAATCCAGAACTGAGTGAAAGAGAACTAGAAGTACTCCGCTCACTGGCACAGGGGATGAGTAATGCTGAGATTGCAGCGGCTTTGAGTATCGGTGAAGGCACGGTTAAATCTCATGTGAATCGGATTTTGAATAAGTTAGATGTCAGCGATCGTACTCAGGCTGTGATTGTTGCCGTTAAGCGCGGCATTGTCAGTTTATAGGATGTACTTTCGATAGAATTCGGATTCTAACTTAAGTTAGAGCCAGCCTTCTACTCTACGATAGCATGGTTGCTCTATCAATTTCTACTGTAAAAATTTTAACTTGCTATAGACGACAGCTTGAAGGCGATCGCCTATATTGAATTTATGCTGAAAGAAGTTGAGTACTAGAACTGGACACGCCCCAGATAGCTAGGAAAAAATGACATTAACTGAATTTGAATCAAATAAGGAGACAAACCCATGAGTAAAACCATCGACACAATGATCGATCCCAACGACGCCGTGCTGCTGCTGATCGATCATCAGAGTGGACTCTTCCAACTTGTGCGTGACATCGAACTCCCAGTCCTCCGCTCCAATGTCACGGCACTTGCCAAGATTTCCCGACTCGCCAAGATTCCGACCTTCACGACTGCTTCGGTGCCCGATGGTCCCAATGGTCCCCTGATTCCCGAAATCCACCAGCACAATCCTGAGGCGGTTTACATTCCGCGCACAGGTCAGATTAACGCCTGGGATAACCCAGCTTGGGTAGACGCTATCGAGAAGACCGGGCGAAAAACTCTCCTCATCGCCGGAACTCTCACCAGCGTCTGTATGGCGTTTCCGACGCTGAGCGCACTGGCCGCTGGTTACAAGGTCTTCACGATCATTGACGCTTCCGGCAACTGGAGCCAGATGGCGACCGACCTCACTCTGGCCCGCGTCGTCCAGGCGGGAGCCATGCCCATCGACACTTACGCAGTAATCGGCGAACTCATGAACACGTGGAACCGTCCGGACGCAATGGAGTTTGCCGCTGTCATGGTTGACCTCATGCCGATTTACCGCGTCCTGATGGAGAGCTATGACAAAGCTCAATCTGTGCAACGAGATGGACTAGAGACCAAGCTCAATCGGCAAATGGCACCTGTGTAAAAGCACCTAATTGCAACGCACACACACAAAATAAAAAAAGGGAAGGTGAGGAGTTGGTTATCATTTGCTCGCCGTCGGCGAAACATACGCTAACGCAGCAATCATCGATCTCAAAGTTGTTCAATCACGTTCAAATTGCTGACGCTGGGAATGTTTTGAACATAAGGTTTTTCCCAGCTTTTATTGCAAGCTTCTTTGCTTGATACAGATATAGAAAGATGATCGACGACCACAGCCACAGCTCTTTACTTGTGCCAGCTTTAACCCAAGATCACATTCAAGGCGTGCTAAGTGCTGTCGTGGTGCTGGTGATGTATGGAGACTATCAATGCCCTAAAAGTGCAGACGTTTACAAGCTGATTAAAGCGATCAAACGGGAGCTTAGTGCTGCTTTTGAAGAGGATTATTTATGCTTGATCTTCCGCCATTTTCCGCAAGCACAGATTCATTCTCATGCTCAACGAGCCGCCCAAGCTGCTGAAGCCGCCGCTACCCAAGGACAGTTTTGGTCAATGCACGATACTTTATTTGCCCATCACCAAAGGTTGGAGAACGGTTATCTTGTCGAGTACGCCAATGATTTAGGGCTTGATATTCCTCAGTTTCTCAAAGAGTTGTCCAAACAAGTGCATGTCGATCGCATCAATCAAGATATCGAGAGCGGAGTACGCAGTGGAGTTACGGTTGCTCCAGCCTTGTTTATCAATGGCGTTCGATATACCGGACGCTGGAGCAAGGCGCAATTGATGGCAGCCATTGTTTCTGAAAGTCATTATGTAAAGTAAACATTGAATGGAGACTTATAGCGATGTCTAAAAATCCAAAAATCGGTCTAGAAGGATTGCTTCGTCCAGAAGATAGCATTCTGGTACTGATTGACCACCAGCCTTTCCAGTTCACCAACTTGAACAGCCATGAACCGACGATGATCGTTAATAATGTGATTGGTCTTGCCAAATCGGCAAAGGTGTTCAACGTACCCACAATCCTGACCATGTCATGGAAGAAAGAGGGGGGCACATCATCAAGGGACTCCAGGATGTTTTTCCTGATCAAAAACCGATCAACCGCACGTTCATCAATACCTGGGAAGATCCAAATGTGACAGATGTCGTGAAGAAAAGTGGCCGCAAGCAACTTGTACTTGCTTCGCTTTGGACCGAGATCTGTCTCGCAATGCCAGCAATCCAGGCGCTGGGTGAGGGGTATGAAGTATTCATCGTGACCGATGCTTCGGGCAGTGTGACTGCGGAAGCTCATGACATGGCGGTTCGCCGGATGGTTCAGGCGGGTGCAGTTCCAATTAACTGGATGGCTGTACTGGCTGAATGGCAACGTGACTGGGCACGCACAGAAACAGCTGCGGGTGTATCAGAGATTCTTCTTGAGCATGGCGGTGCGAGTGCAGTGGCTCTTGCATGGGAACTTCAGCTCCTTGCAACACCCCCTATGAAGCAGTAGAAACCCACTATTGAGTTTGTGTGAGAGTGGTTAGATTTTGTGTATCGAAAAGCTAAAACCCTTGATACGGTTAGCTCGACACTTGCGGTTACCCAAAATTCCGATCGCTCTCGTTTGTGTACACCGCAGCAACCTTACGAAAGGGCGCATTTATGTTGGAAGAACCTCTTGAAGTCGGTACGGATGAAGAAAATCAGGTGACAGCCATTATCTCTCATGTTGTCCGGCCAGGGCGCGAGCAGGGATATGAGGAGTGGTTACATGGAATTATTGCCGCCGCCAAGAAGTTTAAGGGACATAGGGGTGTCAGTATTATTCGACCTGGCGATCACACCTATCCAGAATATGTAGCGATTCTCAGGTTCGATCGCTACACCAACCTCAAACAGTGGCTGGAGTCTGATGTGCGACGAGAATGGATTGAGCGATTGCAACCGCTGATTGAAAACCGGAAGAGGTGCAGACTCTCACTGGATTAGAAACCTGGTTCACCCTGCCCAACAAGCCCCTCAAGGCTCCCCCACCTCGTTACAAAATGGCGCTAGTAACGTGGCTGGGCGTGTTTACCACTCTTGCGATTCTCAGTCGTTTACTATCACCATTTCTGTCTAAGTTACCTGTATTGCTCAATCAATTGATCACAACTGGACTCGTCGTCGCCCTTCTCACTTATTTGATCATGCCGCGTTTGACGCAGTTGTTTCACAAATGGCTGTATCCGGCTCCCTAAGTTTAAGCGCTGCATCCTTTTTTCTTGAAGTAAACGTTGAATGGAGACTTATAGTGATGTCTAAAAATCCAAAAATCGGACTAGAAGAATTGCTTTGTCCAGAAGATAGCATCCTAGTAATGACAGAGTTGATGGCAGCCATGATTGCTTAAGAATAATTCTGGACATGAAGGTACACCTCAGACTAATTCTCTTCGCGACTCCTCGGTGAATCATGCCCTGATTGCGATCGCGCAAGAAGTCGCTGAGTTGCTGAAACAAACTTATCCGGTACAAGCTGATAATTAAACATATTCTTCTAGATCATCAATAATATCCAGAATTTCAACGAACCGAGAGCCAAAGGCAGTCAACTTATACTCCACGCGGGGCGGAATTTCTGGATAAGCAACTTTCTCAAGAATACCAAAGTTTACGAGATCTACTAATCGCTCATTCAAAACCTTAGTGGTCAATCCCTCAGTTGCACGAGTCATTGCTCCTGGGCGGTTGATACCTTGACGAATTAAGCGTAAAACCTCCAGCATCCATTTACAACCAAGAGTATGCTCTACGATATGAGCCACAGTTGGTTGAGAAGCAGGGATTTTTTTTGGCAAGTTACGGGATTGTGATGACTGCATTTGCGACTAAACAGTAACTACCTTACTAGATGGTGCTGACTTGCGAGACAAGAGAGAACCATTTACGTTGAGTGGTATCGAAATACCTTTACCGTTGATTATAAAGCAAGGATGGTTAGCAGAGATGGAAAGTATGAAAGCAGCCGTACTGACAACATTTGGTGGTCCTGAGAGTTTTGAGATTCAAACTGTGCCCAAGCCAATACCAAAACCTAATCAGGTTCTAGTAAGGGTGTGTGCAACATCGATCAATCCAGTTGATTATCAGACTCGCCGTGGTGATTACAAAGACTTGGTTCGATTACCAGCAATCATCGGAGTTGACATTTCAGGGGTTATTGAGACAGTTGGAGAGTCAGTGACAGACTTTGAGGTAGGAAACGAAGTTTATTACTCGCCGCAGATTTTTGGAGAATCTGGCAGCTATGCTCAATATCATGTTGCTGATGCAGGGATTGTTG
>JAAUTN010000358.1 GCA_012031415.1 Leptolyngbyaceae cyanobacterium SM1_4_3 | reverse complement strand
CACACTCTCCTCAAACCGCCGAGCTCAGCACCTATCACCCCAATCCCCAATCCCCAAATCCCCAATCCCCAATCCCACCCCCCACCCCCCTAAAAGCGATCGCCCAAGTCCACCAGATGTATATCCTGGCTGAGCATCCCAGCGGTATGTGGCTCATTGAACAGCACATTGCCCACGAACGGGTGCTGTATGAACAGTTGTGCGATCGGTGGCAGCTTGTGCCATTGGAGCCGCCCGTCATTCTAAATCAGCTTTCCGAACCTCAGCGAGAGCAGCTTCAGCGCCTTCAGCTAGAAGTTGAGCTATTTGGCGAGAATCTTTGGGCAGTTCGCACCGCACCAGAGCCTTTAGCTCAGCGAGAAGACTGTGCCGATGCGCTAATTGAGCTAAGTTTGGGCGGCGATTTAGAATCTGCCCTGGTTGCTACTGCTTGCCGCACCGCCATTCGCAACGGCACTCCCCTAAATCTCACCGAAATGCAAACGCTGCTAAACCAATGGCAGCAAACCCGCCATCCGCGCACCTGCCCTCACGGTCGTCCGATTTACCTTTCCCTGGAAGAATCGAGCCTTTCCCGATTCTTTCGGCGACATTGGGTGATTGGTAAGAGTCATGGAATTTAGAGAGTAGACCTCCTGCGCGAATGGGGGCGCGGATTCGCCGCGCCCCCATTCGCGCTTTCTCCTGGTTTCCAAGCTCCAGCTTCTCCTGGTTTCCAAGCTCCAGCTTGGGAACATTTTGCGGAAGCTCTTGCTTCCCGCTCTTTAGAAGCTATGAGGAAGCTGGAGCTTCCAGATTGGCATTGCCAAGCTAGAGCTTGGCAACGAGTAATAGGGCGTAGCATTCGGGCAAGAATTTTCGGTCTATTCCAGGGTCTACCTGCCGAATGCTGCGCCCCTACCAATCCAACCGCAACCCCTGATCCAGAAAATGCTGCTGTAGCTCTGTCATGTGCTGCTGAGGAATTTGGGCGGGAGTGAGGGTCGGTTGCGCCTCGGTGACGAGCCAGCCAGCGGTCGATCCGGCGGCTGCGCCGATGCTCCATTCGCTGTGATGAATCCGGGTGAGGGCATTGACAATGTGCGTGACGGCAATGCCTTTGCTGCCAATCAGCAGGTTGTCTACCCCTTGCGGAATCAGGCTCTCCAGGGGAATCACGACCGGACGCACCTTGAATTCACGAGCCGGAGCGCTGCCTGCTTCCCAGGAGGGTTCCCAGTTGCGGTAGCGGCAACCGTGAATGTCAATGTCGTAGTGAGTGATGGCGATCGCCGTCCGGTTAAAGTCGCGCCCCCCAGCCTGATCCAGTCTCAAATCAGCCTCACGCATCATAAACGCCTCTTGCCCATAGGCATCTCGTCCTAAAATTCGACGACCCTCGCGGATGTAAGGCACCATGCTCAATCCTGAAACAGTACCCATTGGCGCATCGGCTCCCGACAGATAAGCCAGCGGAAAGTTGGGTTGAGACTGCGTTTCCATTAGCCATTGGGCAAACAGTAGGGCGTGGTTTTCGGCGTGTTTGAGGGCAACTGGCGAAATTCCGCCCAGCCAATTCTGGCGTTGCCCAGACGCATCCAGTTCCGCGTCAGTCAAAATCAAAGGCGGATTCATCCACGTCCAATCGTTCCCCCGATTCCAGTTGACCATTGTGATGTCACCGAGGGCAGGCGTGGTGGTGAAGGGATCATTGCGCGTCGTGCTGACGATCCGGCGATAGTGAAAGAAACTGCGCCCTGAGAAAACCGGAAACCCTTCCATCGCAAACTTCTGGCGGTGTTCTTCACGGGAATATTCTGGCTCGACTTGGGCAAGCGATCGCAAACTTTCTCCCTGATCGTTGTGGAGGCGATCGCAAACGGATAGGTAAACGCTTGGGTGCAAGCCGGATTATCTCGCTCCGAGGCATTCACCTCTCCCGTCGTTGCTCGTGACTCAGACCCCAACCGATGGGGAATATTTGCCCAGCCGACTAATTCTCCCGTGTCGGTCGCATCAATTACAATCAGCCGCTTACCCGCTGGAGCCTGAAGCCGCAGCGGAGTTTTGCTAAACGCCTCACTGTCTGACCAGGAATACCAGTCTGCGATCTCCTGCGAGAATCTCCCCTGAGGGACATATTGAGAATCTTGAGGAACACGCTGAACCGCATAAATAGCGGTAATTTCTGTTCCCGTCTCGTCAAACTCGGCTCCCTTGAAGGCGGTAGAAGTCTGCCAGCGGCTACTTGGAGCCTGCTGCTTAGAGTTTTGAAGTAGCTGTTCTGCTGCCATTGCGCCTGCTTCGGGCGGGAAACAGAGCGTTCCTACCCAGCAGCGGTTAACGTCTGCAACTTGCTGCGGCTGCGGCAGGTTTGTCCAGTCGGGCAACTCAACGGGCTGCTGCTCAATTAGACCTTTAAACTTAAACCAGCTTTGGGAAAAGTTTTGCTCTGCCCGCATCGTCAGCGATTCATCAATCGCAGAAACAGCTTGAGCGCTAATCTGCCCGCCCAACCAGGGAGCAGTTTCAATTAAACAAGTGGTTGCGCCCGACTGCATCGCATGAGCCGCTGCCGCTACGCCGCCCAGCGAACCGCCCACGACGACCACTTCACAGTCCCACACCGTTTCGGCAGTTGGAAGGGGGTTTAACTGTGGTCTACCGTTTGCGGGGTTAGAAACAAGTTCTGAGTGAGGGGTTGGTTGAGCAGCAGTAGAATTGGCATCCAAATTTGCATTAGATTGATTCTGAAAGCGCTGAGGAAACCCCAATAGAAAACTTGCTACGCCCGCTATGGCAAGGAATCCTAGAGCGGCTCCCCAGATTTGCTTAGAAGAGGATCGTTTCACGTCGATTTCTCATACGTCACCGCAAGGGTTTTAGCACGCTCTGGTAGTAGTCTGTCAACTTGAGTTTGAAGGGAGATGGCGGCGGCGGTTAAAGCAAGTTTTTGTGAGAGCAGTTGCAGTTGTCTTTTGCAAGGTGTTGAGCGATCGGAAGGAGTTGTTTCCGTTTAGGTTTATGTCGCTCCCGCTTTACTTCACCCTACGGTTTATCAATGGTTTTAGGAGTTTTGTCAGGCAATCAGGTTCAGCGGATAGATTCTCTTCTTGCTGAATTTTTGCGATCGCACTCAATCCACTCCTCCTGCGTCATCCGACAGACATTCTCGATTCGCTTGAACGCCCAATCGTTGTATTGCAGACTTAGATCACACCCCATCCAGCGGCGGTTTAACTGTTCCGCAACCACAAGTGTGGTACCTGACCCTGAGAACGGATCGATTACTAAATCTCCAGGATTGGATGACGCAAGCACAAATTTTCTGAGCAATTCTTCAGGCTTCTGAGTGGGATGGGGAGTTGTTTCACCCATGCCGTTACAGGTCGTCGGAATTTCAATCACATCCTTGGGCTTTGCCCCTTTCGGGTTTGGCATCCAGTTGTCACGCTTTTGGGTCGCGCCTTTACCATAAGCACTGGTTGCAGCTTGCGGATGCGACGGATACTTCAAAGTATGTGCGCCATAGGGAATGCGGATGTCGTCGAGGTTAAGCCGGACGGATTCTGATTTACGAAAGTGAATGATGCTCTCGTGCGATCGCCCCCAATCCCTTCCCAAATTTGCCTTATTCTTGTAGTGCCAAACTAACCAGCGACAGCCTTTGAAGTATCTTGAAGCAGGATGCTTGAGGTCAGCCAGAATTTCAGAGAAGCCACAGATGTAAAGAGAACCCGTTGGCTTGAGAATGCGGGACGCTTCACCGATCCATCGCAGTGACCATTCAATGTACTGTTCCTGAGTTTCAAAATTGTCCCAATCGGCTTTTTTGATGTTGTAAGGCGGATCGGCAAAAATCAAATCAATACTCTCAGCTTCAAGAGACCTCAGCCAGTCAACCGAATCGCCTTGATAAAGCCGTCCATGCGGATGCGAATAGTGCAGTTGAAACCCCTGAGTCAAAGGATTTAACTGTTGATTCATGGGTTGCTTCTCAATCTGTCTTAGACTGCTGTAGATTCTATCGGAGTGGTTTTCAATTTGGATAGTCATAGAGGATGTTTGAACAGTAGCTTATGTCCCCTATAAGGGCGTAGCATTCGGCAGTAGACTCTAGAAGCACCCAAAATCTTTGCCCGAATGCCACGCCCCTACAGACTCTTGGGTTACAGATCAGACTTTGCAAACATTCTTTTAGATGCGTCGTAGCGCACTATACGCTTATCCTCAACGCCCCAACGCCCTTATGTGGAATCACATTGCTGAACAAATTAGCCAAACAACGGGTGAAACCTTTCAAGACCCGCAACGCCGTCCTGTTGGGGGGGGCAGTGTGAATCAGGCGTATGCGCTGACCAGCGGCAGACAGTCTTACTTTGTCAAAATCAACCAGGCGACTCGGATTGCCATGTTTGAGGCAGAAGCGTTGGGGTTAAAGCAGATTGCTAGCACTAAAACAATTCGAGTGCCTGAACCCATTTGCTGGGGAACAGTAGACGGCTCGGCTTACATTGTGCTGGAATGGCTTGATTTGGGTTATGGCACCCATCGCTCTTGGGAAGAAATGGGGCGAAATTTGGCGGCGATGCATCGAGTGGGGAGCGATCGCCACTTCGGGTGGGATCAGCAAAACACGATCGGCTTTATGCCGCAGGTCAACCCCTGGACAAGCAATTGGACAGAATTTTTTGCAGAACAACGCATTGGCTATCAGTTTCAGCTTGCCCAGCGGCGAGGCGGCAGCTTTCCTAACCAGGAGCGTCTGTTAGCAGCAATCCCACAAATTCTCGCGGGGCACGATCCCCAGTCATCTCTGGTACACGGGGATCTGTGGTCGGGTAATGCAGCGGTGACGAAGTTGGAGGAGCCTGTGATTGTTGATCCGGCGACTTACTTTGGCGATCGCGAGGTCGATCTGGCTATGACTGAACTGTTTGGTGGCTTTCCCAATGAGTTTTATCGCGCTTACGACAAAGCGTTTCCGCTGGAGTCAGGTTATGAGCGACGCAAAACGCTCTATAACCTATACCACATCCTCAATCACTTCAATCAGTTTGGCGGCAGCTACGAAGGTCAAGCCAACCGGATGATTGCCTCACTGCTGGGATAATTCTACAGATGCATCCATACGGATTTTTGTCAGTGTCGAATCTATGGCTTGCGTCCAAACCAATCGAGCAGTTCTTCACGACTTAGCTGAAATAGGAGCGGCGTAAATTCGGCAGGCGGCAAATTGACCAGAGCTTGCGCCACGCTGGTCAGTTCCTCGTCCAAACTGCCAAATCTAACTCTAAGCAAATTTTCAACGACTTCTTGTAGTCCTTCTTGCCGTCCCTTTTGTAGTCCTTCTTGCCGTCCTTCTTGCCGTCCTTCTTCTACAGCTTCTTGGTAAGCTCTAGTATGCTTGATCAGATCTAGTCCTAGCATCGTCCGAATCTCCCTCCAGTTTAGAGATGTGAACTTATATACAATGATAGTTTCAATTAAATCAATAATTTCTTGGTCGGAGATGCCGCCAACATTCTCCTGTTGCGATCGCCTAATCAACTGTTTCGCCTGCTCTGGGGCAGTTGCTTCTGGCTCAATAATCAGCTTCACTAGCCCTAGCCCCAGAGGCAGACTTGCCGCTTCACCTAGCTCGTTGAGATAGATGCGTCTCACCTGGGGGCTGTCAAGCAACACCTGATGTAGTCTGGTCTGATCGGGTTCCAGGTTGCGGCTAGGGTAAATCAAAATGCCTTGCCAGTCATGGGTTGCAGGATGCTGATCCAGATAGAGGAACAGTTCTGCAAAAAAGCGATGATAAAGGTACGGGTCTTTCTGGAACTGCACTTCGCTGAAATAGACGGGGCGATTTGCCGTTCCGGTGGGCAGCAGCACCCCGTCAATCCGAAAAGCGGTTTGCTTGATTTCGACTGAGCGAAACTCGTAGTTGCTGGCTTCGCCGGCGGTTTGTCCAATTAGCTCAAAGAAGATGCTGGGCGATCGCTGAAACAAACGGTAGAACAAAGAATCCGTCTTCATGGCCTGGTTACTGAGGCTTCAATAGGTCTGAAGGGGCGGCTTTCTCAGACTTAGAGTTGTTTAGCGACCAGCGATATTCAATTGGCAGTTCAGTCCGTCTACAGCTTTCCTCTAGTTGCTTTTGTTGGGAGAGTGCCTTTCGCAAAGTGATGATCAGTTCATGGACTTGTTCTTGCTGCGGGTTGCGTTGACCAACGGCAAACACGGTTTGGCGTTCTAATAGCTGCAACAGTAATTCGTAATGAATGTGCGAAGGAAGGGGGATCGGCTCCATTTAAGCTCAGTCCAAATAACGGTTTAACGTATGTTGATACGCTGAGTAAAACGTCTTGTCAGGGCAGGTTACTCAGAGAATAGGGTAGCGATCGCCCCACCGGGATCAGCCTGTTTTACCAGAGACTCGCCCACTAAGATCGCATCAGCCCCCGCTTGACTGACCAGCTTCAGGTCTGAAAAGGTGTGCAAGCCCGATTCGCTGACCGTTAAAATACCACGTTTCAATCCGGGAAGCCGTGTCGATAGAATTTGGCAAGTCGTCTGCAAGTCAACAGAGAAATCTTCTAAATTTCGGTTGTTGATACCTACCAGGGTAACGCCCTGTAAGGCTAACACGCGATCCATTTCGGCTAACGTGTGAACTTCAATCAGGGCGGTCATTCCCAGTGCATTCGTAATTTTGAGGAAGTATTGCAGGTCTTTGTCTGACAGAATCGCGGCAATCAGCAAAACCGCATCCGCGCCTTGCGCCCTTGCCAGGTAGATTTGGTAAGGATAAATCACAAAGTCTTTGCACAGCAGCGGCACGTCAACTGCGGCTCGAATTTGCTGCAAATAGTCAAAGCTACCCTGAAAAAACTTTTGATCGGTCAGAACAGAAATGCAGGCTGCGCCACCCTGCTGGTAGGACTGGGCGATCGCCACCGGATCAAAATCTTCCCGAATTACGCCTTTACTGGGTGATGCTTTTTAACCTCAGCGATGAGTGCAGGCTGAGTTTTGCCTTGGCGCAGTGCTGCGACAAATCGTGAGGCGGCGGAGCGGCTTTGACCTGTTGCTGAAGCTTGACCAGCGGCAGGCGTCGCGCATCTGATCGACTTCGACTTCTTGTGCCAGACAATTCCTCCAAAATGTGGCGAGGAGCC
>JAAUTN010000061.1 GCA_012031415.1 Leptolyngbyaceae cyanobacterium SM1_4_3 | reverse complement strand
TATCAAACTGGTCGGAAAGTTGCCCAAGACTTCAAAGCCAACATGACGATTGTCTTCGATGAACTTCTACCACAATGGAATTACACAGCTAAACCAGAATTACAGGTTATTTGATTTTCATTCCTAAGTATAGCCAGAGAGGGAAGCGGGAAGCGGGAAGCGGGAGAGGGAAACTAGGTGATTACTTTGTCGGGTGGAAGGGGGAATGGAGCAGTAGGTGTGCGAGGATTTTAGGAAAGTATCATAAATTCTCTGCCCTCCCTCCTCCGCCCTCCCTCCTTCCCATGCCTGACTATTCCCTGGATATTATCAACGCTCGGTTGGTCGGCTACCAAGAGCTTTACCGAATTTGCATTCGTCAGAGCAAGATTAGCACTGCGGCACCCATGGCTACGGGTGTAAAGCACATTTTGCCGCCTGATTTGCGGGTGCTAGACGTGAAGGGCGACTGGATTTCGCAGGGCGGCGTTGACCTGCAAATTAATGGTGCACTGGGGTTAGCATTTCCCGACCTGAATTTGAATCATCTCGATCAGTTAGCTGAAATTTGCCGTTTCCTCTGGACACAAGGCGTAGATGGGTTTCTGCCAACGCTGGTGACGACTTCGATTGAGAATATTGGGCGATCGCTCCACACTATCGCCACCTATCGAGAACAGTCCCAGCCCGATTCGCGATCGGCCAAAATCTTAGGCGTTCACCTGGAAGGTCCGTTTCTCAACCTGGAAAAGTGCGGTGCCCATCCTAAGGAATATTTACTGCCGTTGCAGATGGATCAGGTGAATCGGGTACTGGGCGATCATGCGCCACTGGTCAAGGTGATGACGCTAGCTCCAGAGCTTGACCCGACCGAAACGGTGATTCCTTTTCTCAAATCTCTGGGAATTACGGTGAGTTTGGGACATTCTCAAGCAACTGCAATGCAGGCTGAGGCTGCGTTTACACAAGGAGCCTCAATGGTGACTCACGCCTTCAACGCCATGCCCGGACTGCATCACCGTGAACCGGGGCTTTTAGGAGCAGCACTGCTAAATCCGGAGGTTTACTGCGGGTTAATTGCAGACAGCCAGCACGTCTCGCCGCTGATGGTTGATTTGCTGCTGCGAGTTGGACGAGGAACGCGACCCCTTGCGGGTATCTCTCCGAGATCGCACATCCCCCACGATTTAGGAATCTTCCTGGTCAGTGATGCGCTTGCTCCGCTGGGTTTACCTGATGGCACCTATCCCTGGGACAATCGCCAAATTCAGGTGCAAAACGGCACAGCAAGACTAAAAAATGGCACTCTGGCAGGCACAACCCTACCCCTATTAGTGGGAGTGCAAAACCTGGTGAAGTGGGGCGTTTGTGAAGTGGGAGAGGCGATCGCCCTGGCAACCACAGCCCCTCGACGGGCGATCGGTCTGCCCCAGTTAATTGCTGAACAACCTGCTCATCTGTTGCGCTGGCACTTAAAGCACTCCGGTGAGCTAGCCTGGGAACGCATGAGCCTTTGAAGAATTCAATATCTCTGTCCTGGGCAACGTTATCTAGACAAAGCCAATCGTCAGCCGCTCAGCCGCCAAGTCCATAAACGTAATCAACAATTCCAATGACTCCTGATTGAGCGCGAGGAATGGGGCTAGTTCAGCATCCATTGCCCTGCTCCAGGCTAATTAGCTGATACGACTCCAGAATTTTGGATTAGCGAGCCTTGAATTAACGCTCAGACTCAAAGCTCAAATCCATCGGGACTTCTGCATTCCCCTGTGGCACAAGGGGCTTAAGCGTCCTTACTCGCGTGGCGATCGCTTACCTCTGCGTTTCTACTTGTGTAAGGATCATGGATTAAATAACTTGTGGAGTGGGTGTCTCACCCGCTCGGACGGGCAAGATGCCCATCCGACAAAGTGTACAGTTTGTTTAATTCCCATTCTTAAGTCCTATTTGAGTGTGTTTGACAAACGCTCAAAACTATGTGCTTTTAGATGCACGTCACACGGCTGAAAGAGTGCTGTCAAACTCACGTTAACTTTCTGTACTAAGAAGCAGCAATTAAGCGGAAAACCAATTTTTAGTACGAATGCTGGAATTGAAGGTTGGATGTGAGTCTTGGATTGGAACAATGCTAAACCGAAACTCAGTCTCTCATTCAAGTGCAAAACAAAATATTAAACTCTGCTAAAACTTTAATTGACAGGCCATATTACCTATGAGTACGCTCACAAATTTACTGCATTTACCTGCTGTTGCGACTCTCAAGGGAGCATTGCTGGCGGGTAGCTTAATCGTGGGTGTGTCACCCGCCTGGGCAGGAGGGGGCGGACCGCTACAGCAGTCCCGTTATTTAGAAGTGAGAGAGGTTCAGGGAAATGTCACTTCGCAGCAGCAGCCCGTGCAGGTGGGCGATCGCGTTCAGGCTCGCGCAACAGCTATCACAACAGGTGAAGACTCTGGCACTACTTTAGTCTTGGACAACAACACGGGCACTGTTGCGGTTGCAGAAAATACTCAGTTAGCAGTCGATCAGGTTTCCACAACACCTACTGGTGGACAGCAAACTGAACTCTCACTCCAAGAAGGAGAACTGAGAGCCAACATTCAAACCTTGACAAACCCCGAATCCAGCTTTCGCGTCAATACACCTGCCGGGGTAGCAGGGGTTCGTGGCACGGAGTTTAGCATCGTCGTGCTGCCAACGGGTGAAACTAGAGTCACCACTTTTGAAGGATTGGTTGAGGTGACGGCTCAGGGGCAGACTGAACTGATTCAACCGGGCTATTTTAGCCAGCTAACACCGGGGCAACCGCCCACAGAACCCCGCCTCGCCCCTGAAGATACGCGGCTTAGCCTCCAGTTTGTCACCGAGTCGGGGGTTGAGCGGCTTCAGGTTACAGCTATCGTGCCCGCTAGAAGTGAAGTATTGCTAAATCAGCAGCCGTTGCCTGTTAGCCCAGCGGGTGAAGTGAGTGCTGTTGTGGACATACCAGGCGATCGCCTGCTTCGCATGGTAGTACGAGACCCCTTTGGCGTTGAGCAAGTTTATGAACTGGCTTTACCCAGGATGACACCGACTGAGCCAGAAACCGATTCCCCAGAAACGACTCCCACAGAAACAGAATCAGAACAAATAGAACCGCGAGAAACAGCACCTAACCAGAGCCTTGCTCCTATTCTTTAATGCTTAAATTCTGCCTAAGGATTGATTTATTATCATTTCCCTGAATTCACTTAAAACTGAGATTAGACTTGTATAGAGTTCGCAACAAAAGGACCTTTATATAGCCTCCAGACGTACTCAACAGGGTCATTCAGCAGGGGCAATTCAAACCTCTGTAGGGCATCAAGTTTGAAGTGTGATGTTTTAGTTATCGCAAAAAATCAGGGATGGCAGATCGGGTATAAACTTGCCCAAACGAGTAACAATGCTGACTGCATTTCCACATTTGAGTTAGGTTTATGTCAGACGGCGCTTCCTACATTCTGTTAGTAGATGATGACCCAAGTAATTTATTTTTGCTAGAAGCGTTGCTTCGTTCTCACGGGTATTTGACCCAATCCGCTAAGTCCGGAGCGGAAGCACTGGCGATCGCCGCGCCAAGCAGCCCAGCCTAATTTTACTGGATGTGATGATGCCAGGAATGGACGGCTTTGATGTTTGTCGTGAGCTACGTGCAGACCCTCAGCTACAAGCTATTCCTGTCATCTTTCTCACGGCGCTCTCAGATGGAGAGTCGCACCTCATGGGTCTAGAGGTGATGGGCGATGATTACTTCACGAAACCTGTTGATCAGCGCCTGCTAATCGCCAGAATTGCCAGTATGCTGCAATTGCAGCAACTTCGAGATGTTCAGGGACAGATTGCCTCAGTCCAGTCGTCTGAGGAAACGCAGCCGGACTTAAACCAGCAGGTCGAGATGGTTGAGCAGGTGAACGAGGCTCTGCTTGAGAAACTGCGTTTGTTTGTGCCCGATCAGCTTCTGTCGCGCATTGCACCCGCAGGCTTAGACTCTATCCAGGTTGGAAGCGCCACCGAAGCAGAAGTTACCATCCTATTTTCTGATATCCGAGAGTTTACCGCTATTGCCGAATCTCAACCTGCTAGCGAGACTTTTGACTGGCTAAATGCCTTCTTCAAGCGCATGGATGAGGCGATTAAAACTCATCACGGGTTTATTGATAAGTACTTGGGCGACGCAATCATGGCGGTGTTTGATCGCCCCGACCATCACGCTCAAGATGCTCTCACGGCGGCGATCGCCATGCAGCAAACTTTGCGTGATTTTAACCTTGAGCGCACCCGATTTAATCTGGCAGACCCGATTCGCATTGGTGTTGGCATCCATACGGGGCAAGCAATCATTGGCACCCTCGGCTCAGAGCAACGGATGGACTCTACCGTAATTGGAGATGTCGTCAATACTGCCGCTCGTCTAGAAGAACTCACTAAGTTCTACGGTTGCCCAGTTCTCTTGAGTGAGTCTGTAATGGAACAACTTCAGCAACCGGAGCTATTTAACGTGCAGTGGATTGATTGCGTTGCGCCCAGGGGAAAACAGCAGCAAAGCGACCTGTATCAGCTATTAGGAATGCGATCGCCTGCTTGCTCTGGCGCACACTGTGAGGTACGTGCATAGCCCTATATCCAGCGGTTTCACTTGTGTAAAACATAAACCAGAGTAGGGGCGAACGGCCGTTCGCCCCTACAAGGATTTGCTCATTTGAGAGACGCTGTAAGTAACGGTTGATTACTAAGATCGGTATCAACTATCAAGAGATTCTTGATATTAGCAAAGTAAGGCAGAGGGGTAAGATACCATATCCGCTTGGGTAGTTAAAAACCTGAGCGGTTTTGGCTGTTGGTGCAACCTCCTCGCCTGAGGATTTCATGCTAATGGATCGAAGTATGTCTGCTCTCAAACCATCGTTTTGTCAAACCGTATCGATGTCCACCTTCCAACAGTTACAGGAATTGTTGCAGCAGATGGTTCATGTAACTGAGGTAGAAACGCTGGTTTTGACAGAAAGTTCAACCGTGCTAGAGGAGCTTGAACAGAGCGGAGTAGGGCAATTTACGCTGGTTGTGTCAAAGCCGTTTAGCGCTCTGCTGTGGCGAGTTTCTCCAGCGGAGAAGAATAGTTTTCAGGATAAGTGGCAAACGTGCCAGTTTAACTTAACTTTTGAGCCAGAGCGATCGCCACCTTCCTGCATCAGCTTAGCGCCTTGCCTCACAAACCGACCTTTCCTCAAACCGTCAAACAAATTTCTGCAAAGCTACGTCCTAACAATGCTCGAATTCAAACCGAATTTACCCTGCGGCTAATTGCGGCCCTCTCACCTGCATCAATGGCTAGCTCCAATTCTCCTTCTGAGCCAGAACAGCAGTCTCAAATATTGGAGCATCAGGTGATTGAGCGCACCCAGGAGCTACACGACGCGATGCTGGCGGCTCAGTCGGCAAATCGGGCAAAAAGTGAGTTTTTGGCCGCAATGAGCCATGAACTGAGAACGCCCCTCACCTGCATCATTGGGATGTCCTCAACGCTCTTGCGCTGGTCGTTAGGAGAACTAAACCAGCGGCAGCGAGACTGTCTGCAAATTATTCACGACAGCGGCGAACATTTGCTGGAGCTAATCAACGACATCCTCGATCTGTCGCAGTTAGAGGCAGGTAAAACAATTCTCAACCTGAGCGAATTTTCGCTCTCCAGGCTAGCTCAGCAAAGCCTCAAAGCCTTTGCAGAAAAAGCTGAAGCCAAGCAGGTCAGTTTAGAAATTGATTTGCACCTGGAACTGGAGTGCGATCGCTTTACTGCTGACTCGCACCGAGTTCGACAAATTCTGTTTAATCTACTCAGCAACGCCATCAAGTTTACTCCGGCAGGCGGCAAGGTGACGCTGCGGGTTTTTGGGAGTCGAGAGTTTGCGACGTTTCAAGTCAAAGACACCGGGATTGGCATTCCTGAACATCAGCGATCGCTCCTATTTCAAAAATTTCAGCAGCTTGACCAGTCCTATCGCCGCCAGTATGAAGGCACAGGGTTGGGACTGGCGCTCGCCAAACAACTGGCCGAGCTACACAGCGGCTGGATTGACGTAGATTCAACTGTTGGCGTTGGCTCTGTCTTTACGGTGCGTCTGCCTGCCCCTCGAACTCAGGCAGGTGGAGTTGCGCCCAGAAAGTTAGATCTGCTGCTTCCATCGACCCAACCCGCCGGACAGATCGTTCTAATCGAAGGGCAAGAGGAAAGCGCAAATCTGATTTACCCGATGCTGACTGCTGCTGGATATCAGGTGGTATGGATGATAGAAGGGTCGGCAGCGATTAGCCAACTCGAAGTTCTTCAGCCAATTACTATCATTGTCAACCTGCAACTGCCTGACATCGACGGACACAGCCTGATCCGCCAGCTACGCCAAAATCCCGCTACAAAAAGGCTCAAAATTATCGCGCTGATGGGCGATACTCTGCCAGAAAACCAAAAACATTGCTTTCTAGCGGGTGCGGATGATTGTCTGACTAGCCCCATTCAGCCAGAGGAAGTATTGCAGAAGGTGATGGCATTAACGGCAGTCATAAGCCAGGTCGAGTCTGTGCGCCGAACATAAAGTATGGGCAGGTTGTTTGTGGAATTTTGTAAACTACTAGGCGGGAGTAGAGTTAAATCTGGGGGGTTGCGGTGCGCCTGTTTACAACGGTTGCTGGATTACGCTGTTATTTGCATCTCAGGCGGTCTGAGCAGGAGCTAGCTGGGACAAAGCTGGCTGATGTGAACCCTGTAACAGTAGGACTGGTGCCAACGATGGGAGCGCTCCATAGAGGACACTTGAGCCTGATCCATCGAGCGCGGCAAGATAACCATTTGGTGGTGGTCAGTATTTTTGTCAACCCGCTGCAATTTGGGGTAAACGAAGATTTTCAAATCTACCCTCGCACCCTGGAGCAAGATCAGCAGCAGTGCGAACAGGCAGACGTTGATCTAGTTTTTGCACCCACTGCCTCAGAGCTATATGGCACCGATGCTTCTGTGAATAACGCTCTGACTCAAGTGCTGCCTCCTGCGGCGGCGATCGCTTCTCTGTGTGGACGTTTTCGCCCCGGACACTTTGAGGGGGTTGCCACTGTAGTGACCAAGTTACTCAATCTAGTGCAGCCTGACCGAGCCTACTTTGGGCAAAAAGACGCTCAGCAAGTGGCGATTGTGCGAAGAGTGGTAGCAGATTTGAACGTTCCGGTAGAAATTGTCAGTTGTCCGATTGTGCGAGAAGTGAGTGGACTGGCGCTGAGTTCACGCAACCAATATTTGACAGAGGAGGAGCGATCGCAGGCTACGGTGCTTTACCGCAGTTTGCAGCAGGCTGAGCAATTATTTCGGGCAGGCAATCTGAAGAGTAGCGATTTGTTAACGGCAGTTCAAGCAGAACTGACGACTACGCCAGCCCTGAAGCCGGAGTATGTGGAGCTAGTCGATCCGGTTACTCTAGCGCCATTAGAGCGGGTGGAGGAGTCGGGTCTGTTGGCGATCGCTGCTCACATTGGGTCAACCCGCCTGATCGATAACGTGGTGCTGCGAAACCGTCAGCCCATCCTGGCGATTGATGGTCCCGCTGGAGTCGGTAAATCCACTGTCGTTCGTCAGGTCGCCCAAACGTTAGGACTGCTTCACCTAGACACTGGAGCGATGTACCGGGCTATAACCTGGCTGGTGATGCAATCAGGGGTAGCACTAGACGATCAGCCTGCGATCGCCGAACTGGTGAGCCAGTGCCAGCTTGAGTTAGAAAATCAGGTCAAAAGTTTGCTCTCTACACCTAAAGTTTGGGTAAATGGGCAGGATGTTACTCTAGCAATTCGCAGCGCAGAGGTGACTGCTCATGTTTCAACGATCGCGGCCCAGCCAGCAGTCAGGCGATCGCTAGTGAAACAGCAGCAGCAGTATGGACGCAAGGGCGGAATTGTGATGGACGGTCGCGATATCGGTACGTCTGTGTTTCCCGATGCTGAGCTAAAAATTTTCCTGACTGCTTCGGTGCAAGAGCGGGCCCGGCGGCGACAGCTTGACCTAAAGAACCAGGGACAGCCAGAAGTCAATCTAGAAGAACTGGAGCGCACCATTTACGAGCGAGATCGTAAAGACAGCACTCGCAGCATCGCGCCTCTTCGTAAGGCAGAAGATGCGATCGAAATTCAAACTGATCAACTCACTATTGATGAAGTTGTTGCTAAAATCGTTAGCCTTTATCACCAGCGGTTAGCCTCACTTCCGAAGAATTACTGAGTTCAAGATCAGAGATATCTCTGATGTAGAAAAGAGGTTTTATATATTACAACAAGATAGCTTCTACCACTTAAGAACCCTTTTAACAGAGCGTCCTTCAGCCAGACTGAATCTCTTGTTTGGAAGAGTGAAATTGAGCCAATTAAGATACATCTCACCCAGAGTAAATTTTGCTGCATGGTGCTTTTGCCACTAGATTACAGTTTTTTGAAGGAGCTTTTTGGGAATGGCGATCGCTCAAAAGATAAAACTTCAAAAATCTTCTTGGGAACTTTTTCTCTCTGTTGCAAGACATAGTTTATGAGGCGAAACTTACGCCTGGGGTGTTGAAGCCAGCAACGTTAGATCAGTTCTGAGATCACGGCTGAGTCCTAGACCCAACAAACTAAGCATTTACCGATTTTCTAACGCGCTAATCACTAGTTTTGCTGCCAAAACCCAGAGGTGAGATTACCTCATGGATTTGGGGAGAGTTTGTTGTGCGTCAATTCAGCGCTGTCATCACTGGCAAGCTTTTGTCAGACTGACTTACCTGCTGGTTTGTGAATGTTCAGGGTCATGCCTTTCGTAAATCATTTGGCATTCAACGTCCAACAAATTTGGAGGTATAACCTTGTTTTCTACGGAATCTGGTACAGCTCAAACCCCTAATCTAGCTCAGATCCCTGATGCGCTGACTCCTAAAGATGGGATGACATCCCTCCTCAGCGCCAATGGTGCTGGCAGCGTTGTTACAAGCGCCGACTATGCCAACATTGATAGCTGGATTAAAGGTGGTTCGGGCAACGATACCCTGTCAGGCAATAACGGCAACAACTCCATTTGGGGAGACAAAGGCAACGATACCCTGTCAGGTCGGGGCGGAAATGACCAACTCAAAGGAGGAGAAGGACACGATCGCCTTTATGGAGATGCCGGAAATGATCGGCTGATCGGCGACAGTGGTAATGACACCCTGGTAGGGAGTGACGGTCAAGACGTTCTCGAAGGCGGTAGCGGTAGAGATCAACTAAACGGTGGCAAAGACAAGGATATTCTCACAGGTGGCGGCGATCGAGATGAGTTTACTTTTAGCTCATCTGACAGTGCCTCAAAGTTGGAAGATGCTGATGTAGTGACCGACTTTCAAGACGGACAAGACAAGATTAAGGTGACGGGCGGCGTTGCCTTTGAGCAACTAACGATTGCTCAGGGCAACGGCAGCTTCGCCGAAGACACTGTGATTCAAGACAAACGTTCTGGCAAGTTCGTTGCTGTTCTCAAAGAAATTAGCAGTAGTGCGATCGGTCGGGATGATTTCATTAGTCTGGCTGCTTTCACGCCAACCCCTACACCTGCCCCGATTTCTAGCCCAACCCCCACACCCGCTCCCAATCCGATTCCTGTTCAGCCTCGCAGCAACAGTGACACTATCCGCATTGAGGCTGAAAGCATGAGCTTAAGCACCTACCGCAAAGAGTCAAACGGTGCTGCCTCAAAAGGTTCCCTGATTACGATGAAGGGAGGAAGCGGCAACGAGTCAGGTAAAGCAACCCGTAACTTTAACGGACCTTCGGGCACCTATAACGTTGTCGTTGGTTACGTTGACGAAACTGATGGAGTTGCCCAACTGCAAACTCGCATTGCTGGAAAAACGCTAGACACCTGGGACTTAAACAAAAACCTGGATAGCAGTGCAATCAGCAGCAAAAACCTGGTGCGTCGCACAGTGGCTCAAGGAATTTCAGTTAAGCAGGGCGACCTGATCGAGATTCTAGGGAAGGAGAAACAGGAAGAACACGCTCGTGTAGACTACATTGAGTTCATTCCAACTCAGAATAGCTCCACGCCTACTCCCGCACCTGCTCCGATTCCGGCACCCGCGCCCACTCCTTCACCTGCTCCAATTTCACCCACGCCAACACCCGCACCCACGCCCACGCCTGCCCCAGTCTTGAATAAAGGCACGTTGGCGTTTAGCTCAACTGGTTTTAGCGTGAATGAGGATAAAGGAACGGCAACCATTACCGTTAACCGCACGAGCGGTGACGATGGTGAAGTTCGCGTTAACTATGCAACGGTAAGCGACGGCACTGCTAAGGCAGGAGATGACTACAGCAGCACTTCTGGCACTTTGGTATTTGCGGACGGACAGACTAGTAAGAGCTTCACCATCAGTCTCAAGGATGATAACGGTGTTGAAGGGAATGAAACGGTCAAGCTGACTCTTACCAATGTGGTAGGAGCTAAGCTGGGTGACGCAAAGGAGGCAACGTTAACGATTGCTGATAATGATAAGCCTGCGGACACTGGCAGCGGTGGCTCAAGTGGGGGCAGCATCAGCGGTGGACAGTCTTCAGTAACCAGTAGAACGGTTAAGTTTGGCGGTTCAGACGGTCAAGCGGCGATCGCCTCTACGGGTGCAGCCAAAGTCACCATCGGCAGCCAGACTATCTACATTGGCACTCAGCAAGTCTCTAGCATTAACCAAAACCCGATCATCGCTAGCTTTGACAGCCAAAATCCTGGTAATAACTGGGTCAAGACTAACTATGAGATGACGGGTGCGGATGGTCGAGGCTATGGACTCTTCTGGGATAGCAAATCGCTTTATGGCGTTTTCAGTGTAGACGGGACTCAAGGTTCACCCAGTGAAGATTTCCGGCGTGCCTCATCGGGCGCAAATCAACAGTGGCTCAAGAGCTATGGGCAAGGCGGCGGCGCTAAGGTTGCCGTGCTAGCGCGAATCGACCCTAAGACAGGCAACATGACGGATGCTGCCTACCTGTCGGCTGTGTTGAGCAGCGGCAAGAGCAACTCACTAGCCGTTACTGGCATCTCTACCAACTCGAAGGGCAATCTGGTTGTCAAAGCCCAATCCTACTTTGCTCCTCGCCGTCCCGATGGCAAAGCGATGACTCAAACAGGCTCAGGCGGCTCACCGTTTGACTACACCGTTGAGATTACTCGCGACCTTAAAACTGTAGTGAGTACTTCAGCCAAAGGTTGGAGTTAGGAAGGTCGAGTTGATCCAATGAGTTAGGCAGGACTACCATCAGGTGCAAAAGAGGGCAAGGGGTTTAACTCCTTGCCCTCTTTTCTGCTTTCCTCTGGAAATTACCAATTCCTTACGCAAGGGTATGTCCAGCAGCAGTAATTAACTGTTTGAATGTTTCCTCAGATGCTTCAGAATTGACCGTGACGGTCTGAGTTTCTACACTCACTTCAATGTCAGCGTCAGGTTCTGAAGTTAGAAGGGTTTCCTTTAGCTGACTTGCAGAATCGGGACTGTCAATGCTTGGGACGTGTAGTTTTAGCGCCATAGTGCCTCAAATAAAGTTACTAGAGGACATTCTTAGTTTTTTGCTGCTCTCCTGGTAGCAACTAGAGACAGATTTTTGAAGGGCGATCGCCCTTCTCAAGCTCCAGGAAAGTGAATTAACACGTCGTAGTTATCCCAAAAAGACTTGAGATCCCAGCGAAAGTTATAGGTGGCGGGGGCGATCGCCCTAGCGTCAGGAAATACAGCTACTCTGTCACTCAAGCCAACCTTTTGCATCGTCAGAGCAAATAAATTAGTTTGTGCCGCAGAAACTAGCAGCGCACTTTTCATTCGCTCTCTCGCAGTCAAAACCCCTGCCAGATGTAAGAAAAAGGGACGTGAATTACCTAGCCCGACATCATGAAGCGCACAGTGACTTCCACCAAACAGCGCCACATGACGCAAACCAGGACGAAACTGGTTACGAATATTTTGGGCAATAAATCCGTCTCGGCTCAGTCGCTGGCGTTCAGAATGAACTTCCTCCAGATTTTTCCAGGCAGTCTGCTCAGCCGTTTCGTCTACGCCAAGAATCTGCACATTGGGGTTTCTGGTCTGAACAGCCCGAATCACGGCGGCAATGTCAGAGCCAAACAAACCAACAGAAGGATTGCCTGCCTCTACTTCAGCTAGAAACTGTTCAACCTGGGGCGGGTCAGCTTCTAGCATCAACACATCAACGTCAAGTTGCGAGAAAATTTCCTGCGCTAAAAATTGGCGAAACGTTGGGTTGTGAATTTCTCCCAAACAAAGAAATTCAAGATTTGACCAATTGACTGCTTGAATCCATTCACTCAAGCCAGCTTGTTGAGCGTTGAGTTCAGCTTGAAGGTCAAGCGTATCGGCTAGCCAAAATCTCGGATCAAGATTTTCTGCTGGAGTCACCTCAGATGTAGACGAAACCGGAGCAGAATTTAGCCCCAATCCTGGTTTGGCAAGCATCACGGCAAGCGTCAAAATCATCAGAATAAGAGTACTTTGGACTGTTTTAGGGATACGCAATTTACTAGCCTGGGCAACCTCCAGGATATCGGGGTTCGCTTTTCGACCCAACCAACGCAAGTGATTCAATCTGCAATCTTTAAGGTTGAAGCGTTTGTGTATTGCGCTGCTGTAGGTCGAGCTTAGCCCGCAACTCATCCTTGATGCGACTCAGGATAGAAGCCTCGTCCAGGGAAGCCAGGATTTTGGTGACGACTGCTTTAGGTCCGTCTGGACCCCACGAAGCTCCATTGGCTAAATAAGCTTTGGTAATTTGCCCAATACCATAGGAAGAAACTCCGGCAACTCCAGCCTGGGTTAGCGCAACAGAAAGATAAGGCAGTAAGGAAGCGCCTCCGGTCACAGGGGCAGACAAGCCCAATAGCCCTTTGAGTGAACTGAGTCCAAAGGTGGCAACGAGTTCACTGGCCGTAACGCCGCCCATGCTGATGGCAATTTTTGGAGCAGGCTGACCGCACCCTGCTGGGTCATAACGATGCCATACAGTTTAGATAGGGTCAGGATCATAGCGATGTCAATCACAGTGCCGCTAAGCAGATCGAGCGCTGTGACGGGGTTGAGGGCGATCGCCACCGCCTTTGTCATCACCCCATTCCAAATAATTTGATTGGCGCTGCGATCGCGAATTTCCATCTTACGCTGCACTATCTGCTCGTTTACATCGTCAGCGTAGAGCATAGTATTCAGCGCCACCAGCGATTTGCCTTCGCGATGTAGAATTTCCAGAATCTTCAGCTTCAGTTGGTCAACCTGGGGTGTGCCTTGACTGAGATTTGCCACTACCTTACCGTCAGAGCGACGAACAGCCCTGGCAATTAAGGGAGAAGCTGCTGTCATCACGATTTCATCGGGCGAAAGCAGTTCGCGCACCCGCTCATCTCGAATTTTGTGATAAATCGCCAGTCGGTCAGCCTGGGGATACTGGTCAATTTTGTTTAGCACCAGCAGAATCGGTTTGCTCGCCTGCCGCAGTTCTGAGAGCGCCGTGTACTCAACCTGAGTCATGTCTCCGGCAATCACAAACAGAATCAGGTCAGCTTGCTTTGCCACCTGACGCGCCAGCGCTTCACGGCTTTCGCCATGCACTTCATCAATCCCAGGGGTATCAATTAGCTCAACCTGAGAGTTACCCAAACCAGGAAGCGAGACTCTAAGTAAAGGGCGATCGCTTCCCTCAACGGCTTCTTGGCGCAAATTCCAACTGGCGCTTTGCATCTGCTGCGTTACGCCATGAGTGGGCCCCGTTGTAAATATAGGTTGACCTAATAGAGCATTCAGCAGTGAAGATTTTCCCCGCCCCACCATGCCAAATACAGCGATATGAACAACCTGGCGGTCAAGTTTGTCTAACATCGTCTCCAGGCTATGAATTTCTGTTTCTAAACCTGCTCGCTCTCTTGGCGTGAGATCTAGAGTCGTCACCAGTTCTCGCAGGGCTTCCTGAGCTTGCCTGTAGTGCAACTCTGCTTGAATGCCTTCAAAGCTGTGAATCGCCTCTTCTAGTTCGGCATCCAGGCCTGCATCTGGCTCAAATGCTGCTGTGACTATTGGCTTGTCATCTTGGGCTGGACTAGAATCAGGATTGGACGAAGAACTAGGCAAAACTAAACCTCCACAAGCAGAAACCTAACACTCCCCATGACTTTCTTCAGCAGAGTGCTGGCTCAATCCTAGCGATTTCTCCAAAATTTCTAAAACAGCAATTTGCAAACTTAGCAAATTTAGATGTAACTTTGCTGGGTAGAGCAGTGAAGCGGTAGCTGGAAGCCTTAGCTTTTGGTTAACAGTGCGAGAGCTACACTCGAATCAATGCAACTCTCACCACAAACTTGAAGCTACAGACTAAACTTACGCATCTCTCAGGCATCTCTAAAAACTGTCAGAAGACAGCGATGCTGCAAATCGCTCATTGAGAGACATCTTCTGAAGCAGCAATGCCTGACAAATTATTTAGCGAAAGCGTCGCTTGCGACGGGCCATTACTGCCTTACGCTTGCGCTTCTCTAAAGGTGTCTCAAAGTGGCGGTGGCTCTTCACGTCTGCCAAGATACCTGCTTTGGAAACTTGCCGCTTGAACCGTCTTAGCGCAGACTCAATTCCTTCGTTCTCACCGAGGACCACTTGGGTCATACTTGCTTCTCCTTAAAGCTGACTTTCACTAACTATTTTACTCAATGAGGAGCGATCGCTCGACCCTCTTGCTTTTTGATCGGCTCTGTCTTCCAGAAACCATACCGCCTATACATTCTAGACTGACAGACGAGATTGAGAAAGCACTAGGCTCTAATGCGATCTCAAAATTTCATAGCTCTTACTCAATTCGCTGACTTTAATAAACAAAAGATAGATCAATGGCTCCAAAGTGAGTACTCAGAGCAACATTCAGATTCTCAAGTGCTTTCACTAGCCAAGCTACAGCATCACGGGTATAAGTTTCGTAGTGGCTAAACAAGATCGAAAAGCGCCGCTCCAAAGATGGCTTGACTTTGCGACACAGCAGGACAATCTTGAGCAGCAGCCCGGTGGTGAGAATTGGCCCTAAATTGGTCAGCAGGTCTACAAAGACAAAATGCTGAGGGCGTTGAGGACTTTCAACTACGAGAAAATTGAGCAGTTGGCTACAGGTTCGCACCACTAGAAAATCGTTCAGAAGCTTGGAGTCGCTGTCGGGCAAAGTTGACTTCAGATGCTCATAAAGCTGGTTGTTAAACTTGCGTTTCCCGTACTCCGGGTCAACCGAAGACGTGATGTATTGGTAAAGGTCGTCTTTGAAGGTTTTGTAGGACACAGCCTGCCCGCTGTGCGCCAGAAAACTATAGGCTAAATCGCGATAAGTACTAGACCCTTCAACTTTGCCGATGTAGTGTCTAATTGCTCTGCCCAATTCCTGATCGTTGAGCAGTGTTGGATTAGCTACGGGTTGAATAATCCGTTGAACGGTAGGTGAAGACAGGCGAGATGCAATTTGCGATCGCCGCATTTGATAGGTGACATATTGAGATAGGTCAATCTCAAACTGTCGCTGTACGTTGAACCGAATTTGCCTCACGGTGTGCTGATGTTCTTGAGTGCTATCTTCGCTAAGAAGGCAATGCTCGTAGAGATAGGGGTAACGCCGGATCAACGTACCCAGAGGACGACTTCCCGCATTTGCATTTGTCTCTGCCTCCTGCAATACCTGAGCCAGACGGCGCAGCGTCAGATATTGCTCGGTTTCTGTAAATAGCTTGACCAGTTCTCGCAATCGGCGGATAGAGCGCGATCGCGTAATACCAGCGACTGGTTCGAGGGGCACCTTTTCAAATAGCCCAATCAGATCGGGGATAGCCATTTGATACTGCGAACGCGCCTGCCAGCGGTTGATCAAGATGTGACAGCAACGGTTCAGCACGTAGCGAAATTCTTCGGCAGCCAACTTCGACGCTGTAACAGCATCCAGGGAGGCAGCAATGTCAGGGTCAGGGTAGCCAACGCCATCAATAAAAAGGCAGCGAAAGCGTTCTAGCAGGCGATCGGGAGTCTCCAATTCAATCCAGTGGAGCAAATGATCGTAGATTTCCTGCTCTTGCCGTGTAATTTGTCTGTTATTGCAGCCCATCCACGTAGTCACAACAGTTGGCGCTCCTCTACCCAATCACCAACAGCAAATCCAACTCAATGTCTATCTAATAGAACCATTCTGTCAAGGTAGAAAACTTTAATCAAAAACCTGATAGACAAAGGTGTGGATTTAACAGCCATAAACAGTAATTGTCTCCAATACTACCTAAGCTAGGACTTGCAATATTGTGATCGAAATCACTATTACCTTGAAATTTTGATGAACTTACCAAATCACATGGCTTTGATAAACCTTCAAAGAAAAGTCTTCATTTGCAGCATAAGTAACTTTGCGTAGATTCAATGTATAAAAATCGTTCAATAAGCTCTTGAAAGTAATCACTTCCTTAGGAAATACATTAAGTTGAACAATCTGAATTGCATTAAGCTTTACTAAATCTTTAATTTGTAGCCGCAATTTGATGAAGCTGTTTTGCTTGAGAATATCTTTTGTCAACGCAAAACGGGTTTTTAATCTGCTGCGCTTTCTACCGATTTCGATAGCTGCGATGGCGCACCAGAAAGTCAGGCAAATCTAGCGTACTGAAGCGGGAGGCAGGCGATAGGGGAACATTCAATAGGTCTTTGGAAGATTCAAGCTGAATAGCTGCCAGCCATTCCAGAAGAGCATCTGAAGCAAGATGGGTATTCGGAAGAGCAGATTGAGATATTGCCTGTTCCAGCAGTTCTTTAAGTTGTGCCATCTGGCGTTGGCTGTTGAGACAGCGATCTTTCCAGTGCTGAACTGCGGCTTCATATTCACTCGCTTGCCTAGCCTGAGCAAAGATTTGATCTTGCATTTCGCTGGTTTGCTGAGTTAGCTCAGCGGTTCGCGTCTGGTAGCGATCGCGTTCTGCTTCAGCTTCTTGACAATTTTGCTGCCATCTTGCCTGCCATCTGAGTTGTTTTGCCAGTTGGGTTTCTAACTCCTCGACCTTAATTTGAGTCATTGCCAGGTCTTGTTTCAGGCTCGCAATGGTTGTTTCCTGCTCTGAAGCGATAGTTCGTGTTCGCCGGAGCGATGAGGCGACGGTTTGCTGTTCTCCTAACGCTAGCCGTGCCTGATCTAGCTGGGCTACAGCCTCGCTCAAACGAGCCTGATGCTGATTTAGGAGCGTATGCAGGTCTTCGATCTGGCTCTGGGCAGCATTAAGTTGAACTTCCAGGCTAACGTTTTGCGTCCGAGTGGTTAGCACTTCAGACTCTAGTTCCAATACTCGTTGCTGCCTCGAATCTAATGCGGCTTTGAGGTTCTCAATCTGCTGTTCTAGCCTGCTGCGATGGGTTTGAATTTTAGTCCAGTCTTGAGCAATTCGGGTTTGCAGGCGCTCTAATTCTGCTTGCTGCGCCTGCGTCATCGCTTCTGTCGCGGACAGTAAGGTTTGAACCGTATGATTCCGTCCTTGTGCTTCGCTGATGTGAGCTTCTAAAAGTTGCTGCTGATGCATTAACTGCTGCTTGAGTCGGGCGATCGCCTGCTGTTGAACGTAGGCAAACTCCTCTGTCGTTGCAAGCTGTGCCTCCAAAATTTCCTGATTTTGAAGCTGCATTCTGAGGTCGCTAAGACAGGCTAGAGCCTGGTCTAACGCCTGCTCTAGATGATAGATGCGGGTGACCCGCTGTTGCTCAAGGGACTGAGACTGAGCCAGTTGACTGAGTAAGTCCTGGTCAGTCGAACCGACATGAGGCAACGCCAAGCAGCGATTGTCTGAAACCGTTTCAGACTCACGGCAGGGCTGATCGTCCGCTGACCAGAAACTAGAAACTAAGTCTGGTTGTGACACTCAGAACCTCCAAGTGACTACTATCTGACCAAGACCCCAATTTGACTTAAGCGGTTGGGTGGCAGCACAGGCAAAATGCCACCTATAACCGTTCCATCCGTAACCGTTCTATTCGGAGCAATCGAGAACTGAATATCAAACTAAATATCTGGTAGCCGACACCTCAGGCGTGTCTTGCCTTCAGTCTACAGGATGGAAATATCTGGAAAAGGTTTGTCAATCACCCCAAAGTTCGCAGCTTTGTAGCGCTTTGTGAAGTCTTAGAACCTATATGGATTCAGGCTTGTTGTCACTAGGAGCCAGTTTGCCCAAACTGAGCTAGAAAGATCCTTAAAGATTTAGAATTGCCCCGACCGGGAGCGGCATGAGCTTTAGTGTTAACTCTACAGAAACTACACAAAACTTAACCTTATTTGCGAATACGCCCTGGGACAAACAGAAGGGCATTTTTCAGGTTAAGCAAATTCAGCGGCGCGTGAATCCCCATTCGTGGTGAAGACAAGCATTAAAGTTATGGCATTCTGGATTATACGCCAGCCACTACAAACTCCTGGCAGACCACTCACACAGGTAGAGGGCAGACTGATGGACGATAAGTTGATGTTAATGATTCCTGGACCGACACCTGTGCCAGAACAGGTATTGCTAGCGATGGCAAAGCACCCCATTGGGCATCGCAGCGGCGATTTTAATCAGGTGATGGCAGAGGTGACGCAAGGGCTAAAGTGGCTGCACCAAACCCAAAACGATGTGTTGATTTTGGCGGCTAGCGGCACGGGGGCAATGGAAGCGGGGATGATCAATTTCCTCAGTCCAGGCGATCGCATTCTGGTTGGCTGCAACGGTAAATTTGGCGATCGCTGGGCTGAGGTTGGCAAAGCTTACGGTTTAAGTGTGGAAACGATTACGGCTGAGTGGGGTAAGCCGCTGAACCCAGATGAGTTTCGCGCCAAGCTAGAAGCAGATACCGACCAGCAGATTAAGGCAGTCGTCGTTACTCATAGCGAAACCTCAACGGGCGTGTTGAACGATCTGGAAACAATCAATCGCCATGTCAAAGCACACGGGGAAGCGCTAATGATTGTCGATGCCGTCACCAGCATTGGAGCCGTTCATTTGCCCTTAGACGAATGGGGCTTAGATGTAGTGGCTTCTGGATCGCAGAAAGGCTTCATGATTCCGCCGGGTTTAGGCTTCGTCGCGGTTAGTCCGAAAGCGTGGGAGGCTTATGCTCATGCGAAATTGCCGCGCTTTTACCTGGATTTGGGTAAGTATCGCAAGGACGCAGCGAAGAACAGCACTCCGTTTACGCCACCCGTAAATCTGTTTTTTGCGCTTCAGGCTGCCCTAAAGATGATGCAGGCAGAAGGGTTGGAAAGCATTTTTGCTCGCCACCAGCGCCAGATGAAGGCAACTCGTGCGGCGATGAAAGCGCTCAGCTTACCGCTGTTTGCGTCGGATCAGGCGGCAAGTCCGGCGATTACGGCGATCGCTCCTGCCAACGTAGATTCTGAACAGATCCGCAGCATTCTCAAGAAACAGTTTGATATTGCGGTCGCAGGTGGACAAGACCACTTGAAGGGCAAGATTTTCCGCATTGGGCATCTTGGTTTTGTCAGCGATCGCGATATTCTCACGGCTGTTGGCGCATTAGAGTCAGCCCTTCAATCTCTAGGATATGACGGGTTCACGCCCGGTGCAGGCATGGCGGCAGCAGCAGCGGTTTTTGCTCACAGATAGCCATCGTGGTATTCACTTGAAGCAAAAAAGAGGGAAGGCAATGCCTTCCCTCTTTTTTTACTCACCAAACCCAACCATGCAAAGAGCGGGTCGATGTGTTGACCCGCTCTTTTTCGTTTTGATATTAGGTTGTGATCGCTCCAGGCTGTTCGCCAAGCTATTCGATTGTTTGTCCAACTGATGTCGCAATGCCACAGATTTGAAGTCATGCGTTCCTTGGAGTTGATTTAAGCTTGCGTGGTCTCCATCCAGTCAAAGATGCGATCGAGTTGTTCTAGCGTCACCAGACCGTACTGCCACAAAATCATGGGGAGTGGTCCAGGGTCTTGCTCACGATGCCTGAGGGCGATCGCAATGGAAGAGGCAGAAATCGCTAAATCCTCCTGTAAAAAGCGAATCAGTCGAGAGTGCGTGGTGGGTGTCATGTCTTAGGTTCACCTCCTTGATTGACATATTGTGAAGTCTGTATCCAAAACCGTGAGCAGCAAATAGCCACTCTTTCATCTGTCCTCTGCCTGCTCTAGAGTGTGTTTATGTTTTTGTGTAAATGCGGGCACTTCGTCCGCATTTACACAAAAATCAAACCAATCTCGCTTTAACTGAATCTATTGGATTAACTATCTAATTGATTCAGCAACTGACAAACGCTTTCGGCAATTTGTTGTCTACTCTACTCGTTTTGCAGCTATCACCCGGAGATCCGAGCAATTTAGCTAGAAGTTTAACAATCTATCTCAGACAAGCGGTTTGCTGGAGTTAAGACAACTTAAACCTCAAGCAGCGCCTCACTTCTTCCGAAAGAGTACTTTATTTTCTCAGTACGGACGTGAAGGACATTCGTAGAAACCACGAGATTTTGTAAACGTTGAGACAAGCATTCCTGCTGCTTTAAAACTTCAGGGAAGAATAAATTATCAAATCCGTGCTGACTTGTACAGATGTATTCACCCCACATTTGGGAATGAACGTGATAAGTTTTGTGAAATTACGGAACACCGGATCAACGACTCGCTGTTAAAACCTGGGCTAGTCTGCCTCGCTTTGCAAAAAATCGATAGCGATTTGATCTCCGGCCTGTAGCCCTAGCTCAGCGGCGCGACCGCCCCGTAGCTCAATTACTTGATTGACAAAGCCTTCTGGTCCGTAGGTGGGGCAGGTAGGGGTGGTGCAGGGTGGGACGTTGGCGGCGATCGCCTGCACTTCTCCATCCAATAGAAAAATCATATCTAGCGGAACCAGCACATTTCGCATCCAGAAGCTAACCGGGCGGGCAGGCTCAAACTCGAACAGCATTCCCCGGTCGGCTGGTATTTCGCTTCTAAACATCAGCCCCATTGCCTGCTGCTGAGGGGTGCGGGCTACTTCTAGACCAATTTGCTGGTCGCCAATAATTACCTGGGCTGAGATGGGCAACGACTGACCTGAGTTAGGCTGTGAAGTTTCAGTTTGAGTGGGCGACTGAGCAGATTCTGAAGGGCTGCTGGCTTCCGTTGGAGTGGAATAGGTACAACTGATGAGCAGTACGCTGAACCCGATGGTGAAGGTGTTGAGCAGACACAGACGGTTCATAGACTTGGCGATCGCTCTCTAAACTTCTCGTAAAACATAACCCACACCGCGCACCGTTTGAATCAGGCGCTTTTCGCCCTCATCTTCAATCTTCAAACGCAGATAGCGAATGTAGACCTCAATCACGTTGGACTCGCCCATAAAGTCATAGCCCCAAACGTTTTCTAAAATTTGTTCGCGGGTTAGCACCTCACGCGGATGCTCCATCAAATACTTTAATAGCTCAAATTCTTTCATGGTGAGGTCGATCGCCCGTCCATAGCGAAGTGCCCGACGGGTCGCCAGGTCTAGCACCAGTTCACCAAACCGCAGTTGCTCAGAACTGGCGGTATCGGGCTGCAAGTAAAGCTGTACTAGCTGCAAAAAATCTTCAGTGCGGTAAGGCTTGAGAAAATAGTCGTCTGCCCCTGCTTCCAGGCAGGCAACGCGATCGTCTACCGAATCACGGGCCATTAGCAACACAACGGGCATTCGCACACCCGCCGCTCTCAGGCTGTTGCAAAGCCACAGCCCCGACTCGCCTGCCAGCATCCGGTCAATGACAATCAGCGAAGGGTGAAACTCACTGGCTTGGTGCAAGCCGCTAGCCGCATCGTAGGCGATCGCCGTCTCATAACCAGACTCTCTCAAATCTGCGCTAACGTGCTGAGCCAAAGATTCATCTGTCTCAACTAGCAGCACACGAGGGCTATGGTCAGGGGTTGCTGTGTTCATAGGAAGCAATAAGCATTAATACCCTGTTGTAGCACGTCTGGGAGAGAATGACTTCACCGCTTTGGGTGTGGTTAAGGTAACTCTACAGAAGTTGGCTTGGCAATGTGCGGCAATCCCCAGCCCAGCTTTTCACGCAAGACGTGGAAAAACTCGGTTGGCTGAAGGCGAATGAAGCGGGCAGAATGGAGCGATCGCTGTACCCGCACCCGATCTTCAGGCGAAACATAGCAGCCTGCATTTCCATCCACAACCATGACCAGGCGATCGGGATTTGCCGGATAAATTGTCACAGGCTCATTGTCAGCAAACACAAGCGCACGAGACGCAAGTGAATGAGGGCAAATAGGCACCAGCTGGAGTGCTGGAACCCCCGGTGCGACAACTGGCCCACCTGCCGACAGCGAATAAGCCGTAGAGCCTGTCGGCGTAGAATCATCACTCCATCAGCAGCAATATCAATTGGGGCGTGTTTGCCAATCTCAATCTCAAAGTGGCACATACTGGTTAATGGCTCCCGATGCAGCACCATTTCATTCAGGCAAAGCGCTTCCCAGGCTAGCCCACCGCTTCCCTGAAACACCTGCACGGTCAGCATGGCTCGCTCTTCAACTTCATAGTTGCCTTCAACCAATGCCTCGATCGCCTGCGGCAGCTGATTGATGTAAACCTCCGTCAAAAAACCCATGTGCCCTGTATTCACCGTTAGCAGTGGAATGCGGCTGGGCGCAACCTGACGAAAAGCAGATAAAACCGTGCCATCACCGCCCAGAACGATCGCAAACGCCATTTCTGGGTCAAATCCAGGGGGCACAAGCTGGTCAACGGGCGTGTGGCAGATGGGGCGATCGGGGCTAGAGTAGCCCAGGATGCCACCCGCACCCGTTGTCAAGCAAACATCCCAGCCACACGTTACCAGCTTGGCTCTTAACTCTTCGGCAACGCGATAGGCAACGGGCTTAATGTCGTTGTAAATAATGCCAGCTTTGGGCACACTCAGCGTCCAGATCAGGGTTCAAACGGCAAAAGCTGCAATAGATGCAGACAGGGCGATCGCCTGGATTGCCCTCTTCTTAGCTTAGTGTGTTGGGCAATTCTTGAACAGCGCGATCGCAGATTGACGGGTAAAATTTGCATAGCTCCACGCCTGCCTTTGTTCAGGCAGCAAGCCGCAGTGATAAAGTGGAAGCCTACAGCATTATGCATTTTGATGCTCAAAATTTGATTCTCAAAGAGGCGACAGGCAGCATGGGCAAAACGATTCGGGGTTTGATTTTTGTGGTAGATGACAACATTGACACCGATCAAATTATTCCAGCAGAATATCTGACGCTCGTTCCCTCAAAGCCTGATGAGTATGAAAAGCTGGGCAGCTATGCGCTAGTCGGTTTGCCCGATCGCTACGGCAAATTCATTGCTGAAGGTGAAATGAAAACGATGTACCCGATTATCGTTGCAGGTCAAAACTTTGGCTGCGGGTCTTCCCGTGAACACGCCCCGATCGCTCTGGGAGCAGCAGGAGTTGAGGCAGTCGTGGCTGAATCTTACGCCCGTATTTTCTTTCGCAACTGCACCGCAACGGGTGAACTTTATCCCTGGGAAGTGGCGATCGCCTCTGTGACCATTTTAAAACCGGGCAAGAAGTTACCCTGGACTTTGACCAAAATCGACTGATCAATCACACTCTCAACCAGGAATACAGCCTCAAATCTCTGGGAGATGTTGGCCCCGTTATCGATGCAGGTGGAATTTTCGCCTATGCCCGTCAAACTGGAATGATTCCAAATAAAGCTTGAAGCAGCAAGGTTTTAGAAGTAAAAACCAAATAATCTGCTAATTTGCTTTATTTGTGTCAATTGTTAAGTGCTTTATGTGACACACGGACTCGTCATACGCAAGAGATAAGCGCAATTAATCGTTACCAAAAGTTATACGACGGTTGTCGAGTTCTTTATATTCTGTTACAAAGGATGAGAACTCTCGTGAACGTGCAACTTCATGTTTGGTGGTTTTACTGGTTTGACTAATCGTCCTGGCACAGATATGGGTGAGCGTATGCTCAATACTGTCGCCAGTCAGTCTATCCGCCACTTGTTCACCCAAAGTGAGTCGGTCGAAGTTGATATCCGCTGCTACCCCTCCAGCAAGCTTTTGCAGGGAAGCATCGACAGCTTCAAGATGAGCGGTCGAAAATTGATGATCCGCAGGCAGTTTCAAGTCGAGGAGATGTCTTTTGAAACCGATGCCGTTGCGATTGACGTTGGCTCAATCATTGGCGGTCAAATTCGTCTGAAACAGCCCACGCAAGCCGTCGCGCAGGTTGTTCTCTCGGAAGAAGCCATCAATCTTGCATTTGAAGCTGATTTAGTGCAAAAGCGTCTCAAAAACGTTGAGTCGGAGACACTGACAAATCTTTCAGGCGGTGAACCGATTTCTTTTAGGTCAGTGAAAGTGCAGCTATTGCCTGAAAACCGAGTTCAGATTGAGGCAAGGACAGACCTGCCAAACCGTAGCGATGTGCCTATCAGCATGACTGCGACGCTAATGGTGGAAAAGCGCCGCCGAATTTCCTTCGCTAATCCCCAGTTTGAGCCAGAGTCGGTGCCAGAAGATGTGCGAGGACTGTCTGAGGTATTGACTATGGCATTTGCCCAAATTTTGGATAGCATGGTCGATCTGGACCGATTTGACCTGGACGGCGTGATGCTGCGGGTCAATCGTCTAGAAACTCATGGAAAAAAAGTTGGTCTTTAGCGGTTACGCTCAGATTGACCACTTTCCAGGAACCTGATCAGACCGAACAAGGGTATGTCAATTAGCAATTTATTCTTCCTGGGTGGGGTCGTTATGTGGCCCCTGCTAGGACTGTCAATCTTGGCGACAGCGCTGATTTTAGAGCGGATTGTTTTCTGGCTCCAGGTAGCTCGCCGCCAAGATCAGGCAGTTCGGGAAGTTTTGGCACTCTACCGTCGTAGCGCCCGCGCCGCATTTCAAAAGCTTGAGCAAAATGCTGACTTGCCGATCGCCCGAATTTTTATAGCTGCGATGGAGTTAGAGCAGGCGACCCCTGAAGAGTTTCGGCTGGCATTAGAAAGTGCGGCACAGGCAGAACTGCCGCTGCTAAAGCGCTTTAATACGGTATTTGAAACGGTGATTAGCGTTGCCCCGCTGCTGGGTCTGCTAGGCACCATTCTGGGGTTGATCAGTTCCTTTGCGTCTCTGCGGGTTGGGGAACTGAGTAGCGCCCAAACAACCGGGGTGACAGCCGGGATCAGTGAAGCGCTGATTTCAACTGCATCTGGCTTGGTGGTGGCCATTTTTACGCTGCTATTTGCCAATATGTTTCGCGGGCTGTACCTGCGGCAAATTGCCTTAATTCAGGAGTATGGTGGACAGTTAGAGCTACTTTACCGTCGCCGCTATGAGCGAGGAGGCTTGCCCTATGCGCCTACCCAATGAGCCAGACGTGCCGCCGCAGATTAACATCGTGCCGATGATCGATGTGATTTTCGCGATTTTGACGTTTTTCATCATGTCTACGCTATTTCTGACGCGCTCTGAGGGGCTACCTGTCGATGTGCCCGGAGCCGCAACCAGTGAAGCGCAGCCGCAGAATCAGATCGTGGTGACGATTAACCAGGAAGGGCAGCTTTTTCTCGATCGCCAACCGATCGCCCTGGATGACCTGACCACGCAAACTCAAGAGTTGGTGCAATCGGGGCAGTCGCCGCTGGTGGTGATCAACGCCGATACGGAAGTAAATCACGGTCAGGTTGTGTCGGTGATGGATCGCTTGAGGGCGATTGAAGGAGTGAGGTTGGCGATCGCCACTCAGCGGCCTTGATAGTAGGTGCTTGATAGTAGGTGGTAGAAAAGCAGCAATCCTACCTGCTATCTACTCTCCACTCCCTTCCACCAACCCCAATAGCCTCACTGAGAGTTGCCCAATTGCCTCAATGTAGACCTGACGCGCAGCGGTTTCGGCACCCGTTAACCGAATTTGCAAATAGTCTGACGGTCGCTGTTGTAAGCGTTCTGCCCACTCGATCGCCACGATACCTAAAGGGTTTTCTAGCCCGTCCCAGTAAGACTCTAGATAAAGCGCCTTCACCTCTGAGGGGTTGAGGCGATAGAGATCAAGGTGGTAGAGCGGAATTCGACCTTCTAAGTATTCGTTGATTAAAGTGAAAGTGGGGCTGGCGATCGCCTCCTCAATTCCTAAACCCTGGCCGATTCCTTGAACCAGAGTTGTTTTACCGCTGCCCAGATTCCCTTCTAGCAAAAGCACCGTGCCTGCTGGAAGCGATCGCCCCAGTACGTTTCCCAGCTTACGGGTTGCATCGGCATTGGCAAGGGCAAGGGCGATCGAGGTCATCTCCAAATTCACTAGCAGCCGAAAAACAGAGGGATGCAGCAGCCTGCATCCCCACTTGAGTAATCTAAGAAACTGTACGACTAAGGACTTAATCTCAAGACGGGACTTGAAATCAGGTTCAGCCTTAGTTATCGTATACGCGACACTCATCTGCGTCAGGGTTAGCGTCGCAGTACTGCTCCAGAGAGTTTTTCTGGGAACCCTTTTGGCGCTGGTGAGAC
>JAAUTN010000357.1 GCA_012031415.1 Leptolyngbyaceae cyanobacterium SM1_4_3 | reverse complement strand
TAGGGGCTGGGGGCTGGGGGAATTTTTGTTTGGCGAGTGAAAGATTTACCCTTCTAACTAGCTTTAGGTTAGGCGAAAACGACGGTGCGGTTGCCGTAGATGAGGACGCGGTTTTGCAGGTGGAGGCGAACGGCTCTCGCCAGGACGATGCGTTCCAGGTCTTTGCCTTTGCGAATCAGGTCAGCTACTTCGTCGCGGTGGCTGACTCGAACGACATCTTGTTCAATGATGGGGCCTTCGTCCAGGTCTTGAGTGACATAGTGGGCGGTGGCTCCAATGATTTTGACTCCGCGTTCGTAGGCTCTCTGGTAGGGATTTGCTCCGGCGAAGGCAGGCAGAAAGGAATGGTGAATGTTGATTACTTTGGAAAACTGCGCGATGAATTCGGGGCTGAGAATCTGCATATATTTTGCCAGCACGACGAGATCAATCCGATGTTGGTGCAGCAGTTCTAGCTGTTTGGCTTCTTGCTCAGCTTTGGTTTCGGGGGTGATTGGAATGTGATGGTAGTCAATGTTGAACTGTTGGGCGATCGCTCCATCTGCGAATGATTGCTGATCACCAGCGGAATTTCAGCCGCCAATTCTCCCGATTGCTGTCGCCAGATCAGGTCATACAGGCAATGATTCTGACGGCTGACCCAGATCGCAATCCTGGGAACCGTGTCGGAGAACTGAAGCTGCCAGTTTGCCTGAAGGGGTTGGGCGATCGCATTAAACGCCGGCCCAATCAGGTCACGCGGCAGGTTAAACCCTTCTAGCTGCCACTCGATTCGGGTCAAAAATAGCCCCGCTGCAAAGTCGGTGTGCTGGTCGGCGTGAATAATGTTGCCGCCATTGGAATAGATGAAGTTAGCGATTTTTGCGACCAGTCCTCTTTGGTCGGGGCAGGAAATCAGTAGCGTTGCGGTGGGGCTGCTCATGGCAGGAGTAGAGGCATTGAGTGTTATGGACTTTGAGGACTGGGGGAAGCTGAGGGAGCAGCGGCAGGGGGAAGTTCGCCGGGGTCGCCTGCTTTTTCAAGCCTGACGTGAACATCGTAACGGGTGCTGTACTTGTCTCGAATTGCAGCCGTCACGCCAATCGTCCGAATCGCTTGAACAAACGCTTCGTTGGCTGGAGGCAGATTGGGCACAGGGACAGGGCTATCTTCGCTGAGCAGGCGATCGACATCTACAAAGAAGTGACCGTTGTTGGGGTCAAATTCGGGGTCAATCGTCTGTTTATATAAATCAGTGGCCGCCAGGGCCGTTTCGGGCTGTGGCAGAATGGTCTGAGCCAAATTTTCACCAAACGCTAGAAATGCTACGTCTCCCTCTAGCCAGCCGCGGGTGATGGTTAAGCCGCTGAGCGGTGAAGTCCACTGGACAACGGACTGTCCTTCGATGGTGGTTCCCTCAACCTGAAAACGGTAGCGATCGCTCATTACTTCGTCAAGCTGAGCCAGGGTCGCATCGGCAGCAGCGCGATCGCTAGCCTGCACCATCATCAGCACTCCGGCACCTGCTAAACCGGGTGCCGCAGGCTCAGCACTAGCCGGAATTTCAATTACAGACAGGGAAAATTCTCCTCCCATCCAGGCAATCAGGTCTTCGTCCAGGTTCAGCCCGGTCAACTCTTGCAGCACTGTCCGCAAGTTATTTGGGCTAATCGGACTAATCGCGTTTCCGTCAGCCCGCTGGCTATAGTCCTGCCAAAATCGCTGCAAATTGCCGCCCGAAGCCATCATCAGCGTCTCTGCTGGCAGCAAGGTAGGCATCGTGTCCGAGCCATTCTCAACCTGATAGGCCAGTTCCCCTTCCGGGTCTAACCAGGCAATTCCTTGAAAGCGCAAACCTTCTGGCTCCAGGTTGACGGTGGCGGCGATGCCCCGATTATTTTGCAGCGGAGTCAGGTTTTGCGGCGGCAATGCCTGGGGTGAACCCGCAGTGGCGATCGCCCTGGCAGCAGGCGCATTCACATACAGCCGCGCAAAGGGCTGGGGTGCTGAGATTTGCCGCAGCGCTTGACCGTAGCCCGGAGTCTGAGCCACAGAAGCCTCTCCTTTGGAAGTGTCGATCACCTGCTCGATCGCTTCCCCCTCTGTCGCAATGACCACCAGCCGATTGTCTAACACGGCGGCTGAGTAGGTCGCGTCTGCGCCCTCAAATTCCCGGATTGTCACGCCCTGGTAGTCTCGCTCGGCGAAATTGACGCTAAATTCGGGTTGAGGATTGGTTAGAATTTGCTGCGCCTCTGCCGGATCGCCGATTGGCAGAACCATTACGGCAGTTTGCGGATTTTGCTGTGGCTCTAGAATGGGCGGCTCTGTCTCTTCTGAATCCTCAGCAGGCAGGGAGGGCGACAGAAACGCGATCGTGATTTCATCGCCTACCCAGGGCTGAATGTCTCGCTCGTAGTCAAAGCCGTTGGCAGTCAGCAGGCGATCGCGCAGGTCAGCCAGAGTTTGGTTCAGCGATTCTTGCGTTTCGGGAGTGCCAAACTGCCGCAGGTCGCGCCACTGCCCTTCATCGGTGGAAAAGGAAAGCGTCATCAGTGCCGTTTGCGGAATTACGTCTGTGCCAACGGGTAGCCCTCCCGCAGGCAGACGACGCGCCAGCAGCCAGTAGGCACCAATTCCTCCTGCAATCAGGGCGATCGCCGCTCCAGACAGCAACAGCAGCGCGGGTCTTTTTTTCTTAGTCACGATCTAAACTCCATCAGAAGGAAATTAGAAGGAATGAGGCACCTAATTTAGAAATGAAATGTCCTTGAAGCTACCGGAAAAGGACTCAGGGCGCAGTTAACCGCATCCTACCCCTTCGATATGTTACCTGCTTCAAGCCCACCTCTGAGTGGGTTCAGATTTTTGTGTAAATGCGGGCAGAATGCCTGCGTTTACATAAAAATCGCATCAGTCTCCACCTCTAGCCAAGCCGTTAAATTTGAGCAATTGATAACTTGACCGTTTGGGAGTATATTTTCTAAGCATTGACAAATCTAAAAAATAATAAAGCGATCGAACATTTTATTGAAAGAGATACTTTATCGAAGCGCTAATTGAAACGAGTCGAACCTATTAAGATCATCTAAAAGAATTGATATATGTTATGAAATTGAGTGTCGTCATACCTTGCTTTAATGAAGTAAAAACCATCCAAACCGTTGTTAAAGCAGTCAAGGCATCTCCCATACGCAACTGTGAAATTATCATCGTTGATGACTGTTCAATCGATGGCACAAGGGAATTGCTGATTTCAGAGATTGAGCCTCAAGTCAACAAGGTGATTTATCATCCTGAAAACTATGGCAAAGGGGCGGCATTACGCAGTGGATTTAGCGTTGCAACAGGCGACATCGTGATCATTCAAGATGCGGATCTAGAATATGATCCCCAGGAATATCCTTTGCTCATTAATCCTATCTTGGAAGGCAAAGCAGACGTGGTGTATGGCTCTCGTTTTGCTGGAGGCGGACCTCATCGAGTCCTCTACTACTGGCACATGGTTGGAAATAAGTTCTTGACCACGCTATCTAATATGTTTACTAATATCAACCTGACCGATATGGAAACCTGCTATAAAGCTTTTCGGCGGGAGATTATTCAATCTGTAAGAATTGAGGAAAATCGCTTTGGGTTTGAGCCTGAAATCACAGCAAAAATTGCTAAAAAAGGATGCCGAATTTATGAAGTAGGGATTTCCTACTATGGTCGAATGTATAAAGACGGCAAGAAAATTGGTTGGCGAGATGGCTTTCGGGCAATCTATTGCATTCTTAAATATAATTTATTTCGTTAGTTTCGTCCTAAATGCCTGGTAAAGGGTTTCTGGTAGGGACGATCGCCTTTCATCAACTAATTCAGAAGAAGCATCAAGTCAAGCAAACCTCAAATGATACAGCCTATCTACTCATTCAAAAGAATTTGCATCTTGTGTCTGGCACTTCTGCTGCTAGCGCTCTATACCTATGGTGCAGTAGAACATTCAAAGAGAATTAATCTAGACATTAGTCGTGTCGATCAGGGAGCTTACTTAAGCTACACTCGAAGTCTATATGAAACTAACTATAACTATGTGGGTGGACGCAATCGAATGCCAGTCTACCCCTTCTTACAGTCATTGGTTTATGATCCAAGCCTTACAGAAAATGAATCTTTTACACGCGGTAAATATTTCAACATTGTCCTATCCATTGCACTGCTTCCCTGCCTTTTTTTGATTTTTCGGAGATTCTTTTCGACCCTACAGTCAATCAATCTGCTGCTTATTACAGCCTTTACCGTATTCCTGTTTAGAGCAGCCTATTTTCAAGCTGAAATTTTATTCTATTTTTTAAGTTTCTGTAGCTTCTTACTAATGGCTCGGATGTTCAAGCAACCAGGCTGGAAGTTAGGAACAGTAACCGGGATTGTGGCTGGCATTACTCACCTCACTAAAGCCTCGATTCTGCCTGGACTTGCACTATTTATCCTACTTTTTTTAGCGCAGTCGGCTTATCTTCTTTACAGCGATTTCAAGGGCAAAATTGACTTTACTAGAGCCAGAAATATTTTTTTGCAGCGCATCTTGAGTTTGGCTCTAGTCATTTCTTGTTTTCTGATTACTCTATATCCCTACATCAGCACCAGTAAAAGAGTTTTTGGACATTATTTCTATAACGTCAATTCAACTTTTTATATCTGGTATGATTCTTGGGAGGAGGCAGAGCAAGGAACCAGAGCGTATGGAGATGGGAAAGGCTGGCCAGAAATGCCGCCTGAGCAAATTCCCAGTCTGGAAAAGTATTTGCGAGAACATACCGCTTTAGAGATTTTTGAACGGTTTTATGATGGTCTAGACAGAGTAATAGCAGTTGCTAAAAAATCCTACGGATATTTTAAGTATCTGGTAATTTATTTGGCGATCGCCCTCCTCACCACGCTAGCAAGTCTCCGCAACATAAAAGTTACTAAGAGCCAGTTATTTCTTTTACTGTTCTATTTCAGCTATTTCATTGCTTACACATTGCTTTATGCCTGGTATATTCCCATCGCTAGCGGTAATCGATTTACCCTGGCGCTTTTCCTACCCCTCATGTTTTGTCTCACTGCGACTATCAATACCACTATCTCGGAACGTCCTCAAGTTCGATTAGCAGGCAAGCAATTTTCCTGGCGTTACTTATTTAACCTATTCGTGTTGGGCATGATCTTATTTGAGCTATATCCTATTTTAACCAGTCGGATCGTCACAACATTCGCAGGCACTTAAGCCACTTCAGAACTTCAATGAAAGCTCAACACTGGCTTACTAAGACTTGGCGCAAATCAAATTTGAAGTACCAAGAGAATTGGCTTTTACAGCTACTAATTCTTTCCCTACTTTTAGTGAGTATTTTCCTTTATGCAAACCATCAGATCAATCTCAGGCAAGAACAGATAGTATTAGGTAAATATTTTGACCAAATCACAACCTTATTTGTAGCAGGAGACCAGAGCGCAACAGCTATCAATAAGACAAACTTAGGTAGAGCCAGAACAGTTGCAACACTACATCAGCTTAGTGGTCAACGTAAAGGACAGCTTTTGCAATTTTTGGCTGAGGCAAATTTAATTGTTCGCAACCAATCGCTAATTGGTTTAGAGGGCACCGACTTCAAAGGAAGTGAGCTTATAGAAGCTAACTTGTCTGACGTTAATCTAGATAGAGTAAATTTAGCTGGCGCAAATCTCCAAGATTCTGTCCTAGCTAAATCCAGTTTGGTAGAAGCAAACTTGCGGCAAGCGACCCTTTCTGAAGCAAATTTGGCAAGTGCCAATTTAAGTCAAGCCACACTAGTACGGGCTAATTTGTCGTCGGCTGTATTAGAAGCAGCTAACCTATCAGAAGCTAATTTGAGGGGCGCAACATTGAGGGGTACAAATTTTCGACAGGCAAAAATGACAGATGCTAATCTTGAAAGCGCTCGAATGGAAAGTGCTGTTCTAGATGATGCACAGGCAGATGGAGTTGAGCTAAACAATGCCGTTCTAATTCGGGCAGATTTGAATCGAGTTTCCCTGAAAGATTCGATCTTAAGATATGCCAACCTGGAAGGTGCAGCACTCAATCAAGCAATACTTATAGATGCCGATATCAGGGCCGCGATCTTAGAAGATGCTCGCTTAGCTGAGGCAGATTTAAGTAACGCAAACTTAACGCGCAGCGTCTTAATCAACGCAAGTCTAAATAATGCTAACTTCAGTCAAACTAATTTGAGCTACGCTAACTTACGTGATGCAAACGTTGAAAGTGATACTTTTGACCAGGCAATTTTTTGTAACACAATCATGCCCGATGGAGAGATAGAGAATCGAGATTGCCCCTAATTATAGTACTGAATACATCCCAGTTTTGTAAGTGGCGCGGGCGAAACCCGCGCCACTTACAAAACTAAATGCAAAATCGAGATGCATCTTATACCGATTTAATTTGAACCTGAGCAAAATAAACCCTTGTAGAACAAGGGGCTTAAGCCCCTTGTTCAGGTCAGCTTCACAAAGGATTGGTGTTAGTACTGTTTCTATTTCAGTCTAAAAATATCTACAAAAATAGCATCTGAGGCGGCTTTTCTAACCGGATCAGGTGAATCGTAAACCACCAGTAATCCATTGGTCTGATCGAAGCAGGGAAACAATGCAAGCCCTTCTGCATGATCAGTTTCCAGGGTGAAAGGAAGATCAAACACAACTTCTAGATCTCCCGTATCCTGGCTTAATAAGCTATCGCTAGGATGCTCTAGAACGTGCTTAAGCCGATAAACGCGCATTGCTCCTTCAATGCTCATGGTTGGTCCCGCTAGAATTAACAGATCTTTGCCATGAAAGCACAGTTCCCGAATGCCTAATCCCTTGAGGTTAACGAAATGCTTCTTGTAAAGCTGTTCATCTTCACCCATTTCTTTCAAAGTAAGGATTCCTGGCTCTGTCTCTTCAACTTCTATTTCCAGAATAATCGCCCACTCTCGTAAAACTGGCCCACGTAAACCCAGGAAAATTGTATTGTTATAAACTGCTAATCCTTCAATATCAAACCCATTTTCCTTAGAAGGAATACAGTTTGAAAGGAAAGTTCCTAAGTGGCTATCTGTCTTTAATGCTTCAGTTAGGATATTACCTTCATCAGTTTTTTTTAAGACAGGCGGCTGTACAAGTTTTTTT
>JAAUTN010000356.1 GCA_012031415.1 Leptolyngbyaceae cyanobacterium SM1_4_3 | reverse complement strand
AATTGATTGTAAAGAACTACTGGATGGTCTGAGGTGATAAAAGGTTGTTCAGTTTCGTTAACAATAAGTTTCCAATGAAGATCTCTGACTATTGGAAAGTATGGCACTACTCTTTCTAAAGATTCTTGAACCGCATCTGTTAGAGTCAGATCGATATTTCGCTCAGATTCCAGTAGAGCATTAGAATCTATCGATGAAACAGTTTCTTTGTATTTTTCCACTGCATCATCTATCATCTTTGCCGTATACTTTGTCCTTCCCAAAAGAGTGATGACAAACAATAAGAGCATTTGATGATCTCTCGAATGTACTATTGGAATATTTTGTTGTCTCAACATAGAGTTGACAATTTTTGAAGATTCTGTTTCCAGTCTTCCAAAGGTATTTTCAACTTTTAGATCGCGCCCATAAAAATATTTTTTATATGCTTGATCACAGAGTTTTGCGCTTTCAATAAATTTAGAAGAAGAAATGTTGAAAACACCAATTCTTTTCTCCTGAGAATGCAACGAGAACTTTTTTAGGTAGAACACTGGTACAAAGTGCTGCTTTTCCTTCTCAGCCATTTGGATATTTCAAGTTCATGACTAAAATCCATTCAATGATAACGGGTACCTTGAAGAATATGGTGGAAAATCTGTGCATCAAACTATTTAACGATTGTAGCTGTCGTCGCAGTCTTATCAAAAAACTCTATTAGCGATCGCCCCTATCCAATAGACATAAAGATTGAACATATCTAAACGGCTGTATTTTAGTTATGTTCAATACAATCAGAAGCTTTCTCCCAAAAGCTTTACAGCTAAAAGTTCTGATTTTTTGTCATTTTGTTGAGTTTTGGCGAATTTGATAAAGTAATGTAATGCAGCTTCATTAAATATTCGAGAGTTATTTTTGGTGGAAATAACTATAATTAGAGGCAGCTTGTTTTTGGGGCGATCGCCCCCACCCCATTTCCCCTTCTTCCACCTAGTCCATCTGTGCAAACTGGTTTAGGCATTATGCAAGACGAAACGCTGAATCTGCATCGAGAAGACTACAGCCTGCTGACCGACCTTTACCAGTTGACGATGGCGGCTTGCTATGTCGGTGAAGGCTTAGATCAGCGGCAAGCCAGCTTTGAGATGTTTGTGCGGCACTTGCCTCAAAATTTTGGCTATCTAATTGCGATGGGGCTAGCTCAGGTTTTGGAATATCTGGAGCAGTTGCGCTTTACTCCTGCTCAGATTGCTGCACTGCAAGCGACCGGAATTTTTGATAACGCACCTGCGGAGTTTTGGTCACTGTTAGCAACGGCTCAATTCACGGGTGACGTATGGGCTGTGCCTGAGGGAACTGCTGTGTTTGCCAATGAGCCGCTGCTGCGGGTTGAGGCTCCGCTGTGGCAAGCGCAAATTGTTGAAACTTACTTACTCAATGTGCTGAACTATCAGAGCTTAATTGCAACGCGGGCGGCTCGACTGCGGGATGTGGCAGGCCCGGAAGCAACGCTGCTAGAGTTTGGTACGCGACGCGCCTTTAGCCCCCAGGCTTCTCTCTTGGCAGCACGGGCAGCGTTGGCAGCAGGACTCAACGCAACGTCTAATGTGTTAGCTGCTCTAAAGCTGGGTCGTCAGCCCAGCGGCACGATGGCGCATTCGCTGGTGATGGCGCTGACGGCAATTCAAGGAAGTGAGGATCAGGCTTTCACGGCATTTCACCGCTACTTCCCCGGTGCGCCGCTGCTGATTGACACCTATGATTCGGTTGCGGCTGCAAGTCGATTGGCGGAACGGGTTAAGGCTGGAGAAGTGGAGCTAAGCGGGGTGCGGCTAGATTCTGGCAATCTGGTGGAATTGTCGCAACGGGTGCGATCGCTCCTCCCTAACGTTTCCATCTTTGCCAGCGGCGACCTGGACGAATACGAAATTCTGCGCTTGAAAAAAGCAGGAGCCAAAATCGACGGTTATGGCTTGGGCACCAAATTAGTCACAGGCTCGCCCGCCAATGGCGTTTACAAACTGGTCGAGATCGACGGAATTCCCGTGATGAAAGAATCGAGCGGCAAAGTCACCTATCCCGGACGCAAGCAAATCTTTCGTCGCTTCACAGGCGCAGCGCAGGAGTTTGAGGGCGATCGCCTCGCTCTAGCCACCGAACCTGCTGCCGATGGTGAACAACCGCTGATGCAACAGGTGATGAAACAAGGGCAAAGAGTGCGGACTGATAAGGAATTAGCGGCGATCGCCCCAGAGGACGAACTGCTTCACATCGCTCAGCGCACCCTCACCTCCGTCAATAGCTTCCCCGCTCCCATCCGTCAGGTTGAACATCCTCTCTCTGTCACCCCTGAAATCTCGCCTGCCCTGCAAGACATGACCCAGCGTACACAAGAAAGAATTCGTAAGTCTTATACTGAGCAAAATTCGTAATTAGGGGCTAGGAGCTAGGGGCTAGGGGCTAGGGATTGAAGATTGTAGATTAGGGCTGACCCTTTTTCCCGGCTTTTTCTCTTCCCTAGCCCCTAGTCCCCAGTCCCAACCCCTTACTCCCCCCTCCCATGCCAACCATCGCACTCTTCGGAACTAGCGCCGATCCACCGACCGCCGGACATCAGCAGATTCTCAACTGGCTGTCTCATCACTTTGACGAGGTGTGGGTTTGGGCATCAGACAATCCGTTTAAGTCGCACCAAACGCCCCTGCCTCATCGGGCAGCAATGCTGCGATTATTGATCGAGGACATTGATCCGCTGCGCCACAATATCCACTTGCAGCAAGAGTTGAGCAGTCCTAGAGCTTTAGTGACGGTAGAGCAAGCTCGTGAGCAGTTGACGAATGAGCGAGCAGAGGCAGAATTTACCCTGGTGGTTGGCTCTGACCTGATTGGGCAGTTACCCCGCTGGTATCGGGCAGATGAGTTGTTTCGGCAGGTCAAATTGCTCGTTGTGCCGCGACCGGGTTACTCGCTAGAAGAGGCTAATTTAGAGGGGTTAAGGGAACTGGGAGCAAGGGTGGCGATCGCTGACATGACTGGGCCAGCGGTTTCCTCAACAGCGTATCGTGAAGAAGGAGATCCCCATATCCTGACCCCGCCCATTGAGGATTACATTCATCGGGAACAGCTATACGAATGGCAGGACGCACCCAGAAAAAGACTGCTGACTCGTCTCCACAGCAGACACTAGCCGACTTCAAAGTAGGAGTCGATAACGTGATCTTTTCGGTCGATACCGCTCAGAATCGTCTGCTGGTATTGCTGGTGATGCGTCACGAAGAACCATTTTTAGGATATTGGAGCCTTCCAGGAACGCTGGTGCGATGGGGCGAATCCCTGGAGGACGCTGCCTATCGCGTGCTGTCTGAAAAGATTCGCGTCAAAAACCTTTATTTAGAGCAGCTTTACACCTTTGGCGGTCCCGATCGCGATCCCCGTGAGGCAGAAAGCAGCTATGGAGAACGCTACCTTTCGGTCAGCTATTTTGCGCTGGTGCGATTTGTCGAAGCTGAGTTGATCGCGGACGGCGTGAGCGGCATCGCCTGGTATCCGATGGAGCAAATTCCAGAACTCGCCTTTGACCACAATCAGGTGTTGGAATACGGCTATCGTCGTCTACGGAACAAGCTGGAATATAGCCCCGTTGCCTTTGATGTGCTGCCAGAAGTGTTCACATTGGGCGATTTGTACCAGCTTTACACCACCGTTTTGGGCGAAAATTTTGCCGACTATTCCAACTTTCGCTCCCGCTTGCTTAAACTGGGTTTCTTATGCGATACCGGAGTCAAGATATCCAGAGGAGCGGGACGACCCGCTAGCCTATATCGCTTTGATGCTGAGGCGTTTGCGCCGCTAAAAGACAAACCGTTAGTGTTTATTTAGGAATATGCTCAAAGAATCTATTTGTTATCCAATACCCTGTAGGGGCGTGGCATTCGGGCAATATCTTTCGGGTAATTCAAAAGACAATTGCCAAATGCTACGCCCTTACAAGAGGCATTCGCCCCTGATCAAAAAATCTCTTTTCTGAAATTAGAAAATGACTATGGGAATTGATGAGTTATTGAAGGAAAAGCGCGAGGAAATATTGGCGATCGCCGCCAAACATGGAGCTTACAACGTTCGAGTTTTTGGCTCCGTTGCCCGTGGAGAAGCAACTGACAAAAGTGATGTAGACTTCCTGGTAGAAATTGAACAGGGACGTACCCTTTTTGATCGCATTGCTCTAATTCAAGAACTTGAAGATTTTCTTGAGCGAAAAGTCGATGTTGCCAAACCAGAAAACTTGCACCAACTTATCCGAGATCGAGTTTTACAAGAAGCAATAACCTTATGAGAGATAATCGTCTTTACTTGATTGACATATTAGAGTCGATTGAGAGAATCCAATCTTACACAAAGGAAGGAATTGAGGTTTTCGCCCAAACTCCAATGATTCAAGATGCTGTAATTCGGAACTTCGCAGTCATTGGTGAAGCAACAAAACGACTTCCAATAGATTTTAGACAAAAGTATTCTGATATCCCCTGGCAGAAGATTGCAGGATTGCGTGATGTTTTAATTCATGATTATTTGCGTATAGATACAAATGAGCTATGGGGGATTATTGAGCAAAGTTTACCAGAACTGAAAACTGCGGTTACAGCTATTTTGCAAGAATTAGGCGAAGACCCATGAGAGACGAGGTTCAAGTTAGGGGAAACAGACTTGCGGTGTTAATCGATGCAGATAACGCCAGCGCTGACTTGATTGAGCCTCTGTTAAAAGAAATGGCAAAGTATGGGACGGTTCACGTCAAGCGGATTTATGGAGATTGGACTCGTCCTCATCTGACTCAATGGAAGGATAAACTTAACAAATTTGCAATTCAGCCAATTCAGCAATTTACTTACACGCAGGGCAAGAACTCGACCGATAGCGCTCTGATTATTGATGCGATGGATTTACTCTATACCGGAAATTTTGACGGATTTTGTATTGTTTCAAGTGACAGTGATTTTACTCGATTGGCTAGCCGCATTCGAGAAGCAGGACTGGTCGTTTATGGGTTTGGTGAAAAGAAAACACCCGAAGCGTTTGTCAGTGCTTGCGATCGCTTTGTCTACACTGAAATTCTCAAACAAACAGAAAGCTCAGTTGAAGGATATTCAACAGAAACCAAGTTAAACGAAGAAGATAAATCTACTGCACTAAAGAAAGCTTCAGATCATGTTACCTCTAATACGGAGAGTCAAAAATTAAAGACTAATAAAAAATTGGTCAAGCTACTCAAAGATGCGTATGAGGCGATCGCTCAAGAAGATGAATGGATTCACTTGGGTCCCTTTGGCACCCAACTAACAAAATTATCGCCCTCCTTTGACCCGCGAAACTATAGCTACAAAAAATTAAGTAGCCTGGTTGAAGCAGTTGACTTATTCGAGATTAGAAAAATTTCTAAAGCCATTCAGATTCGGTTAAAGAATTAGAAGCTAACAAGGGGCTTAAGCCCCTTGTTCCTCGCTTCCAGGCTGAGCCTGGAAATGACAAACCTGAGGCTCCGCCTCAAGCAAATCACGAGAGGCTCTGCCTCTCGAATTAGCATTTCCAGGCTGAGCCTGGAAACGAGGCAGAGACACAAGGGATGCGTAAGTTTTGCAGGTGAGTGTGTAGGTTCTGTTTGAAATGTTCATTGTTCTATAAGCTCAATCCCAACTTTCATGAAAATTGCGATCGCCCAACTAAACCCAACTATCGGTGATTTAACTGGCAATGCTCAGCAAATTCTCACTGCCACATACCAGGCAAACGATGAAGGAGTGCGGCTACTGCTAACCACAGAATTATCGCTGTGCGGCTATCCGCCCCGTGATTTACTGATGCAGCCCAGTTTTGTGGAGGCGATCGCCTCCACCTTGTACCAGTTGGCGCAAGATCTGCCGCCGCAAGTAGCCGTTTTGGTGGGCATGGTCGAAGCAAATGGGCGATCGCTCCAGGATGGCGGCAAACCGCTGTTTAACAGTACTGCGCTGCTCGAAGGTGGCAAAGTGCAGCAAATTTTTCACAAGCGACTGCTGCCCACCTACGACGTGTTTGACGAAGATCGCTACTTTGAACCCGGTTTGCAGAGCAATTCCTTTACCCTGGATGGCGTTCGCATCGGCGTAACCATCTGTGAAGACCTGTGGAATGACGAAGAGTTTTGGGGTAAGCGCAACTACACGGCAAATCCGATCGCTGATCTGGCGAGTCAGGGCGTTGACTTCATTGTGAATCTGTCTGCTTCACCTTACAGCATGGGCAAACAGCGCTTGCGAGAATCGATGTTGCAGCATGGTTCCAAGCGTTACCGACAACCCATCATCTATGCCAATCAGGTTGGCGGCAATGATGACCTGATTTTTGACGGCAGCAGCGTTGCCTTTAACCGCCAGGGCGAAATGGTCGGTCGTGCCAAAGCCTTTGGGGAAGATCTGGTTGTTCTGGAATTTGATTCGGCTCAGGCAGATTTACAAACGGGCGTAATCGCTTCCCAACCCGAAAACGACGATGCTGAAATTTGGTCAGCGCTAGTGCTGGGCGTGCGGGATTACGTGCGGAAGTGCGGTTTTTCTAAAGTCGTGATTGGGCTGAGCGGCGGAATTGATTCTTCGTTGGTAGCGGCGATCGCCACCGCCGCCTTAGGCTCTGCAAACGTCCTGGGAATTCTCATGCCTTCCCCCTACAGTTCCGACCATTCCATCTCAGATGCGCTAGAGCTAGCTCACAACCTGGGCATCCAGACGCACACGCTGCCCATCGGCAAACTGATGCACACCTACGACGAAACCTTTGCCGACCTGTTTGCAGGCACCGAGTTTGGCATCGCCGAGGAAAACATTCAGTCTCGCATTCGCGGCAACCTGCTGATGGCGATTTCCAACAAATTTGGGTATCTGCTGCTCTCCACAGGCAACAAGTCGGAGATGGCTGTGGGCTACTGCACCCTGTATGGCGATATGAATGGGGGGCTGGCGGCGATCGCCGATGTCCCCAAAACCCGCGTCTACTCCATCTGCAAGTGGCTGAATGAAGGGATGAAGGATGAGGACGGAAGGAGGAGTAAAGGGATGAAGGATGAGGACGGAAGGAGGGGGGAGGGATGAAGGATGAGGGCGGAAGGAGGAATCCGGACAATTCATCCCTCATCCCTCATCCCTCATCCCTCCCCT
>JAAUTN010000060.1 GCA_012031415.1 Leptolyngbyaceae cyanobacterium SM1_4_3 | reverse complement strand
GACTGGATTTTAGAGAGTTGGGCGATCGCCATACACGGTCTCATCCTGCTTTCTCCAAGCTGGATCAACGATACAGATAAATATCAGCGGCTCAGAGCCACAGTTATGAATAAAATTGCCTTGCATCAGGCGGAATATACACCGCATCTCCTGGCTCAACGACCTGGCTTTCGTTGTCGATATGCATCTTGCCCATGCCGCTGAGGATATAGTAAACCTCAGAGGTTTTGAGAGAGTGCGGGTGAGATGTTTGTCCAACTGGGACAATCGCATGAGCAAGGCTATACCGTAGTGCTAGCGGCTGCTTGTCGGGATGCAGCAACTCTCGCAGCAGCGTTCCGTCCCCTGCCACAAACTCGGCACAGGCGTTGAGCTTTTGAATTAGCATTTGGAGTCCTGTATTTTAAGGGCGAAGTACCAGGTTGTCTTCGGTTGAGGGCTGGTGGTCTAGACAGTCGATCGCCTCTTCGCTCAGGGCAATAGTCGGATGAACCGTGCATTTGAGATGATAGTCACCCGTAAAAAACTGGCAATTTGCACAGGGAATTTGGTGCATTCGTTTAGCATTGGCAACACCATCCCGAAGGGCAACCCAAACACTCCAAAGCGTCATCAGAATGAGCGACCAGGCAAATACAAAGCAGAGCGGCACCAAGAACGGTTGGATTGCCTGAACCAGCCAGTGGGTTAGAACGTAGAGAAATTGAAACACAGCAAATTTACTCAAAGCAAATATCTACACCCACAACATAATGTATTGGCTCAACTGAGTGGATGCACTTGAAGGCAGAACTTCACAAAACTGTAGAAAATGCTGGCTGACAAAATTCCAAAAGACGGTCTTTATACTGAGATCCTGCACCAATAGCAAGAGTCCTTGCACTAAAGCCTGGAGATTAATCTCCAGGCTCAAAGCTAAAACGAGTTAAAACAAGTTGGAAAGGTCTTCTAAGGGGACATTTGAGTTTGTTGAAACGGACTTAAGCTGTTAGCCCGGAATTGATTTAAGAGCGGGTCATCGGACTAGCTTGATGCAAGATATGAATATCCCAATTCTCTATAAAGTTGCACTGGGTAAAGGGAAAGCTCCTTTTTAGAGGGAGCCATTTTGCTCAGGTTCAAATCTATTGATAGGACTTTTAATTAATTTTTTTCACCCCAAAGGGTGAGATTTTTATGGCGAAAGATTATTGGGTCAGCAATCAGTCTTAAGGTCGGTTGAGGGTTTAATTGGCAACAAAGGTTTAATCATGTAAAGCTCACCGAAATTTGCACGGCAGTCATTGTAGTGTCATAAAACAAATTCGCTTACAGGATCAGGTAATTTTTTACGGAATTCAACCCTCTTAATCGTTTGAGATGTTTGGCAAGCCAAGCTTTCCGGTCATCATTAATGTTTTAAGAGGCTAAATGTTGTTCATTCAAGCCCCCCCAATGGACATTCATAGCATCATAGAAGGTTTCATCGACGGCATTTTAATTCTGACAGATCAGGGTGAAGTAGTTTGTACGAATTGCTGCGCTCGCCAGATTTGTGAAAGTCTCAGTCAGGATGATTCAAACTCTAGCTTCGCTCCCTCTAGAGTTTGGCGTATCTGTCAGTTAATGATTGATAGTCGCACCCTGTATCCCGATCATATTTTTATGATTGAAGATGAAATTGAACTGGGTGGGCTTGATACGATTCGGATTCGGGTGCAGTGGATTGATTTGGAAAGTAGCGATCGCCCCTGTTTATTAGTTGCACTAGAAGATCGATATCAATCTGCTAAGAAAATGGCGATCGCAGAACGTCAACGCTATGGGCTAACCGACCGCGAATCAGAAGTTTGGCTGCTGCGGCGAGCCAACTGCACCTATAAAACGATCGCCGCTAAGCTGCACATCACCGTTGATACGGTAAAAAACACATCAAAAACATTCATGCAAAACGGCAGGATGTTATGTGGGCAGATAAATAGTTCAACGCTTTAGATCTGCAACTTCTCCAAGAAGTTGCAGATCTAAAGATCTAAATTCCATTCTGACCAGCGTTAATTAACTAAAAGGTGCGTCCTGATAAGTCACTGCTTTAGAATCGCTTTTTGCCGTAAGATTTTCCTCTGCTTCTAATCTAATAGAAGCAGGTAAGGAATAGGTTTCAAAACTGCCTGATGGCACATCGCAAGTTGGAATTTCAATCCAAAATTCTGTGCCTTGACCCGGTTCTGAAAAACATTTCAATATGCCTCCATGCCGCTCTACAACTATTTGATAGCTGATAGATAACCCCAGCCCAGTTCCTTTACCCACAGGTTTTGTGGTGAAGAAAGGATCAAATAATTTTTCTTTAACCGCTGAAGGAATGCCGGAACCATTATCAACAATACGGATAACCACACAGGGCAATTTAGAAAATTTACCTCGATTGGTAAATCTTGTGCTGATAGAAATTCGCCCCTTAGCAGACATATTTTCTGATGTAGAAGAGTTAGAAGCAATTTGTTCTAAAGCATCAACAGCGTTGCTCAAAATGTTCATAAACACTTGATTAAGCTGTCCAGCGTAGCATTCTACTAGCGGAATATTGCCATAGGTTTTAATGACCTCAATTCCAGGATGATCAACTGCTGGCTTAAGTCGATGCTGCAAAATTAACAGGGTATTGTCGATGCCTTGATGCAGATCAACGGCTTTCTTTTCTGCTTCGTCTAGCCGAGAAAAGTTTCGCAGCGAGAGAATAATCTGCCGGATTCGGTCTGCCCCAACTTTCATCGAAGCCAGAATTTTGGGTAGGTCTTCAGACAAGAAATTCAGGTCGATTTGATCGCTCCACTGCTGAATTTCTGGCGCTGGCTGAGGATAGTGACGCTGGTAAAGATTCAACAGGGTAAACAAATCTTGAATGTAACGATTGACGTAAGTTAGATTGCCATAAACGAAGCTAACCGGATTGTTAATTTCATGGGCAACGCCTGCAACCATTTGTCCCAGGCTAGACATTTTCTCAGTTTGAATTAGTTGCGTCTGGGTTTGCTGAAGCTCATCCAGGGTTTGGTGGAAGCGCTGGTTGCTGCGCTGTAGAGCATTTTCTACCCGCTTTTGGCGGTTTACGGTGCGCTCTAACTGGGTGACGTTCGCCTTTAGCTCTAACTGCGTGATTACCTGACGGCTGAGAATTCTCAGGGTGTCTAGCTGGTCAGCGCTGAGAGTGCGGGGTACCGAGTCCATCGTACAGAGGGTGCCGATCGCATAGCCCTCTGGGGTGACTAGAGGCGCACCCGCATAAAAGCGGACATTGGGATGGGCGGTAACTAGAGGGTCGCTAGCAAACCGCACATCGGATAATGTGTCTGAGATGACAAGAACTTCATCGTGCTGGAGAATTGTATGCTCACAAAAGCCAATGTCTCTGGGAACATCGACTGCATCCCACCCAACTTTCGACTTAAACCACTGGCGGTCTAAGTCGATCAGGTTAATTAGCGCGATCGGAACTCCACAGATGCGGGCTGCCAGCTTAGCGAGGTCATCCAATGCCTCCTCTGGAGCAGTATTAAGAATTCTGTAGCGCTTTAGTGCATTCAGTCTATCTGCTTCATTGAAGGATATTTGTGCCATCCTTTTTGCTCATTTTTCAAGCTTGGTTAGTCACGCATCTTAACAAGATAGTTGATCTATTTTGGTAAAAGCAAGATAAATGATCTAGGGAAAAGTCGATTGGCGCGTAAAAAAAGTGAAGAAATAAATTTTTGTGGGTTTTTATTTTACAGATTCTATCGGGAGCTTTGATGTCTTGCCCTATAGATACCATATTTGTTAAAGCAATCGATGGCAATAGGGAAGTAGGCGATCGCCATTCTAAATTTTGAGATCGAGCAGGTTGAGTTGGAGGTGAGGCGATCGCCTTGCAGGTGAGTTGCCTGCAAAAGCCTGACAAAACTGCACTGTATTGCTTGCACCCAAAAACTTACGTGCAGACCAAATTCGGTCTCAAAAGTTTCAAACGTTGGGTTAGTGTTGATTGAAACTTAATAATGCAACTGTAAAACACAAATTTCTCCCAAACCAATTGGCAAGTTTAAGAGCGATGCGAATAATGTAATCTAATCTAAATTGACTTTATGATTTAGGAAATTTACGGTTAGCAGAATTCTTAGATTTCGGAATTGAACTTTGTGGCTAGCTGCAAGACATTGATGCAATACGTGTGTAACAGAGGTGAAGGTTTCCTATTAATGTTCACTGCTGCCTTCTGAAGAGCCAAAGCGGTAGCCTTTTCCGTAGACGGTGTGAATCAGTGGCGGTTCACCGCTTGCCTCAATTTTGCGACGCAGCAGGCGAATCTGGGCGGCCAGGGCGTTGCTGCTGGGCTGACCTTCGCCCCAGAGATGATGGTGAATTTGTCTGTGGGTGAGCAACTGATGCGGATGGGTCATTAAGTAAGCTAGCAGTTGACTTTCTTTTTCTGACAGTTCAATGGTGCGCCCCTGCCGATAGGCAAGCTGGTTTTCCAGATCCAGTTCAAAGTCTTGAACTCGCAGGCGTTGTGCTGGTACGGGCGCTTCCTGGAGCGGCGGACGGCGCAGCAATGCCCGCACTCGTGCCAATAACTCTCGCAGTTCAAAGGGCTTGATGAGATAGTCATCTGCTCCAGCGTCCAGCCCTTTTACCCGATCGTCGATCGTGTCTTTGGCGGTGAGGAAGAGGACGGGAGTAGTGTCACCGTGCGATCGCAATTCCTGGCAAATCTCCAGCCCGCTCTGATGAGGCAGCATCCAGTCTAAAATCAGTAGCTCATAGTTGCCCTGAGCAGCTAGCTGGTTTCCCTCTGCTCCATCATGAGCAACATCGACGCTGTAGCCTTCGCGGGTCAGTGCCAGATTTAGAGGATCTGTTAATTCCACCTCGTCGTCTACTAAAAGAATCCGCATGATGCAAGCTAAATCAAGGGTAGGGTAAGCCTTCTATCTTACTGAGGTTGAACATTGACGAAGGGGGTGAAATCTGCGACTTCTTTGAGAAGTTGCAGATCTGAGCATTCTACTAAAGCTTAGATTCTGCTAGATATTCTGGCTCAGTGGCGGCGGCTTCGAGCCATTCCTGCATTGCTGGAAGTGACCAGATTGCATCGGTATAAGCTCTGGCAATTTTATCTAGCTCGACTTCGTAGGTGACAAAGCGAGACACGACAGGTGCATACATTGCATCGGCAAAGGTAAATTGACCAAACAGGAAATCACCACCAGCACCAAACTGCTGCCGACAGGTACGCCAGATTTCGACAACGCGATCGATATCGGTCTGTACGCCAGGTGCCCTACCCTGTCTGGGAAGTCGGGCGCGGCAGTCCATTGGCATCTGTTGTCGCAGGTTGCTAAACCCAGAGTGCATCTCGGCGCTGACAGAGCGGGCGATCGCCCTTGCCGCGCTCTCTTCTGGCCACCAGTGTCCCGGAAACTGCTCTGCCAGATATTCACCAATGGCGAGAGAATCCCAAATCGTCAGGTCATTGTGAATCAGCACAGGAACTCTGCCAGCAGGCGAATATTGCAGAATTCTGTCATGGGTTTCAGGCGTATCTAGGGGAATGCGAATTTCAGTAAAATCAAGTCCCGCTTGCTTCATTGCCAGCCAGGGACGTAGCGACCAGGAGGAATAGTTTTTGTTGCCGATAACCAGAAGCGTTGACATCAGGACTTATGGTGCAGGTTTAGCAGAATCATCTCACGATGGCGAATTGTTGTAATCGCCACATCCCAGGGAAAGGTGAAAGATTGGAAGGATTCGGGTGAAATTCGATCTTTGTCAAGGTCCATGACGACATGAGCAAAAATTTCAAAAAGCTGATGGCGAATTTTGTAGAGATGCTCCAGGTCGTTCACCATTTGAACTTGCTCAATCAGTTCCAGGATTTCTAAGTTATAGCGATCGGCGCGATTCTTTTGACCTGCCAGGAGCCACAGCCGAAATTGCCAGAATCCAGACACCGAAAGAACGGTGACTGATAGCAGCAACCCAATGAGTTCAGCATATTCAAGCCAAAAGTTAGGATTGTCCTGGCTGTAGTAGGCTCTAGCGCCAGGGTGCAGCAGAACTCCCAGGTTTTCTGCTGATTCGGGTAGGCGAATGTTGGCGGCACGGGGGTATTGCGCTATGAGTTCGCTGCGTCGCTCAAACAGGGTACGGGTTACTTCTCGAATGACTTCCGGATTTACGCTTTCGTGGGCGACCAATTCTGCCCGTACTGCCACCACTGGAATATTGTCGGGTGGAATCGGAGCTGCCCCGCTGTAGGTGCCTTTAGGAATTTGAGTCGCTTCCAGGTAAGGCAAGGAAAGCCGTAACGCTTCTACCTGATCAATGGGAATCAGGCGAATTTGTCCTGGTTCGAGCAGTTGACTGATTGAGGTGCTACCCAGAGCGATAACGCGAAACAGGGCATCGACTTGCCCTTGCTGTAGAGCAGCGGAAGCCTGGTCAGCGGGAAGGGCGATCGCCTGATAATTCGTTTGATTTAACCCATAATGAGGGCTAACCGCCTGAAACAGCGCATAGGAACCGCTGCCTTCAGGCATCAGCGCGACTCGTTTGCCGCGCAGGTCAGCCATTCCCTCAATGCCAGACTCCTCGGTTGCAAGCAGGTGAAACACCTCTGGAAACAAATAGGCAACGGCTCTGACCGACGAATGGACGGGCGTATCGCTCTGCACAATCGCCAACTGCACCTGATTGCGCGACAGCAACGCCATATTTTCGACCGAGCCAGCCGTCTCCCGCACTCTGATTTTGATATCAGGATGATGGCGGTTAACGACTTCTGCCAATACGCTGGCAAAGGCAAAATATTCGCCATCTCTGCTGGCGGTCGCAATCACTAAATGGTGAGTGCGATTTAGCTCGCGTACCCACTGCATTGCAAAAGCCAAGGCCGCAACCAGACTTATCAGCACAACGGGATACGCAAATTTGCTCTGCATAACCTCAAGAAGGAAGAGTGTCTCACTTTTATCACAATCTGCGTCGAGGTTATACGTTATTTTCCTTAGATTTTCTGCCAGATCTGGCTCAGCATCTGAGCGTTGCCGCTGGCGATCGCCCTCCCAACATCGCCCAAAATGTGAGGAATTGCACAAACGCTGCCCAAATGCACTCGCCACTTGCTCCATAGACCAAGCGATCGCCCCGCTGGAATATGCCAAAAGCGGTTTATAGAGCAAACTATTCCATCCCCAACCTTATCTCCCACCGTAGTCAACTCGTGCCACCAGCCAGCCGGGATGAACAGCACCTCCCCCTGCTGCAACACGTCATCATAGCGATGCTGAAGGGCCTGTTTCAATCGAGGAAATGCTTCAAAATCCGGACGTTCGGGGTAGACCTGACTGTAGGAAGCCCGCATTTTCAAGCCGTGACGCAGATGTACCCAAAAGGGAAACGGGTAAAGGTTATAAAGCTGTGACGGCGGAAAAAGCACCACTTTTTTTGCGCCATGAAGCTGCAACAGGGTGCCATCCATCGGGTCATAGTGCAGACAGGTGGTGTGTCCTGATGTGCCTAGCCAAAGATTAAAATCGCTAATCGGGGATAACCCCAATTGCTCTCCGACTCTGTGAAGGGAAGTTAAATTTTGCTCCAGCGGTGTATGTTTGAGAGAGCGTTTGACCAAATAGATATCATGTTCTCTGGCCTCACCGCTTTGCAGCATTTCTGCATAGTGAGTGAAGGGGACGCGCTGGGCTTCAGTGCCGCTGCCAATGCTTTTCCACTTGCGCTTATCTTGCTCATACTGTTCTCGCCCATACCGCCGAATGGGTAGTGCAAACGTACCCAGTTTCTCACGCAAATAGTCCAGACTCCAATTAGGTTCAGCATCTAGTAGACCCGTCACGATTACTGGTAGCCCTGACCTTTGATACTGCTCAAAAAATCTAGACGGAGTTAAGGCAGATGCAGACACGCGGGCTATTGTGCGAACTGAAGGGTAAGACTCTAGGGGTTGAGATGTGCCTAGTTCAGGTTTCATGTAAATGGTGAATCAGGTAATTTTTGTCAGCATGATATCGCTGAGAAAAAACTAAGACAACATACAGGTGGGCGATCGCCACACTTCCCTGACATTTTCTGCATGAGCAGATCGCTTGACAGAACGCAGTTAAGTGTATATACATCTATTATGCACGCACAAGAATCACAATCCAACTCCCTCAATCCCAATGTTCCTGCAAGCTGTACCTGCTTTAGCTTACGCAAGGCAACTCGGGTCATCACCCAGTTTTTTGATGAAAGGCTGCAATCGAGTGGGCTGCTAGTCAATCAATTTACGCTGCTGGCTGCTTTGTCCCAGGCAGGCTCACCCACAATGAAAGCTCTGGCTCAGATTTTAGTGATGGATCGCACTACCCTGACTCGTAACCTCAAACCGCTTCAGCGACAGGGGCTAATTGCCATTGAACCCGGACAAGATCAGCGAGAGAGAATTGTCACCCTGACCGCCGCAGGGCAGTCTGCTTTGGTGCAGGCATTTCCCCTTTGGAAAGCAGCTCAGCAGCAAGTTGTTGAAAGACTAGGTACAGAGCAATGGCAAATGCTGTTGTTCGGTTTGGCTAACACAGTGTCTTTGGTTCGTGAAACGGTGGTTCTGAGGAATTGAAAAATTACCCCTAGCCCTTTTATCAAAAAATCTTGGTAGTTAAGCTTATCAAAAGTGTATATACACTCGAAACTAATGAGGAAACTTATGTCTCAGTTTGAACAGCATCCAACGGTCAAGCGGTTTCGTGAGCAAGAGGCGACTCGTGAAGAATCGGTTACTACGCTGGATGCAGATTGGCTGCGACAGCTTTGTTTAGAGGCAGGCGCAGATGATGTCGGGTTTGTCGAACTGGAGCGAATGGCGATCGCCGACCAGCAACGGGACATTCTGACCGCCTTTCCACCGACCAAAGCACTAATCAGCTTTGTCTGCCGAATGAATCGTGAAAACGTCCGCAGTCCGGCGCGATCGGTTGCCAATGTCGAGTTTCACCACACCGGAGATGAGGTAAATGACATTAGCTGCCACATTGTGGCAGCGCTGGAGCGACGAGGCATTCGAGCTTTGAATCCAGCAATGGGGTTTCCAATGGAGATGGATCGTTTTCCTGGCAAGGTCTGGGTGGTTTCACATAAGCCAGTGGCAGTGGCGGCCGGTCTGGGACACATGGGCATTCATCGCAATGTGATTCACCCTAAGTTTGGCAATTTCATTTTGCTGGGCACGGTGCTGATCGACACAGAGGTGAGTGCCTACAGCGCCCCAATTGATTACAATCCTTGTCTGGAATGCAGACTGTGCGTAGTGGCTTGCCCGGTGGGGGCGATCGCCGCTGATGGACACTTTGACTTCTCTGCCTGCTACACCCACAACTATCGTGAATTTATGGGCGGGTTTGGAGATTGGGCCGGAGAAGTGGCAGAAAGCCGCAGTTTTAAGAACTATCGCCAGAAAGTTAGCCCGTCCGAATCTGCCTCCATGTGGCAGAGCCTTTCCTTTGGCGCAAACTACAAAGCCGCGTACTGCATGGCTGTCTGCCCCGCCGGAGAAGACGTGATCGGCCCATTTCTCAGAAATCGCGTGGGCTTTGTCCAGGAAGTGGTCAAACCTTTGCAGGATAAGGATGAGACGATCTATGTTGTGCCTGGTTCTGATGCAGAGACTCACGTTGCACAGCGGTTTCCGCACAAACAAGTCAAGCAGGTGAGAAACACTTTAGTGCCGCCCCGCACGGTTGAAGGTTTTTTGCAGGGAATGCCACTCTTGTTTCAGCGCAACCAAGCTGAGGGACTAGATGCGGTCTATCATTTCACCTTTACGGGTGCGGAAAGCCATCAGGCAACGATCACGATTCGCGACAAGCAACTGAACATTCAAACCGGACTTGTAGGTAAACCAAATTTGCAAATCACGGCTGACAGTAACACCTGGCTGAGTTTTTTGGCGAAGGAAGAAAACTTAGTTTGGGCACTTTTGCGCCGTCAAATTCGGTTGAGGGGAAATTGGCGATCGCTCCTAGCTTTCAGCAAATGTTTCCCAAGTTAAATAAACAGTATTTGTACCTGGTTGCCTGACAAATCTTCGGGCATGAATTTCGACTTCGCTCAATCCACACCGTACCCATCTCCGCAGGCTGAGCGCAGCCGAAGCCTACAGAACGAAAGAATCAGCTTTTCAGCAGTTTTGTCAGCCAATCAGGTATTTGTACATTCTTGGGCTTGCTGGTTAACTCCTTTCCTACTAAAAGATCGGGGACATCTTCAATCTTTTAATACCTAATCTTTAATCAGAAGGGGAGTAGTGGGTGAAATTGAATCTTGATCAGAGTTGCGAATTTCTTCCCACCAATCTGCTTTTTGCTCAGTCATACACAGGTACTTCTCACTCCAACTCAGCATTACTTGTAAAACAGGCTCTAGGCTCAGACCCAAATCAGTCAGAGAATATTCTACCTTTGGAGGAACTTCGGCATACACTTTTCTGTGAACAATGCCAGACTGTTCCAATTCCCTTAACTGCATAGTTAGTACCCGCTCAGTTACCCCTGGAAGATGCTGTCTTAGTTCCCCATAGCGTTTGGTGCCCTGAAACAAAAGTGTAAGAATTGGCATCTTCCACTTACCCCCAACAACATCAACAAGGGCTTCTACTGGACACATATATTGCTTATGTGGCATTTGAATTTTGTTCCAACAATACTTTTTGATAGTTCCCAAACATATTGTACGTACTTGAAATACTTAAATCCTTCGTTCATACTCAGGCTAAGGCGATCCAAAAGGGATGCCTGAGTGTGAGCATGAGTACACGAACAGTCAACAAGGATGATTTATGAAAGGAGCAGATGTGAAACAAGGCTTAATTCTGGTTGATATTCAAAACGATTATTTTCCTGGTGGAAATTGGGAATTGGTTGGTGTAGAACCAGCCGTAAAAATGCTCAAAAGCTTCTACAGAAGTTTCGAGAAGAACAATCTCCGATTTTCCATATCCAACATATTTCGGTAGAACCGGAAGCAACATTTTTCTTGCCAGATACCCAAGGCGCTGAAACTCACGAAAGTGTAGCTCCTGAACCAAATGAAACGGTTATTGTAAAACATTTTCCCAATAGCTTCAGAGATACCTCTTTGCTGAGCTATCTCAAAGATTCTGAAGTTAAAGAAGTGGTTATTTGTGGCGCGATGAGTCATATGTGCATTGATGCCACAACCCGTGCTGCTTTCGATTTTGGGCTTCAGTGCGTTGTGATTGAAGATGCTTGTGCAACGAGAGATTTGGAGTACAAAGATAGAACCGTCAAGGCTGCTGAAGTTCATGCGGCTTTTATGGGAGCACTGGCAGAGGGTTATGCAAAAGTTACCTCTATCAATGAATTTGCTCGTGTTCAGCTGTAGCAAATCCTCTTTGCTATGATCTGAATGCTATGACTCTTTGCAGTTAAGGCTATACATAATGCAAACCCAACACTCAGAGACGGAAGTTAAATTTACCGTATCTATTCCAAATGTTCCTGAATTACACCAGGCTGAAGCCGAACATAAAGCCAAAGAAGCTTATGTAATGACGTTGTTGCAGCATTCTGATATAAGTTCTGGTAAAGCGGCAGAACTATTAAATATTGATCGCTGGCAACTTTCTAACCTAATGGATAGTTATGGTATTTCTCCGTTTGCCTCGCAATCAAAGGAAGAGATTGAGGAAGAAATTGCTCAAGCAAAACGTGTTTTGGAAAAATAGGAAACGTGATTGTTGTTTCAGACACTACACCGCTTAGTGAATTAGCAAAAGTTGGACGAATTGAGCTTTTGCACGATGTATTTAGGAAGATCGTTATTCCCCAGGAAGTCTATAGTGAACTAACGACAGGAAAACATCCAGCGGTAGATATTGTGCGTTCATTGCAGTGGCTTGAGGTACAGGCAGTCAGCGATCCGCAAAAAGTGTTTGACTTTGCTATGGAGACAAGACTTGGCTTAGGAGAATGTGCAGCCATCCTCTTAGCGGAAGAATTATTGGCTGACCAGATTCTGATAGACGATCTGGAGGCAAGACAAGTTGCTAAGTTTCGTTGCCTACCTGTGATTGGAACAGTTGGCACTCTGTTGCTTGCAAAAGAGCGAGGGTTTGTACCTTCTGTAAAGGAGATACTAGATGAACTTATTTCTCAAGGAAAACGTATTAGCCAACAGCTTTATCAAGATGTCCTGACCATTGCAAAGGAGGAGTTCTAATATTTCCTTTCCTGTGGCTCAAACAGGGTGATGGCGACGGGGCGATCGCCAATTTGTATCCCCGCCGGAGAATAATAAGCCATCGTGTGTTTAAGGAAATTGGTGTCATCGCGCTCTGCGAAATCTTCGCGGCAGTGTGCGCCTCGGCTTTCCTGGCGATTGAGCGCCCCCGTGAGAATGATTTCACCCACGATCAGCAGATTTTGCAGTTCTAGCGCCTCGATTAGCTCCGTGTTCCAGAGTTTAGCTTTGTCATCCAGGTAAATCTTTTGCGCCTGCTGGCGAATCGCTTGCAGTTTCTCTAGCCCTTCGCGCATCACCGATTCGGTTCTAAACACGCCGCAGTGGTCGGTCATGCAGTCCTGGAAGGACTGACGGACTTGATCAATTCGATATTCACCGGGCTGGTCGATCAGGGCTTGAATTTGCTGCGCTGCCTGGGTGAGATAGCGTTGCTCGTCAATTTCGGGGAGTTTGCGCGACTGGACGTATTGGGCGATCGCCGCTCCCGTCCTTTTGCCATAAACCACACATTCCAGCAAGGAATTGCTGCCTAACCGATTTGCCCCATGGACAGAGACGCAAGCCGCTTCCCCAGCAGCGAAAAAGCCTTCAACCAAGCTATCAGCGCCACTGCGAACCTGTCCGTCTATGTTCACCGGAATGCCGCCCATCGAATAGTGAACCGTTGGACGAATTGGAATCGGCTGATCGACCGCATCAATTCCCACCAGGCGATGTGCCTCTTCCCAACAGAAAGGGACGCGGCTCATGATTTTTTCTCGCCCCATGTGGCGCAGATCGAGGTAAACAAACGAACCGCCTGCGCTGCCGTCTGGGTGGGCACCGCGCCCCGCCCGAATTTCTTTGGTGATAGCGCGAGAGGTGATGTCGCGGGGGGCTAGCTCCATTTTGCTGGGGGCGTAGTTAGCCATGAAGCGATCGCCCTCCGCATTAATCAAATAAGCCCCTTCGCCGCGCACCGCTTCTGAAATCAGTACCCCTACCGGATACAGTCCTGTGGGGTGAAACTGGACAAACTCCATGTCTTCCAGTGGCAGTCCGGCAACGGCGGTCATCGCTAGCCCGTCGCCCGTTGAGGCAAAGTCGTTAGACGTGGTATTGTAGACCCGCCCGTAGCCGCCCGTCGCAAACATCACGGCTTTTGCGCGTACCACTTCCACTCGTCCGTCCAGCAGGTGATACATGACTACGCCTTTCACCTGGGCTTCTTCGAGAATCAGGCGGGTCACGTACCATTCGTCATAGATCTGCACCCCGTAGCGGCGCAGGTTTGCCACCAGTTCATGCAAAATCGCGTGTCCAGTTTTGTCAGCGGCGTAGCAGGTGCGTTTGTGGGAATGTCCGCCAAAGGCTCGTTGGGCGATGCGTCCATCGGGCAAGCGAGAAAACAACACGCCCATGTGTTCCAGGTCAATCACCACGTCCGGTGCTTCGCGGGTAAGAATTTCGACCGCATCCTGATCGGCCAGATAATCAGAACCTTTCACCGTGTCAAAGGCGTGAGCTTCCCAGGTGTCGGTGTCATCAATGTTCTTGAGGGTGGCAGCAATTCCGCCTTGAGCCGCGACAGAGTGCGATCGAATCGGGTGAGTTTTGGCAACAACAGCAATGCTCAAGCGCGGATCTATTCTGGCAATTTCTACCGCCGCCCTTGATCCTGCTAAACCGCCGCCCACGATGATTACGTCATGTTCAATCATGCTCAATCGCACTCAAACTGATATGTAGAGTTTTCCTGTATCTATCTTGACGCAAATAAAAAGCCCCTACCCGAAGGCAGGGAACTTCTTAAGAAATGCTCTTTGGAGCAGACCTTAGCCCGCAGCTTGGGCTGGGCGCTGACTGGAGGCTGGGCTGGGCTGTGTGCTGCTTTCTACTTGAGGGCTAACTTCGGCAAACTCGATGTGATTAAGCAGAGTTGTGACGAAGGCAAAGAGCAGAAACGGTAGGGAAAGCACCAAAATTAGCCCAACGGTTGCTAGAGCATAGATTGGACGGCTGGCACCCATCAGCGCCAGGGCAGTTGCCAGACTCATGAAGATTACAATTAACCAGACGATAATTTGACCGTAGATATCACCAAAGGAGAGCGTACAAACGAACCGATATCTTTGCTTATCCATAACATTCTCTTCCAAAGCCTTTGATTTTAAGCGTAAAGCCGTGTAAAAGATTTGGACAGCTTAACTAAGATTTTTTAATAAAATGAGTTGTTTGACGTGCGCGATCGCCACCTTCTGTTCTATAAACCCTACGACGTTCTAACCCAATTCACCGATGCCGCTTCTGAGGGGGGCGCTTCCAGACGCACCCTCAAAGATTACATTGATGTGCCAGATGTTTACCCAGTCGGGCGACTCGATCGAGACAGTGAAGGACTGCTGCTGTTGAGCAACAATGGGCGGCTTAAACATCGACTGACCGACCCAAAATTTCAGCACCCTCGCGTTTACTGGGTGCAGGTCGAGCGGATTCCGGCTGAGGCAGACCTGATTCTGCTACGGCAAGGACTGGTGATTCAAGGCTATCGGACTCGTCCGGCGAAAGCTGAGCTATTAACCGAGGAACCGTCTCTGCCGCCCCGCGATCCGCCGATTCGGTTTCGTAAGAATGTCCCAACGGCATGGCTGGAAATTACGCTGACCGAGGGGCGCAATCGTCAGGTAAGACGGATGACGGCAGCGATCAGCTTTCCAACGCTGCGGTTGGTCAGGGTGGCGATCGCTACCCTCACACTCTCAGGGCTAGAGCCAGGACAGTGGCGAGACTTGACCAGTACAGAGGTGAAGAGTCTACGCGAAGTCTGTAGGATTTAATGCATTCTTTAAGGTGCAGGAACAATCAAATTCTACTGAGGTCAGTAAATTTAGCAGTGGAGCTTCAACTGACTAAAACACGACATTTATCGCCCAATTTCGTCAGAAATCATTCCATTGGATGAGTCGAGAGAATGAAGTAGGGCGATCGCATCCCGTCGTAACTTGTAAAGTATCTGATCAAAATGCTCCCTGCTTTAACAAGAAGTCTTTAAGGCGAAAAGCAAAGCAAAAAAGACTTTGAAACTCAACGGTTGTAAACGATCAGGGATCAGGAGAAAAACTAATGTTAATTTCAAAACGCTGGCAATCTAGAACTGCTCTGTTCATGGCATTGGGAATGGCTTCAGTAGCAACCCTACCAGCCTTACTAGCGGCTCCTGCGGCTGCAAATGAGCCATACCTGGTAGGACAACTCTTCCCCCAAACTACACGGCTTGTTGTCCCTGTTGGAACGGTCATTCCAGTGCGTTACGAAGAAGCTGAGAGAATTATCGTCACACCCGATGAAACAGCTTCTGTGACGCTGGTTGTAGCTCAAGACGTGCGATCTTCTGCCGGAACAGTTTTGATTCCCGCTGGTAGCGAGATTAAAGGAGAATTGCAGCCCAACGGCGGCGGCACTCAATTTGTATCGGAAGAAATCACGCTCATGTCTAGTCAGACTCTACCCATTGAGGCTACATCTGAAGTCATTACTGACACACAGGTAATCACAGAAGACACTGACCCTGACTTCCTTAGAGGAGCGGTGATTGGAGCAGCAGCGGCAGCCGTTCTGTCAGAAATCTTGGGTTCAATCGATTTGGGTGAAGTGCTGGCCGGAGCAGGACTGGGCGCTCTGGGTTCACTGCTGCTAGGGGGCGGCGAAGAAGAAGTTGAGGTAGTTGTCGTTGAGCCTGAAACAGATCTGGACTTAACACTTCAAAGTGAGTTTGAGCGCTAGGTTACGTCCGGGACACAAATATGGCTCAATTTCTGGGCTAGACCTCTTGCAGGTGGGCTGATTTGAATGCGTGGATTGCTGTGCGTCTCAATCGTGCAACAATTCACGCAAGAGGTCTACTAAAGAGTTGAGGAGCCAGCCTGTGAAAGCCGTCGTCATGACTACCCCCGGAGATCCTGACGTTCTGCAACTGCAAGAAATCCTTGATCCGCAGATTGAGCGAAACACCGAAATTTTAGTTCGCCTCAAAGCAGCAGGCATCAACCCCATCGACACCAAACTTCGCAAACGCGGCACCTTCTTCCCCGACCAGATGCCCGCCGTCCTGGGTTGCGATGGGGCGGGTGTGGTGGAGGCGATCGCCCCCGGTGTCTCCTCCTTTCAAGTCGGCGACGAAGTTTACTTCTGTAACGCAGGCTTGGGTGGACACCCCGGCAACTACGCCGAACTCGCAGTCGTCGATCAGCGCTTCGTTGCCCACAAACCCAAATCCCTCAGCTTTGCCGAAGCCGCCGCTGCCCCCCTCGTCCTGATCACCGCCTGGGAAGCACTCTACGATCGCGGCAGACTCGAAGCAGGACGCAAATCCCTGATCCACGCTGGCGCAGGCGGCGTAGGGCACGTTGCGATTCAACTGGCAAAACTCACCGGGGTAGAAGTCGCAACTACCGTCAGTTCCCAGGAAAAAGCCGATTTTGTCCGCCAGCTTGGAGCCGACTTTCCCATCTTCTACAATCAGCGTGACTTCGTACAGGCAACTCTAGATTGGACAAACGGGGAAGGCGTTGACCTCAGCTTTGATACCGTCGGTGGTGCGGTTCTCTCTAAATCCTTTGCGGCAACGCGCATCTATGGCGATGTGGTGACGATCTTAGGAGCAGATGCAGAGACAGATTGGAAGACTGGGCGCGATCGCAACCTCCGCATCAGCTTTGAACTAATGCTCACCCCCATGCTCAAAGGCTTAGTCCAAGCACAGCAAGACCAGGCAAAAATTTTGCAGCAGTGCGCCCGCTTAATCGACCAACAGCAACTGCGAATTCACCTGAACCGCACCTTTCCCCTGGCAGAAGCCGCTGCCGCCCACCAATTCCTGGAAGCCAGATCAAACATCGGTAAAGTTGTGCTACTGATTAGTGATTAAAGTTGCTGATTGCGCGTTCTATCAGCCCAAGCGGTAAACCAATTTTTGCTCTTGGGCTGACTTGGTAATGGGAATCACGCCTCATGGGGCTTTCAGCAATACTTTTTTAGAGCCTAACATCCTGGCGTTAAGAATTTATCTACCTCCCTGTTGCCCCCTAAAATTTATCTCACCCTTTAGCAGCACTCGATATGATTGGAAAAACGCAAGCTTGCGATTGAGCCTTGCAGGGCAATCCTATGGTCAAAACACCCCCTCATCAAAAACTACTGCCACCGTTAGAAAATGGCGATCGCCTCAACCGTTATGAATTTGAGCGGCGCTACAACGCGATGACTCGTTTGAAAAAAGCCGAATTAGTTGAAGGAATTGTCTACGTGCCTGCTGCTCTACGGTTTAGAAGTCATGGTCAACCGCATGGGCGTTTAATTACCTGGCTAGGCGTTTATGAGAGTTCCACATTCGGTGTGGCGTTGGGCATTGAACCCACCGTTCGTCTTGATCTCGACAATGAACCCCAACCGGATGCAGTGCTGCTAATTGAGGAGTCGTGTGGTGGGCAGGCACGGCTAAGTGAGGATGATTATGTGGAAGGGGCACCAGAACTGGTAGCAGAGATTGCAGCCAGTAGCGCAGCGATCGACTTGGGTGATAAAAAACGGGCTTATCGGCGCAATGGCATTCAGGAGTATATCGTCTGGCAGGTTTTTGACCAAAAAGTAGACTGGTTTTATCTAGAAGAAGGAGAGTATGTATCGCTGCCCATAGAGGCAGAGGGGGTAATTCGCAGTCGGATGTTTCCGGGGCTGTGGTTGGCGGTCAATGACCTGCTAGCGGGAAACATGGTGCAAGTGTTGGCTGTGATTCAACAAGGATTGGCTTCACCGGAACACATTGCCTTTGTGCAGCAGCTATCGAAACAGGATTAGGAGGTAATTTTGGGGCGATCGCTATCTATTAGCGTTAAAACAACTAAATTAACTGTGCAACGTTTTCATAAAGAGCTTCAATTGGGCAGGTAAACCCCATACTCATCAACTCAATCGTGTCTCCGAGGCAATAAATATGAGGAATCCATAAATTGCCTGATTGACGTTGAAACTGTTCAACTAAAATCTGTTTTTGATGAATCAAAATGTATTCTTCAAACTCTACAATCGTTTTATAATCAGCAAATTTATCTCCTCGATCAAAGGCTTCCGTTGAGTCAGATAACACCTCAACGATTAATTTAGGATGCACAATATAAATCTTCATTAGAGAGGCGATCGCGCTGATCACACGTCACTGCTAGATCGGGATAATAGAACAGATTTAACGCAGGTAAGCGAATTTTCATAGCTGTTGCATAGGAGATGCACCCTGTTCCTCTTAAATGGTTAATCATCAAAGCAGAGAGATTCCCTGTGATAATCACATGAGCTTTACTAGCCCCTGCCATTGCCACAATCTGTCCTTGAAGGTATTCATGTTTAATAGGGCTAATGCGCTCAATCTCTAGATACTCTTCAGGAGTAAAGTAGGCATGGCTTTTAGTAGCAATCATTTTGAATATCTGCTAAAGTTCCTCCGGCTGCTCGTTGTTGAATTCCAGAAATCGCTCCTAGAATATCTTGAACTCGCTTATCCCAACTTCTAGAAGACATGAATTGCGTCCTGAAGAACAGGTTCTCTTAGGTGTTCCTTTAAGGCTTGTCGAGTACCTAAATCAACAGGGCACTCTAACAGATCTTCTAAATAATGTTTAACTCTTAAAAGCTGAAACAATCCGCCTGATTTTTCAAATTCAACTAAAAAATCTACATCGCTTTCTGAATGCGCTTCATCTCGTGCAACCGAACCGAATAAGTCAAGGGACTTGACCCCTAGCTGAGTCAGTTGATCTCGGTGCGATCGCACACGAGCTAACACTTCATCACGCTTCATGTGATTTTCAGCAATACTTTTTTAGAGTCTAACATTCTGGCGATCGCCCTCTCAGAGTCTTGCTGGGCATAGCGCGTTTTAGAGAAGTATTTCAGCAAGCACTCTAACTTTCTCGCTCTGCGCGATCGCTTCGGGGGCATCCTACTTTTGTAACCCTCACCTTAAATCCTTCTCCTAGAGTGGACTACTGTGTACAGAGGATCTAACTAAACCTTTTACGACCCGCCGCCTATTGAGGGAATCGAGTTTCCAACCCCTCTGAAGCCACTTCCAACACCTCCGAAGCCACTTCCAACACCTCCGAAGTCACTTCCAACACCTCCGAAGTCACTTCCAACACCTCCGAAGTCGTTTTGGAGGCATCCGAAGTCACTTCCAATCCCTCTGAAGTCACTTCGGATGCCCCTGAAGTCATTTTAGAGATATCCGAAGTCGTTTCAGATGCCTGACTCGTTGTTTTGGAGACGGCGATCGCCCCAACTTCCCTCTCAGTCTCTTATTAGAATGAATTACAATAGCGTCAAACTCTGGGCTTTCAACGTATGCAAAGCTATCCACTGACAGCAATTTCCTCTATCGCTAATGAAATTTTGGAGCAGTCAACGAGTGAGCCAGTTCTGTTAACGCAAGCATCACAAGAATTACAAGCGGATTATGTATTGATGTCAGCGCAACAATACCAGGATTTAATCAAGCGTTTAGAAGAGATGGAAGACCAGGTATTTATACCAATTCAACTTGAGCTTGCACAGAATCAACCCTGGTGAGACAAGGGGCTTAAGCCCCTTGTTCTGTGTGGCTTCATAAAGAATTGGTATTAGAAAGCTTGCAGAGGTTGCGCTTCGATCTTCTTCAATGGTTAGTTCAGAAGTATTTACCGCTGAAGTTCAGCGGCTAGTGGCTTTAGAGAAGGAGAAATGGAAGAATGCCCCTTACCTTTAATGCCTTCTGATTCTGTCAAAGCAGGATAACAAAACAATTCTATTCATCTCTTAAAGCCCTTTGGAACTGGAGCGGATCAACACGACTTTCTAAGAAGCCAAAGAGATTAGGAATTTCAGTCGAGGTGGGTTTCGATCGCTCTAAAGGTTGTAACACAACAACAATTTCAACCAACCCAGGTTGCACTCCCTCTGGAAGAGTCAGTTCTACTTTGCGATCGCTGTTGACTAGAACAATTTGCCGAATTGTTTCCATTAGGCTTCAGGCATTAAGAATAACTTTACTCATAATGATAGGCGATCGCAGTAAACTCAAGGCAGCTTTAGAAATTTGACCAGGAGCTTGGCGATGTTAACGCCAGATGTGCAAGATATTTTAATCAATCGTCTGGGCACATCCTTTGAGACGATTGCTGAGTTTTGCCAACGATGGAAGATTACTGAATTTGCCTTGTTTGGTTCCGTATTGCGAGATGATTTTCGTCCCGATAGTGATATCGATGTCTTGATAACGTTCGTACCTGATGATGGTTGGTCGTTATTTGATTTAATGAACCTCCAACGGGAGTTAGAGTCAATGGTCGGTAGGCGAGTTGACTTACTGGAGAAGCGCGAGCTTAAGAATCCTTTCCGCCGTGCTGAGATTTTGCGAACTCATCGGGTTATCCATGCAAGCTAATGATCGAGATAATGCTTCTCTATGGGATATGGTGCAAGCAATTCGGCTAATTCAGGAATTCGTTACGAGCCTGAGTTACGAAGACTATCTCAACAGTAGACGCGATCAGATGGCAGTTGAGCGAGGGTTAGAGATTTTAGGTGAAGCAGCTCGTAGGTTGTCTGAAGAGTTTCGGCAAGCACATCCAGAAATTGACTGGCGGAATGTCATTGGCTTACGGAATGTGATAATTCATCGGTATGAACAAGTCCAACAGGAACGGATTTGGGCGATCGCCATCGCTGAATTACCTGCTCTACTGGCGCACTTAGAGCCTCTACTGCCACTTGACGAAATTGGGTAAGCGGCGATCGCCCCTCTTCACCCATCCACCTACTCTTGTGTGGCGATCGCAGTCGAAACACCTACTCCCTTTCTAACAACTGCAACACTTCATCCCGATAAGGAATAGCTTCCTGTAACCCTAACTCGATCGCCCGATTGAAATCAGCTAATGCCTCACGATATTGCTGAAGATCTCGATATGCTAGACCACGATAGCCATAGGCGATCACCACCTCCGGATTGAGTTCAATAACCTGAGTGTAATCGGCAATTGCTCCTGCCAAATCTCCCTGCTCAACGCGAACATTGCCGCGATTGAAATAGGCACCAGCAAATTCTGGATTGAGTTCAATCACACGGCTGAGGTCAGCAATTGCTCCTGCGAGATCTCCTTGCTCAACATAAGCAACACCGCGATTATTAAAAGCATCCACATCCTGCGGGTTAAGCTCGATGGCACGAGTGTAGTCGGCGATCGCTCCCGCTATATCCCCCTGGTTATAGCGGGCAATACCACGATTGTCGTAGGCAACCGAGTCTTCCGGGTTAAGGCTCGATGGCGCGGGTGTGATCAGCGATCGCTCCCGCTAAATCTCCCTGGTTTCTACGAGCATTGCCACGATTGTCATAGGCAAGTGCATAGTTAGGATCAATTTCGATGGCGCGGGTGTAATCGGCGATCGCCCCTACCAAATCTCCCTGCTCAACGCGAGCAATCCCACGATTATTGTAGATGAGAGCATTTTCAGGGTTAAGTTCGATGGCGCGAGTGTAGTCCTCAACTGCTCCCGCTAAGTCTCCCTGGCTATAGCGAACAAGTCCACGATTGTAGTAGACCTCTGCTTCTTCAGGCGCAGTGGGTGGTGACTGAGCATAAAAGTTGTCTTTGGTTTGGCTGATTTCTAAAGCTGTGGCGATCGCTCCCCATCCATAACTTGGCCGAGCGATCGCCACAGTTGCAGTCACGAGTAATAAGCTAGACAGTGAACTGAAATAGCGCAGATCCAGACTCATTTTGACCCCCTGGCTATCTATGCATTTTGATCTCCCCAACACCGCCAATGTATCCGTTTCGGACTAGCCTGGGCATTTTATTTCTGATTTTTTTAGTTCTTGTTTTACAGCCACAAGCCGCTTGGGGAGCGATCGCCCAGCCAGCACAAGCTCCTCTAACGTTAGAGCTACTGCAAGAAAGACTGCGATCGCCCCTCCAAAGTGAAGGCGTGCGAACGCTCGATTTGCGTCGAGTCGAGATTGATTTGCGTCCCGAAAATGCTGCTTTCCGCGATCAGTTTTATCGGCTGATTCAGGCGCAGTTGCAGCGATCGCGTAATGCCACAACCGAGGAAACGACCGCTCCGCTGGGCTTAGACCTGAGCTATTCCACAATCCGAGGCGAGTTGAATATTAGCGAATTGGGACTGCGATCGCCGCTCTATAGTCAGGAGCTATCACCGCTTTTGACCGAGGCAGAACAGGCGCAGTTGAGGCGCGATCGCCGTCGGCTGTCGCAGTTGAGTCAACTGTCGCGATCGCTGCTGATTCAAGGGCAACCTACCTCCCTGCAAATTACCGTATTCCGGGGAGCGCTCAAACTCGTCCAGACCCGCTTTGAAGGCTTCGTCAACTTCACCAACGCCTTCTTCCTCGGTCGGGTTGAGGCACCGGGGGCAGAGTTTGTCCAGGAGTCAGACTGGTCAGAAACGCGATTTAGCCAGCCCGCTAACTTTACTGGAGTGATCTTTCGCCGCGAAGCCCGCTTTCGCAACACCATTTTCTTTGAACGCGCCGGGTTTAACCTGGGGCGATTTCAGGCAGTGAATTTTCAGGGCAGTGAATTTCGCACAACCGCCAACTTCAGTCAGGCAACCTTCCAGCAAACCGCTAACTTCAGCCGGATTCAGTGGCAGGGCAACGCCGACTTTGCCCAGACCGATTGGCAAAACTCCGTCTTTTTCAACAGAGGCAAATTCTCACGTTCCCTCTTCCTGAGTGAAGCCACGTTTGAAAAGCTGATTAGCTTTCGGGAGGCTCAGTTTAGCCAACCCGTTAACCTGCGCGGCGCAAATATTCTCGATCAGGCAGATTTTGGGGATGCCAGCTTTGCCAAATCTGCCTATTTGAATGTCACAGGGCTTCAGTTTAACTCCGAGAAGGCGAGAATTTTGGGCGATCCGGGGCAGGTGGGGCGGGTGCTGTCTGTGCCGACGCTACAAGGAAATGAAACGCTGCTTCGCAATCTGGTGCGAAATTTTCGTCTGCTAGAACAAATTCCCGATGCCAACCAGGTGGAATATACGCGGGAAAAACTGCGATTGCGGCAGTTGCGGCAGCAGTTGTTGGGCACCAATTTGAATATGGCAACGGTGGAGCGGCTTCAGCAGGTTGGTTTTTCGCCTGGGCAGGCAGAGGCGATCGCCCAATCTCGCACCCAGCAACCTTTTCGTAGCCTTCCCGACCTGCTCAGGGTAAACGAAATTGATCTGGCAACCTATGTGAAGGTGCGCGATCGCGTCGTCGTCAATGAACCCCATTCGCCTGTTGGCTGGACACTGGATGCACTGCACTGGCTAGGACTCAGCTTACTGCTGCTATTGAGTCGCTATGGCACTAATTTCTGGCTCAGCTTTGGAGTGGGCATGGTGGCACTCTCCTACTTCGGCGGCTTGTTTTGGCTGATCGATCGCCTGCGTCGCTTTTACCCCAAGCCAATCGTGCCAACGCTATCTGAAAGTATCTGGGTCGCCAGCAGTTTTAGCCTGCTATCGCTACTCGGACTCTCAGCCATTTTTCGCACCGCCGAGCAGCCCTGGCTCACCCTCACCTGTTTGGCGATCGTGATTATTCCCATACCAGCAACGCTGCTGTTTTTAATCTATCAGCGGGGTCGCTACCACGACCTGATGGATCGCAGCTACTTTGTCGAAGACGGCAGTTTGCGGCAGTTTCGCCTGCTGATTGGCAGACTGCCAAATATGCCCCGGTTTGTTTTCTTTCGCGATCGCTATATGCCCATTCTCTGGGATCGCCGCTGGAACTGGCTCAATTACTTCGACTTCAGCCTGAATAACCTGCTCAAATTTGGCTTCAACGACATCCGTCTGCGCGACGAACATTTACCTGGACTGATCAACATCCTCGCCTGGTATCAGTGGCTCCTGGGTATTCTTTACATCGCACTGCTGCTCTGGACGCTCTCGCGCACCATTCCAGGGTTGAATCTACTGATTTACTTCAAGTAAGAGAAATCAGTAGCGCATTCCCGTCAGGCAGAAGCAGGCTGCTTCATCGCTTCCAACAGCGTAGCCAGAGCCTTATCTTCCGAGGGATTCACCTGACGGTCGAGTAGGGCAATACTAACGGCTTTAGGGAGGGCGATCGCCGCCACATCTGAATCCAGCCCTTCCATCAGCTGGTCGAGCGACTGCGGCACCTTCAGCGCCGACCGAATGCCTAACAGAGTCGATTCTTCAAAGCCCAACGTCTGAAGCTGAGGATAGAGCTTCTCCCAGGTAGGCTGCTCTGAGCTACCCACCTGAATCACATAGGCTAACAGCCGCTGCAATTTGCTTTGCTGTTGCGGAGTCATTTGCACCTGCGTCGAAGGTACAACTTCTTCTGCGGTTTTACTTTGATTCAGGTTTTGCAAAATCTGCTGCCAATCGTGCGTATCGCAAGCTTCCGGCTTGCCGACCGTCAGCGAAACAGAGATTTGATTGGAAACCGCATCAATTTGAGTGACTTGCGCCCGCACTCCCAAAAAGCCGAGCCACTGGGCGATCGTGTTGACCAGCGTTGACCGAGTTGCCTGACTATTTGCCAGCAGCCGGATTTGAGTGCGAACCATCGGACGAACAATTTGTGAAAGCATAGCAGCAGCTTAAAAGACTATGCGAAATGAATACTACACCCTAGAATAGCCAACTCTACAAAATTGCTAATTCGATTACTGGGTGATTTCAGAATTACACGCAAATTAACCCATGCCAACTCTCCTGGCAAACCTACAACTTCTGGTTTTACCCAGCCTTTAGTTATAGAGATTTGCAATCTAGATCACAGCAAATTTGGTCCCTCTGTGAAATTGTTAAGATCACACATAGAGCTATCCTGCTTTTGATTAAAGCTGAGATAGCTTTACAGACCATAGCTGAATGGCACTGAGCCAGAAGCCTTGAGATAAATCTCAGACTCAAGCTAAACCCGTCAAAACGGGTTAAACCCAACCCTTATAGAGGGTTGCAGTCCGTTAAAACGGACTTAAGCTTTTAGCCCGAACTTTAGTTCAGGGCAAAGGCAGCGGCCTAAGCCAGTGCCATTCGACTATAGCCTTATTCAATTCAAGCTGGTTTCTCACATCCTATATGGAATCTGGTAGTCGAACCGACAACCCTCCTGGGCGAACTTCTCACAGGTTAGCCAACATCATCGGTACGTTTATAGCGCTCATGACTTTGACCATTCCTGTCTTTGCGATCGCCCACTTCTCTTCAGACAGCGTTGAAATTTGGCAACCGTCAACCTACCCGCTCCTGCGATCAAGAGACTGATGTAATTAGTGCGTTATCAGTAAGTGTCATATTCTGCCAAACTCTCTTAGATCGGGAGGTTTTGGTAGGAACAGGCTGACATGAGTTAACCGTCATCCCCTAGAATGCTATTCGAGGGACAGTTCAGCCTGGATATTTAGTTTGACTAAGCTTGCCTGGAATCACCTCTGGTGAAAACAATGGGCTTAAGCCCATTGTTCTAAGCGGCTTCCTAGACAATCGAGGCTAGCTGCCCAAAACGCTATTCGCTTGGAGAACTGTTGTGGATTTATCGCGCATTCCCCCCCCAGCCCAAACCTGGACTCATCAACGTCCTGATCGAGATTCCGGCGGGCAGCAAAAACAAGTACGAATTTGACAAAGACCTCCAGGCTTTTGCACTGGATCGGGTGCTTTATGCCTCTGTGCAATACCCCTACGACTATGGCTTTATCCCAAACACTCTAGCGGATGATGGCGACCCGCTCGACGGCATGGTGATGATGGATCAGCCTACTTTCCCTGGGTGCGTCATTGCCGCTAGACCCATTGGAATGTTGGAATGGTAGATGGAGGCGATCGCGACGAAAAAATTCTCTGCGTCCCTGACAAAGACCCCCGTTATGCTCAGGTCAAGTCTCTAGATGACGTGGCTCCACATCGGCTGGAGGAAATTGCCGAATTCTTTAGAACCTACAAAAATCTAGAGAAAAAAGTGACCGAAATTTTGGGATGGAAAGACGTGGATCAGGTTGCACCCTTAGTCGAAGCCTGCATCAAAGCAGGACAAAAGTAACAAATAAAGGAAGTAGTGCCCTTCAGCCGATGTCTTACAGGTTTAGCCTGTTTCACTGAGGGCACTGCTGTATTAAGATGCGGGTCAGATCAGTTCTTTAGAAAGTTACCTTACTGAGGGACTTGCATAAAAATAAAGTCCCATTTTTTCAAGGCGCGGCTCCGCCGCGCCTTAAAAATGGGATCTTAAATAAACGCAGAGCC
>JAAUTN010000355.1 GCA_012031415.1 Leptolyngbyaceae cyanobacterium SM1_4_3 | reverse complement strand
ATGGTGGGGGGAGCTGCTTGCGAGGGGGCGGGGGGGCTGACTCCCCGCCGAAAGGGGGCGATCGCGTTCGCCCCCATCGTTCTAAGAATGTTAGGGAGAGATCTAGGAGCGCTGGAAGGAAGGGCAGAGGCAACCACTAACTCTTGAATTCCGTAGGGATTGCAGCGTTACTGAGGTCTAGAGCATGAGTCCAGATTTTTCCTGCCCCTCTTTGCCAGTTTGCGTTTAGCTGAATAGAAGTTCGGGTGATGTAACGCCACACGTCTGGATCGCTAGCAGTAATAAAAAATGGCGCTGCACTGATAGCAAGTTCAGCGTTTCCCGTGCTTTCAATAACAGTTAACGAGGGGTGGAGATGTTGCAGGACGGTTGTAGCCCAAACTTCCAACTTTTCAACCGAGTTGATAGTGGAGGGCAAGTCGGTCGTGGCGAAAGCAACCATGAGAGAATCCTTGTACTAAAAGATTCTCTTATTAAAGACTGTTCATAAAATTTTTCGCTTCATCAAACACTTGATCACACAGCATTTTTAGGACAAGATTTAGGCACGTTTTCTACCGCTATAGTCAAAACGCTTATGAATCAAGGCTCTTCTTTTAACGGTTTGGGGATTCGAATTCCCCTGGGGGTATCTTTTAGGTGAGCTTAGCGAAGGCGATAAGTATCAGCCGCAGGATAAAAGATCTTGCGGCTGATACTTTTTTCGGGTCCTTCTGCTAATTCAGGCAATTGTGATGGAGTGGGACGAAATTACTCTCCAACGGAGACTTACAAATCGACAGTTTTATTACCTTCCACGTCAAAGACAATAAGAACATTGGCAAGCTGCTATCAGTCAGCGAGATAAGAGACGGTAGCCCTTACTAAATTCAACCGTGACTGAGAACACTCTTATGACAAATAGAAACCGTCACATTGCCTTCGCTTCAGTTTACTTCTATTGAAAGACTAGGGATGTACCCCTGATCTTCCAATACCCAGTCTCCAACCGGGAAGGGAGTAAGCACATCAAGGGCAATTGAGCAAAGAAATATCACCTTGACTTGTTTGAGCGAGTTGGCTTTTAGGGGATTCGCGGGAATACTGATGAGTGTAGGTGTCACTTTAACAGGCTGCTCTAGAAACAGGGCTAGTGTCTTCAATTTTTTGGGTTTGACAGGGCTGTAGGCGCTAAGCTCTTAATGGGCTATGCGATTATGCGTCGCTGAAAAACTTTGCTAAAAGCTCACCTCACTGTTGTATTTCTCCTAGAAATGAGTAGGAATTTATGAGTACAGTCCTGATTGTGGACGATAGCCAAACCTTGCGCCATATGCTCTCAGAAATCCTTACCGATAGTGGAATGAGTGTCCTTGAAGCAACTAACGGGGTAGAGGCAAAAGAGCAAATTCAGGCAGAGTTTCCTGATTTGGTCATCACAGATCTGATTATGCCGGAGATGAATGGCTATGAGCTTTGCCGCTGGATTAAGAGTGAACCCAAAACGCAGAGCATTCCCGTATTAATTTGCTCCACCAAAAGTGAAGAGTTTGACCGCTATTGGGGGATGAAGCAGGGCGCAGATGCCTATATCACTAAGCCGTTCCATCCGCCAGAGATGGTGCAAACGGTAAAGCGACTGTTGCGCGGCGATCGCTAAGCAAAAGGCAAGAACTGTGGCACACAGAAATCCGACCCCCACTGTTGACATCATTATCGAGATGCGCGATCGCCCCCATCGACCCATTGTATTGATCGAGCGGCTCAATCCACCTCACGGATGGGCGATTCCGGGTGGGTTTGTAGACTATGGAGAGTCCGTCGAGGCAGCCGCCCAGCGCGAAGCATTAGAAGAAACAGGTTTGACCGTCGAGCTAATCGAGCAGTTTCAGGTATATTCTGATCCAGGGCGTGATCCCCGTCAGCATACGCTGAGTGTGGTGTTTATCGCCACTGCCAGCGGTGAGCCTGAAGCTCAAGATGATGCCAAGAGCCTCAAGCTTTTCTCACCCTGGGAAGTTCCCCAACATCTTTGCTTTGACCACGATCGCATCCTGAAGGATTATTGGAATTACCGATTTTATCAGATACGTCCTCGACTCCAGATTGGCAACTGACTCCAACAGTTAACTCCCAACTATTTTTTGATCTATGACACGAAAAATTATTCAAACGGATCAGGCTCCCGCTCCCGTTGGCCCCTACAATCAGGCGATCGCGCGACAGGGCAACTAGTTTTTGTGGCGGGGCAAATTCCACTTGACCCAGTGACGGGGCAAATTGTAGGTGAAGCGGTAGCTGAACAGACTGAGCAGGCGATCGCCAACCTCAAAGCCATCCTCGAAGCCGCTGAGACAACTCTCCAAAATGTAGTCAAAACCACCGTATTTCTGGTAGATATGAACGATTTTGGCGCAATGAATGCCGTTTATGCTCAACACTTTGACGAAGCGACCGCTCCCGCTCGTGCCTGCGTTGAGGTGTCCCGTTTGCCTAAAGACGTGCGGGTAGAAATCGAATGCATTGCCGTTGTGCCATAGTCTCAGACGTGTGCCGAAAAGACGTGTGCCGACTCCTCAGAATTTTGCTCTAGGCTAGCTCTCGACTCTGACGGGAAAAAGCGTCCCCTTAACCCATAGGTGACAAGCCCCGCATATTCCCGTAGGACCAGCGTTGCTTTACCGCGCCGCCCAATTTCTCTGGGTAACGGACTGGGAATTGGAGTCACGTCAAATCCGAAGCTTTGAAAGGTGAGGAGCGATCGCAGCATATGCGGCGAATCTGTGATCAGCAGAATCCGCTTGATTCCTTTAGGCTGAAGCGCCTCTACCGAAAATAGCGCATTCTCCTGTGTCGTCTGAGAACAGCCTTCCCCATCTAGCGCTGCCTCTGGAATTCCCTGCTCCTCTAGCATTTTCAGCATTACGGGAGAGTCACTCATGCCGCTTGTGAAAATTAACGGCGCTCGGTCAGTCTGCCAAAGTTTAGTAGCTAGCTCAACTCGGCTTGGATTAAATACCGATCCTCTGCCTAAAATGACAATGGCATCAGCCCTAGCCCCAGAGTCTTTGGGGAGCAAACTCACTAAAGCTTTTTCTGCCAGATTTACAGAAGGTGGAGCGATCGCCAGACCATAGAGTAGCAATAGGGAGGCGATCGTCAGGTTAAAAACACGCCGCTGGCGACGACGCAACAAAAGTTGAGCAATTCCCAGCAGGATGGCTAACCCCAGGATGATCCAGAGGGGATGCATCAGCCATTGCGAAACAAGTTTGGTGAAGGCTGTCCACGAACTGGTTGGAAGCGCGGAGCAAACAGCTAAATTCAGCATGGTAGATCGGCTCCTGTCAGGAAAAGTTTTAGATCAGCAAGGTTTTAGATCGGCAAGCAGTTAGCGGCGGGTTTGCGAAACCCGCAACAAACCCCTACAGGCAGTCCACTCAAGCTATTGGAGCCTGGAGAATTTTAAGCCCTGTCCGAGTTGAGTTTAGCAAGACAGGCGGTTATGTAGCCAGATTCGCTACACTGACCAATTCACAAGGCTTTTCAGTGTTGCGAACGAAGCCGGAACGGTATCAAAAATGTGCTAAAATTGTATAGCTAAGCAACAAAAATTGGCGTTTATTTAGCACATAGGCAGCCTTATCCTCACCTTTTCAGCCATTAGCTGCCGAAAGCTTACGTTTTTGGAGTTTTTTACCGTATGACCTTCTCCCAGGAGCCGACTCAGGAGCGGATTATTCCCACGGATCTGCGGATCGAGATGTCCCGATCCTATTTGGAATACGCCATGAGCGTAATTGTAGGACGAGCGCTGCCAGATGCCAGAGATGGTCTAAAGCCTGTTCATCGTCGAATTCTCTATGCCATGCATGAGTTGGGCTTGACACCCGACCGACCGTTCCGGAAATGCGCCCGTGTAGTTGGGGAAGTTTTAGGTAAATATCACCCGCACGGCGATACGGCGGTTTACGATGCGCTGGTGCGGATGGCGCAAAACTTTTCGATGCGATCGCCCCTAATTAACGGGCACGGCAACTTTGGCTCTATCGACAACGACCCGCCAGCGGCGATGCGATACACCGAGTGCCGCTTACAGACGCTTACCACCAACGCGCTGCTGAGAGATATTGAGTCGGAAACGGTCGATTTTATCGACAACTTTGATGGCTCTCAGCAAGAGCCGATTGTGCTGCCTGCCCGGATTCCTCAGCTTTTGCTTAACGGCTCCTCTGGAATTGCGGTAGGCATGGCGACCAACATTCCACCTCACAATTTGAGCGAGTTGATCGATGGCGTAATTGCGCTGGTGCAAAACCCTGACATTACGGATGTTGGGTTGATGCAGTACATTCCTGGGCCTGACTTTCCAACGGGCGGACAAATCCTGGGTACGACTGGCATTCGAGAAGCCTATACCACCGGACGTGGTTCCGTCACGATGCGTGGTGTAGCTTCGATCGAGACGATTGAGCATCGGGGTCGTCCTGATCGGGAAGCCATTATCATTACCGAACTGCCTTTTCAAACCAATAAAGCAGCAATGATTGAAAGAATTGCTGAAATGGTGAATGAGCGCAGGCTAGAAGGCATTTCTGATATTCGGGATGAGAGCGATCGCGACGGCATGAGAATCGTCATTGAGCTAAAGCGTGACGCTTATCCTCGCGTCGTCCTCAACAACCTCTACAAGCAAACTCCGCTCCAGGCAAACTTTGGGGTGAATATGCTGGCGCTGGTAAACGGCGAACCGCAGTTGCTCAGCCTCAAGCAATTCCTTCAGGTCTTCCTGGACTTTCGGATTGAGACGATTACCCGTCGCACTCAGTACGAATTACGCAAGGCAGAAGAGCGGGATCACCTGCTGCAAGGTTTGCTGATTGCGCTAGAAAACCTGGATGCGATCATTCACCTGATTCGTCATGCAGCCGACGCGCCGACCGCCAAGCAAGAATTAATCGAATCTTACGGACTCTCAGAAGCGCAGGCAGACGCGATTCTACAAATGCAGTTGCGCCGACTGACTGCCCTGGAAGCCGAAAAAATTCAGCAGGAACACGACGATTTGCAAACCCGGATTACTGACCTCGAAGACATTCTGGCAAGACGCGAACGGATTCTGCAAATCGTTGAGACTGAGGTGAATGAGCTAAAGGGAACTCACTCTTCCCCCCGTCGCACCGTGATTGAACGGGCAGATGGTGAAATTGGTGACATTGACCTGATTGCTAACGAGCAAGCAATTATCTTGCTTACCGAGCAGGGTTACATCAAGCGGATGCCTGTAAACACGTTTGAGGCGCAAAGTCGGGCAACTCGCGGTAAGTCGGGCACGCGGATGAAGGAAGATGACGGAGTAGAGCATTTCCTCACTTGTTGTGACCATGACAGTGTTCTGTTCTTTAGCGATCGCGGTGTTGCTTACTGCCTCAAGGCATACCAAATCCCTACTGCTTCCAGGACTGCACGAGGTATTCCCGTCGTCCAAATGCTGCCGATTCCGCGTAACGAAAAGATTACCTCGATCGTCCCCGTTACCGAATTCAGTGATGACAATTATTTAGTGATGCTGACGCAGAATGGCTACATCAAAAAAACGCAGCTATCGGCATTTAGCAACATTCGGGCAAATGGTCTAATTGCCATTTCGCTGGAGGAAGGCGACCAGTTGCGCTGGGTGCGCCGCGCCTGTGCCCAGGACAGCATCATCATTGGCTCTCGTCAAGGAATGGCAATTCATTTCCGCTCAAACCATGAGCAGTTGCGCCCCCTGGGTAGACCGACGCGAGGCGTGAGGGCAATGTCTCTGAAGAATGGCGATGAGTTAATTAGCATGGACATTCTGCCCAGTCAGGTAGTAGATAGCCTGATTGAAACGGTTGCTGAATCTGCTGAGGCGATTGAGATTGAAGCAGAGTTGGAAACAGAAGAACTGGACGTAGAATCTCCCCGTAACCAGGGTCCCTGGGCGCTGGTAATTACAATGGGTGGGTTGGGCAAACGGGTTCCGGTTTCCCAATTTCGTTTACAGAATCGGGCTGGAATGGGCCTACGGGCCATCAAATTCCGCAAGGCAGGCGATCGCCTGGCTGCACTGCAAGTTGTGGGTGAAGATGATGAGCTAATGATGGTGACAAGCCGGGGCATCATTATCCGTCAGGCGGTGAGTGCGATTCCGCGTCAGTCTCGAATGGCAACCGGAGTGCGGGTGCAGCGGCTAGATGAGGACGATGCGATCGCCGCTGTAGCGCTAGTGCCGCCGTTGAATGAAGCGGATCTGGAAGAAGGAGAGTAGGAAGGAACTAGGGGCGAGGGAATGTAATTGCGGTTAGAGTTGGGAGATGGTTAGAGTTGGGACGCGGCATTTGAAGTCAAATTTTCAATTTCTGATCCTCAAATTTCCCAAAAACGGACAGCTTGCCTTTGCTTTTGCAGGTGGCATTTTAATGGGGATGACCCCTGCTCCGATTAACGCCTGGTTTCTAGCCTGGATTGCTCTAGTTCCTTTGTGGATTCTAGTTGCCACTCCTAGCCTTAAGTCTAAACTTGCTCTTGGCTTTGCCTGGGGGCTTGGTTTTCACGGGTTAGCTTTGTCGTGGATTATAGGATTGCATCCGTTGACCTGGATGGGTGTTCCCTGGTTGGCGAGTTTGGCGATCGCCCTTTTCTGCTGGCTTTTTATCACTATTTGGGGAGCATTACTGGTTGCGCTGTGGGCAGGAAGCTTCAAATTTCTAGAGAAAACTAGCAGTTTGCGATCGCCAAACCGTCTATTCTGGACACTTGCCCGTGTTCTAGTTGGAACGGCCATCTGGTGTGGTTTAGAAGGAATTTGGAGTTCTGGTCCGCTCTGGTGGACTTCCCTTTCCTACACTCAAAGTCCACATAATTTGCTGATTCTGCACTTGGGGCAGCTTACGGGACCCTCAGCTGCAACTGCTGCCATTGTTGCAGTCAACGGATTGCTAGCTGAATCCTGGCTGCAAAAACAACTTCCCGCAACTCCACTCCTCCTTCGCCCCTCTACTCGCCTCTCTGTTGCTTCATTCCTCTCTCCCGCCAAAATTTATCTGGCGATCGCTGCCACTCTACTCCTTAGCCTGCACCTGATTGGGTTCAACCTTTACAGCTATCCCTTGCTCACCCTGCTGAAGCTGCGGTGAGAGTTGGGCTGATTCAAGGCAACATTCCCACGCGCATCAAGCTCTACG
>JAAUTN010000354.1 GCA_012031415.1 Leptolyngbyaceae cyanobacterium SM1_4_3 | reverse complement strand
GAAGGCGATCGCTGGCGTTGGGCGAATATCATCCGCTGCCAGAGCGAATTGACGCGGCTTATCGACTGCGTTTGAATGAGTGGAATGGTGAAAAGACTATTGAACTAGAACTTGTTGGAGTCAGGCTGCCTGAGGATGTTGACTTGCCCCCAATGCTGTCCAGTAGAACGGCCGCAAACGGAGCGACTGTAGACGTAACGATAGAGGGCAATGACTTAAACGGGGCGATCGCCACTCCAACCCTTTCTCCGGCTCAGGCGCTGTCCAAAAAATTGACGGAAGCTTTTTCCCGAAAGCACCAGCCCAATTCCAACCACTCAGAATCCTTAATTCGCTACACCATCGAATCTCAAGTTGAAAGGGAACCTCAACTCACCATCGAACCGATTGATCCGGCAGTTCCGTCAGGATTCTTTCAAACCGCAAATGGAAATTCTGTTGATTTAGACATTGAAATAGACGCAGACGCAGAAACCGAAGCGGAGACAGTCCCCCACCAGGTTGAGTTTTACTACAGCAAACGCAAATATAGCTGCATCATTTCTCAAAGTGGTGAGTTCAAAGAACTAAGAATTAAAAATGCCGAAGGTCAGGTATTAGCCGTTCAGCCGCGTCAAAGAATTGGGCTACTCGGCAAAAGACGCGAAGACGCAAAAGAAGTAGACGTTTCTTTGCCACACTATTTCAACCTGATTAGAGCTGCTTTGAGCGCACTAGAAATTTCTGATAAGAGCCAGTTGATTCAAGAGAAAGATCAGCTTTTGACGGAGAAAAATCGGCAAATCAAAACGCTTCATCAACAGGTCGAATTGCTCAACCAGGAACTTAGTCAGCTTTCCACTGAACAGCAGCAGCAGTTTCAAATCTTGCAAACAGACTTACAGGCAAGGGAAGCAGCGATTCAAGCACACGAATCTCAGATTTCTCGATTGCAAACAGAACTCAGCCATTCGACTCAGCTTGACCTGGAACAAATTCGCCGTCAGGTTAAATCCAAAGTTGGAGAATTAGTGTGGTCTGCTCTCGATCAGCGCAGCCAAAAAGACCTCTACTTTGCCTATAAAAACCACGAAATTATTCGTTCAGAAGGCTTTACCGCTCAAATTGCAGATTACTCAGAAGCCGGACTGCGGTTAGGCTTTGCCGTTGAGCGAGAAATTATTCATCCCTTCTTCAAATCCTTACACCAGTTCCTCTTGACCAACGGCGGCTCCGACGAAATCGGCGGTGTCATGTTGGGCAACCGCAAGAAATATACGTTAGGGATGTTGCCGCCTTTAGTCTCCGCACAATGGTACTCGTTTCGAGACGATGCGCTCAAGCGCAGCAGCGAATCTGAGGAAGATGACTTGTATTGCATGGTGTCTTTTGGTCGTCAGGTGAGTCAGAGCGATCGCCAAAAGCTAGAAACCTTCCTCTCTCGCTGGAAACATCCCCTGGCAGAATGGCTTAACACTGGAGCGATCGCCGCTGCCTCCACCATCGACCAGATCAACAAACTGAGAAACATTGCCGCTCACGCCGAAAGTTCTCTCTACCAATGGCAGTTTCAAATCTTAGACGCATTGGTAATTGGCAGTGAAACAAAGTGCGGAATTTTTAGAGAAATCTATTCCAAAAACCAAAAGTAGTCGGCGATCGCCACTGCTGAATTTACACTTTCATCTACCAGATCTTCTGACGGATGGAGTAAGAGCGATCGCTGGCTAAACTGCGTTCCTGCAAGCCGACGCACCACCCGATCGGGAATGCCATAGCCATAGATAACGTGCCCCTGCCCCGCCAAAACCACAACCTGATAGTCACGATTTGCTGCCGCAAACTCAGCAATCGCTTCTGCCATCGTCTCATCCCAAAGCACCTGCGCCAAAAAGAAATTATCGAAGCTGCCGCCATTCCCATGACCGTGATGAGCGCCCGTGTAAACCTCCTGAAGCATCTGACGATACGCATCATTGTCCGTGCGAATCTCTGACACAGGTGGAATCCACTGGCGATCGCTCTCCAACAGCCCCCCTAACCCCTTATCTGCTACGCGACGGGTAATTTCCGTTGGCGTATTCAAAGCAATCACAGGCAGCCCGTTGTCTTTGGCAAACTCCAGAATCGGCTCATAGTACGCCCAAGAAAAACCCCACCGCTGATCAAATTCGCTCTGCTGCCGCAACTCCGCCGCCGAAATTTCTCCCGCCAGATACCGATCTAGCACCGACTGATAGGGACGCTGAAACATCTCCAGGGCGATCGCCATTCGTGGATTTTGCCTATGCAGCGCTTGAATAATCTGCAACTGCGCCTGATGGTCTGCCAAACTATCGTGCGTTTCCCCCAAATACACCACGTCTGCCTGAGACAAATCTTGCAAAACTGCCTGCACATCATGAGTCTGCACTGAGGCAGCTTCCCCAGACATAGACTGCCCCGGAGCCAAAACTCGCTGGGCACTGGCAGGCATTCCCAAAAACAACAGCAACCCCAACGAACAGACACAAGCAGCAGCTTGTATGGATCGATCAGTTCTCATGCTCATGATGATAACGACACTCAAGGCAAGGGCCGCAGACAACTTTTCCCTAGCTTCCTTGTCATTAAGATAAACCAAACTACATAATCGTTGCGGCTTGAGCAACAACCGTTGTGATACCTGCAACTGTGATGTTGCTCTATGACAGCAAAGGAAACCATAGACAACATTAAAGATTGCGCGATCGCACTAAAGGTTGGTCTAACCAACATAGAGTTTGCAGCGATCGCACTAAAGGTTTACTCTATGACAGCAAAGGAAACCATAGATAACATTAAAGAATGCGCGATCGCGCTAAAGGTTTGTGTCAGCAAACAAAAGAATTCACCGCTGACAACAAAGGATTATCTGGGAACAACAAAGGATTGTCTTGTGGCAACAAAGGATTGTCAGCAAACAGGAAAGGTTAAGCCTGACACAACAAAGCTGTGAAGAGACAACACGACAGAATCAGTTGCAACACTCAAGGATAGGCGTGTGATTACATTGAAGACAGGGAGAACTAATAGGTTATCTGTTTTCCTATCCATCGTTGAACTAACACGCGGGGAGGAAGGGTGCATCAACAACAAAGCTCTGTAGAATAAATTGTTAGCTGGCTTAAGTTTAGCCCTTCCTCAACATCCAAGTTTTTGTGAGTTAAGCAAACGCTTACAAAGGAGTTCCATGCCATACGTGAACATCCAGATTACAAAAGGTGCGACCAAAGACCAAAAGGCTCAACTCGTCAAAGAGGTGACAGCTTCGCTTGTGCGTATATTGGGGAAGAAGCCGGAACATACGCATATCGTTATTCAAGAAATTTCAGATGAAAACTGGGGTTTCTCAGGTCTACTGACTGAAGAATGGAAGAAACAACAAGCGCCTCAGTCACCAACTGAAACTTGACCAATCGCTGAGTTGCAAAGGGTCATGGATTAGGGCAAAAGCTATGATCACTTATAGATTAGTCAAACTCTTTGAGGCACATGAGTCAGCAGCTAACTCTGGAATTAAGTGATGAGGTTTAAACAGTTCATTTTCACGACATTACGCTGTTCGCCAGGCTTTGTCCCAAAGTTCATCCCACGCAGGAGCGGTGATCGTAATAGTCATAATAATTAGCAAGACGCAGAAGATTATTGACAAAGAAGTATCAATAATTTCCTAAGTAATCTTATCATTTATAGCCCCTTTGCCTTAAAGCGGTTGAGGGCGATCGCCACCAGGCTTCAGGATAGAATGAAGGGGTTCAGCGTGGGGCAAAGACGATGACTCAAGCATTCCCGACTGCTGCTAAGCAACTGGTAGAACAGACCGTCGCTTTTCCGCCAGCAGATTTATGGAGTGACGAACCTCCCTTGGAAAGTGATCTGCACCGCGACCAAATTGATCTGCTGATTCGGCTGATTCGCTGGTTTTGTCGCGATCGCCAGGATGTTTATGTGGCAGGTAACTTAACGGTTTATTACAGCCCCAATCAAAAGAAATCTGAGTACTTTCGAGGTCCTGACGTGTTTGTTGTTCTGGGCACAGAAAATCATCCGCGCCGCAGTTGGACTGTCTGGCACGAGAAGGGCAAGTATCCCAACCTGATCGTCGAACTCCTCTCTGACTCAACCGCTGAAGTCGATCGGGGTGAGAAAAAAGAGATTTACCAATCTGTTTGGCGAGTGCCGGAGTATTTTTGGTTTGATCCAGTCACGCTAGAGTTTCAAGGTTTTCAGCTTGTGAAAGGGCAATATGAGCCAATCCAGCCCACTGCTCAAGGCTGGCTGTGGAGTGACGAGTTAGGGCTGTATTGGGGCGTTGATCAACGGATGCTACGGTTGTTCACATCCGGTGGAGGGTTAGTGCCACTACCAGAGGAAGATGCGATGCAGCAAGCTGAGCAAGAGCGGCAACGGGCTGAGCAAGAGCGACAACGGGCTGAGCAAGAGCGGCAAGCTCGGTTAGATGCGGTTTCTCGCTTGCGATCGCTGGGGCTAACCGTGGAGCAAATTGTCGGAGCATTGAGTCTGTCAGAGGAAGAGGTGCGCTCGGTGATGGAGCAAGATTGAACGCTGATTACTCAAGTCCCCTTATGTTCAGGTCATTTTTTTATCTATACCGATAGTGCAGTCCGGTCATCACCAGATTGCATTTCGGCACACACCGATCGGGTGTGTGTGCCTCTGCGGTAAGGCTTTTAATAGTGGCAATGCTGGAGAGGTGTTGGAGCGATCGCTGATCAGTCTTGCTTGGTCACGCACAGCATCATAACGAGGCGCGAGTCGAGACTGAAACGCAAATAAAGGATTCTCTAGCAATTCATGTAAACCGCTTGATCTAACGGCGGTGAAGCCAGTTCCGAACTCGCTCTTCAGGTTGAAGCAGCAGCCAAATCGCGATGCCAAGCGTTGATGTCGTCGTCAGCACTGGAATCAGTAGAATAGCCCACCTGCTTCTTTTTACTTTCAGGTAGGCATACAGCCAAACAATACTTCCGCTATAGAGAATGTGAAGAGTCACAAAAAAGACTACCCAAAGTGGCGGAAAGCTATCTGCAAGAAGGAGTAAACAGCCTGCTAGATACACACTGATCAAAATCACTGCAACTAAAGCTCTAGCGACAAACCCTACTTTTGGTCAAGGAAAATATGTCACTTAAATCTTGCCAAACCAGTTTGTATCCACTTCAACAGATTCAATCATCGCTATCTTGACTCCAAGCCCTAACTCTTTCAAACGCTGAACTAGCTGCTCACCATCAATCAAATCGATTGGCGGTGCGCCATCTCTAGTTGCTTCCTTGATTGCATCTCTGGTAAACGTGCCAGTTGTGATAAATAGCCCCTTATCAGTGCGTCCTTGCATCGCTCCGCGAAAATCTCGAATTTGTCCCGCTGTTACTGAACCCTGATAGCGCTTGCATTGGAAGAGAATGTGAAAGCTGAGAAAACCATTAATACGAGCAATACCAACTCCATCAATTCCTCCATCGCCAGATTTACCTGTAACCTGAACTTGGATAAAACCAGACTCACGCAATAACCGCTGAACCAAACGTTCAAAGGCGGAAGGTTCTAGGGATAACAATGTTTTGTGAAGCTGTTGGTGCCACCCAAGTTCTTCCAGAGTCTCAACAGACTCAGCTACGACGTTTGAAGAGTCTGAAAAAGAGTCTGAAGGTGCTGCTTTGTTTTTGTCAGTCTCTCGCACAACCTTGACAATTTCTTTGGCATCTAATCTATCAAGATTTATAGCGGTTGAAGCTAAAGACCAAACTCCACGGGACGAGTTCTGTAAAAGTCCATATTTCTTCAAATACGTGCGACTCCACGCAAGGCGGTATTCAACTTCGCTTTGTGAGCTACCTCCATGTGGGATTTCGAGTACCTGATCGGACAAGTTGAGGATCTGCACTACTTTGTCATAAATTTCCTCGGTTGTACCAGACCCCCCCAACACCTGCAAAGCTTGAACTGTGGGCAAGAGCATTAAGTCAAAAAGTTGGTACTGTTGAGGAAGAACGCTTCATGTGGAAACTGCTGAGCTAACTGACCAGTATTTTGCTTTGTCAAATGTAACTCATCAAAACCTTTCTACATCAGGGAATTGTGTCTGTGCCTGTGCCCTTGCCGCTTCGCCACAGGTGCGGGGAGTGGGGAAGATTTTCTCAGGGTTTGCCAATTCTTTAGGATTAAACACCTGGCGCACCCACTGCATCGTTTCTAAATCTGTCTCGCTAAACATATTCGGCATATAGCAGCGTTTGTCGGCTCCGATGCCGTGTTCTCCTGAGATGCTGCCGCCGACTTCTACACAGAGCTTGAGAATGTCGCCGCCTAATTCTTCTACGGTTTCTAGCTGTCCGGGAATCGAGTTGTTGTAGAGAATAAGCGGATGCAGGTTGCCATCGCCTGCATGAAATACATTAGCAACTTTGTAACCGTGCTTTTTGCTCAATTCCTCAATTTGCTTTAGCACGTACTGCAACTTGGTGCGTGGAATTACACCGTCCTGGACGTAATAATCGGGGCTGATTTTGCCCATTGCGGCGAAGGCGGCTTTGCGTCCTTTCCACAACGTCAGGCGTTCTGCTGGGTCGGTGGCAGTGCGGATGTGGCGGGCACCGTTGTGGCGACAGATGGCTTCGACTCGTTCACTGTTGGCGGCGACTTCTACCTCTAACCCATCTATTTCAATTAGCAGAATGGCTTCGGCATCGCGGGGGTAGCAGTTTGTAGCGACGACATCTTCTACGGCGTTGATGCTGAAGTTGTCCATCATTTCCATGCCAGCGGGAATGATTCCAGCGCTGATGATGTCAGAAACAGCTTGTCCGGCAGCTTCGACACTGGTGAAATCAGCCAACAGGACGTGGATGGCTTCGGGGGCTTTGAGAATTCTCAAAGTGATTTCGGTGGCGATGCCCAGTGTACCTTCTGAGCCGACAAACAAGCCCGTCAGGTCATACCCTGGCATTTCAGGAATTTTGCTGCCCGTGTCGATGATAGAGCCGTCGGGGAGGACAACTTTCAGCCCTAAGACATGATTGGTTGTCACGCCATATTTGAGGCAGTGAACGCCACCGGAATTTTCGGCAACGTTGCACCGATGGAGCAGACGATCTGGCTGGAGGGGTCGGGGGCATAGTAAAAGCCGGAACCGCTAACCGCTTGCGTCACCCAGTTGTTGATTACGCC
>JAAUTN010000353.1 GCA_012031415.1 Leptolyngbyaceae cyanobacterium SM1_4_3 | reverse complement strand
GCCGAGGCGTAACGCCCACAAAGCATTTGAAGCGATTTGCGAAGTGGCTCTGATCAACGTATCCAGTTTCCATCGCGATTTGCGAAATTGGACACCCTTTAAAAGTAGTGCTTAGCATGATTGATACGGATTTGCTCAAGATAGGCATGTGGCGGTCGTCCTACTTCTAAGCTAAAAGCGCGGAGAAGATGAAACTTACTCAGATTAGCAAGAGTGGCAAGATCTTCTAGCAAAACTTTCTCGGCGTAATGAGCTTCAATATATTCCCGCACCTGTCTTACCGACTGGCTTTCCTGCCCGTTCAGTCGAACAGCTTGGCAAATATCAGCATAGGAAGCAACCAGAACTACCAAAAAATTGAGTAGTCGAGATTCACATTCAAGCAAAGAGTTCGTTCTTTCAAGCGCGAAATGTAGCTTGAGAAAGAGTTGAACTAATCGTCTATCGTGTAAAGTCAACTCTGAAAAGAAAGGAGTTTTGTTCTGACCAGTAGCTTCGCAAACAACCTGTTGAAACAAAGCGCTATCAATATATAAAGTTGTAAATGTCCAGCCGCTTTCATCGTCTGCTTGTCCTGTATGTACCATATCTGGATTGACTACATAAAGACTTCCTTTAGAAACGACTTGATTACTTCCTCTGTAATTGAATCTTAGCGCTCCAGATTCGATAAACCCAATGACAAATTCATCATGGCTGTGACGAGGAAATGATTGAGTAATGTAGGTGGCGCGTAACAGTTGAAGATTTCCTAAAGCCTTATATTGACGATATTTTATTTGTTCTTGCAAGATGGGTTCCCTCGTAGTTCCACTACATTGTTGAGTCAAAAACTAGTTATATCCATTAGGAACTGGTGATAGCGATTGCCAGTCCCGCTTCCTGTTGGAAGATTGCACCGATTTCTTTCACCCCTGCTTCTGTATTGGTAGTCTAACAATTATCTAAGCATCTCATAGATAGTTTTGCAGAACGCCTTATTGACCGCCTAAGCCAGCTAACGTTCTGACTGAGCGGCTGCCAATAACCTTTGCAACATCACCAAGATCTCTCAACAGTCCGCTCCAGCCAGGTTGTTATATGGCTGGGCTGTGAATAAATCGATACCCAACATCATACTGTTTTCGCTGGCGCAGATGTCCATACTCTTGATCCCACATTCCATTTTCTAAATCTTCTCGCAACTGGGATAAACCATTGTCAAGCTCATCAGTATCAATCTTGGCAAATGAAGAGATACCATTACGAATACTGCCATCTAGATAAAGTTCTGGTCGCGCCCAACCAACCGCCGCAAACGAGTCTGATAAATCATGTGGTAACAAGAAAGGGATCACATTTACCACATGACCTACAACCGTTTGAATTTCATCAATTAACTGTGGAATTGACAGAAACGTAGATTCAACATCTTGGATGAATGAGGGAAAATACTTGGTCAACCAAAAGCTGGAAATCATTGCCGGATCGTAAGTGAACAAAACTATTTGTCCATTACCTACGACTCTATGAACTTCGCACAATGCTTGCCGATAATCCTGAAAATGGTGAAAGGCAAGCATAATGATGACTGCATCTACGGCTTGATTAGGTAAGGGCAAATTATCAGCAGACCCATTAATCCACTCGATTGCAGGATGTGCGATCGCCTGACTCCGCATTGTCGCTGATGGTTCAATTGCGAAAACACGATACCCGCACTCAGCTAGAACAAGCGCATAGGAACCAGCACCAGCACCAATATCTGCAATCATAGAGGCTTGTGAGGATGCCAAAAGTTCTAGCAATTTTTCAGCGATGCGTGAATCGCTCCTTCTTGTTGAAGCATAGGTTTTCCCAATCACGTCGTAGAGTGTCATCCTACCTCCTCAAATCGTTGCAATAAATTTAGCACTTAAGCAACGCTTTGCACCCCCCACAAACAGTCTCAAAGTACAGCCCCAACGGACAACTGAAGCCGTATAACGCTCCCAATCACCCGCCGTAGATCACCTCTAACTCCCAACCAATACCCCCTTGGCGGTCGGTGTGCATTGGGCTTGTTAGCCTGCGGGAACTTTATATATTCTACTCATCTAATAGAGAAGACTGATGGAGAAGAAACTCACGAATTGCAAGACCTTCTGTTAAGCCGATCGCTCGTGAGTAAGCTTGCTGGGCTTCAGATTTGCACCCTAGGTGCTTAAGTAAATCAGCCTTCAGCGCCCAATAGGGTTGGTAGTTCTTCACAGTCTCGGTCGGCAATTCATCAAGCCGCACTAACCCCTGGTTTAATCCTTTGGCTTTGGCGATCGCCGCCGCATGACTCACTAATGCACCAAGCGTGGGTGAAAGCTGAATCAATCCTTCATATAGTAATGCTAGTGCTTCCCAATTAACCTGTTGAGTAACGGCACGTTGGGCGTGGACAGATTGAATGGCCGCTTCAAGCTGAAATCGTCCTAGTTGCTTAAATGTAGACGCTTGAGCGAGTTCGCGTTCTGCTTCATCGATCATCGGCTGTAACCAAAGCCGTGTATCTTGCTGCAATAAGGGGATGTAAGCACCATTTATGGTGCGACGAGCATCGCGTCGGGCTTCGCAATAAAGCATTAGGGCAAGTAATCCGCGTGCTTCCGGTGCTTGAGGCATTAACTGAATGCACAAACGGACTAACCAGATCGCTTCCTCAGCTAATCCTTGATGCCGAGAATCGCCGCCGTCTATAGTTTCCCAAGCATGGGTATAGGCAGCGTAAATCGCTTCTAACACAGCAGCTAGTCGAGTCGGCAATTCCTCTGCTTCTGGCAATTCAAAAGCAATACCCGCATCCCGAATTTTTGCCTTTGCCCTAACCAAGCGTTGGCTCATGGTAGCAGGTGCAACCAGAAACGCAGAAGCAATCTGTGCCGCATTCAGACCGAGCACCGTTTGCAACATCAACGAGGTGTGAATTGTGGCATCAATGGCTGGGTGAGCACAAATGAAGAATAATTTCAGGCGATCATCGGGAATGTTCGTCCCATCAAAAGACGGTTCTGTTTGCGATTCCAGTTCGTTCAGTTTGAAGGTGTTGAGGATTTTATCCTGAACTTGCGATCGCCGTGATGCGTCAATCAGTCGGTGTCTCGCCGTTACCAGCAGCCACGCTTCAGGATTTTTGGGAACTCCGGTCTCCGTCCAAGTTTTTAAGGCAGTCAGGAACGCATCGCCGAGGGCATCTTCGGCGGCCGCCACATCCCTTGTTTGTGCTGCCAGATAAGCAACCAACCTGCCATAGGAGTTGCGGGCAGCTAATTCTGCCGCTCGACGTGCATCCATCTGTGTTTAACCTCTCGGTGCTGTCTGTTGCCAAGCGGGTAACTGCTCAATCTGACTATACCAAGTGCGAATATGAGGATAGTCTTCCAGGGGGAATCGCCCAGGCACCGCATACGTTAAATCACTGGCAACGGAAAAGTCAGCCAACGTCAAGGTGTGATTGACTAAGAATTCACGCTCTGCCAGATGGTTATTCAGGGCGATCGCTTCTTGGTGGAATTGTTTAGTCGCCCGTTCCACGATCTGTGGGTCAGGATCGCCCAGTTGCAGGATTTGCTTGACCACATTCTCGAATTGCAACGGCTGACAAGCTTGGTGCCAGTGAGCGAGTTGCCAACTTTGCCAGCGCATGATGTCCGCTCGAATCTGGGGAACTTCTGGCCAAAGAGCATTGGGTAACTGACTTGCCAAATATTGCATAATGGCGGTAGACTCCCACAGGATAAACTCGCCATCTTGCAAGATCGGAGTGCGCCCCGTTGGATTCAACCGCAAAAACTCTGGGGTGCGTTGTTCACCTTTCTGTAAATCCACAAATCGCAGTTCAATCGGTAGTCCTAAATGAATCGCAACAGCATGAACTTTGCGAGTGTTAGGAGAGGGAGGAGAGTAATACAGTTTCATAAAATCATCTCCTATTCTTGGTTTGTGGATAGCAAAGGACGCACTTCAACGGCGCAATTACTCGCGGCAGGGCATCGGGCAGCCCAATCTAGAGCGGCATCTAGATCTGGGACATCAATGATAAAAGCCACCCAGTTGCTCCTTGGTATCGGCATAGGGACCATCTTGCACATTCCGCTGTCCGTTTTGTAGGCGGATAGTTGTGCCTGTATGACTGGGATGGAGTGCCGCGCCACCTGCCATTACCCCCGCTTCAGCGAGGGCTTGCGAATACGCAGTGTATGCAGGCATGTGCCTTTCGCGGTTAACAATGTCTTGCTCGGTTTCGTAATTTAGAATCGCATATTTCATCAGAGCTTGTCCTTTTGAGGTTTGATGAAAGCACAGAAGCTTTCTCTGCTTCCTACCTCTATGACGAACAAGAGTCTGACATTTCGACAGGGATTAGTATTTATTTTGAGCAATTTTAAAATAGGCTGGTGGGCTGGCAATTCTATCAAACCAATAATCACTCATCCGACCAATATCGATTACTTGAGCAGGCTAATGACCAAGCTCACCGGACGCAGACAATCTTTGCAACTCAACCGACCATTTTTAGGCGTTCCGGTGCAGCGACTTGTTGGGCTGCACGCCACTCATGAATTAGGAATTTAAGCCTCAAAGTGAATCTTCTTCAAGTTGAATATCACGTAAATAATATCTTTTGTCTGCTGGCTTATCAGATCTTTCAAAAACCTCCACCACCACTCGACGATTTACCATTGGTCCAATTACATCGTCAATTTCCTCTTTAGCATCATAAATTTTCCTATTGTCACCATTAACACTAACTTCGATCCAATCGTTATCTAGATGAAGATTTCGCAATACTCCATGCAGTTGAATAACTTTATTATCAAAATGCTCTTGAGATCCTGGTTCAGGCTTCTTTAAAGCATTCTTAATCACTTCACGAGTATCAGGTCGAAGAATGATTGGCCGTGGTTCAATATCATTAGTAGATTTTATTTCCATTCGGTTGAAAGACTTTCCCGTTACTGGCGGCGAAAGCTCGCGAGTTAATTTTAGAAATGTCTCTCGATACTCTTCTTTAGGCACAACTTCTGTTAATTCACCTCCTGGATCTTGTGCAGTTGCTTTGACGATTTCAAAAAACTTCTTCGTGATTTGTTCTACACGTAATCCAGCATCAGGTAAACTAGGTATGGTCAGTTGTTCTTGTGGTTTACGAATTCGCACAGCAAACTGATAACTACCTGGAGAAGCTTGCAATAGCCACGGATCACACTGACTCTTTACCAATTGATTTGGAGCACCTCGCTTCCGCAGTTCCATATCGAGAAGATATTCTGTTGTGCGGTAAAATATATTCCTAATCTTCTCTACTTTATCTAGAACAAGTTCTAAAGGAGCTGCACCGTATAAGATTTCTCCTCCACTTACAGAAACCAGTACCTCACCTTCAATAAACTGAATACCCGATTTTGCACGAGTTTCTTCGTATCGAATAGCTTGCAAAATCTCTTCCAATTCCTCGATAGCAAAAGGTGGTAAAAGTTCTGTAGATAGCCATTTGTGAGCAATCCGTTTTGCCTGGGAAAATTCCTGAGCCTTATAGTAAAGAGATGCGGCACTAACAGCTGTTATACCAATAGTTCGTGTTTTGTTAGAAGCAAGATTTTCTAGTGCATTTGTTTCTGCTTCAGCAGCCAAACGATAGAATTCAGCAGAACGATTAGTCTCTCGCTGCCTGTAAAATTCTTCTGCTTGGCTTGCATACTCTTCACTGCGAGTATGATGCACTAACCAACTCATGATGCTTCATCAACTGTGTGAAGTAAGACTAACTGTACCTTAAATCCGACTATGGCTGCTAGAGCAGGTAGATTACTATTGCCCCGTCGTGTTTGCTCAATCTTTATACGAAGTCGCTTTTTAAGCTCTGTTTTATCAGAACTTGTTTCTGAAACCTCTAATCGAAAACAATTCTCCAGGTCTTCCAAATCCTGGCTACTTAGAGCAACGTAGTAATCCGCACCAGTACGTTTTTCAGCACGTCGAATAGCAAATAAGCCTCGTGAGAGTTCTATGGCTGCAATTGCAAAGGCACAAGCTCCAGCCTCCGTCGCATCGTCTCTATCCTATGCTTCCTTAGCTCTAGTGTCTGTTGCTTCCCATTCTACCCTTGCTATAGATTCGACTCTATCATCTTCCAAAGTAAACTCTTTGGGCGAAGCATGATGTCGATCAAGGCAAACTCTAGCGGCTTCGAGATAACTGTCCGCAACCGACTGTGTAAGAGCCTGATGCCGTTCAGCCATGTTTTGTAGAGGTAGTAGGGGTGGATTACTATCAGTCAAGATTAACCTCACGAGTAAAAACAGGTTTATTCCTTCCCACCAATCTAACTGGGTGATGTGGTGAATGTCCAAGATGGAACAAGCAATGCGAAAATTCTGGAACTACTGATAAATCCGAAGCAATGTTCCACACGAAACTAGCTTCAAAGCTCTGCCCTACCAATAACTTTGAGGCAACTTGACTCAACTTAACTTCAGGAACCAACAAATAGCTTCTCAATACTGTCCTTACCGAAAACTTAAGCAGCCCAACAACTTATCGTACTGAAATTTTCCGTATAACCCCCTAGCTCAGATTGTTATTCCTGAAATTTTCTGGATAAAGTGCTTTTGGGGCATATTATCTAGAAATTTCTGTATATTGCCTGGGGATAGGAGGTTATCTGGAAAATTTCCGTATAGTTTCAGAATTTAGCAAGGGGATTTGTCCGTGACCTTTGCTACATAGATGAAGCTGTTGTCACTAACCATGAATTCTTCTTCTATGCTTTTCGATCGCATTGGGGCATTGCGCCGAAAGCCTGGATTAGCTCAGGGAAATTTCCCTATTTCCCCACCTACCACCTACCTTCTCCTGCGATCGCGCGTCAAAATACTCATCACTTCACCAGAACTGGGAGCAGGTAAAAGTGGACTCCACAAGCCCACTTCAGCAAAGCCGCGTCGGTGCAGGTCGTAAATCGTTTCAATTACGCCATCACGAGAGCCGATGATGAGAACCCGTAATCGTTCACGGTCGGAATTTTGCAGTGCAAGAACTTCTCTCTCAACAGGTGTGTTGGGAGATTCCAAGAAACAGTGATACATGAGTTGTAACTCCTTTAGGTTTTTTGAGGAAACCCCAAAAACCTAGCCTACCCCGCTTATTCACCCGTTGCATAAAGTTGAGTGAGAGAACTAAAAGTGAGTTTAGTTTCACTTTCATGTTCCAAAGG
>JAAUTN010000352.1 GCA_012031415.1 Leptolyngbyaceae cyanobacterium SM1_4_3 | reverse complement strand
TTGGGGGGAGTCGTCAATGGCAACAATGGGGCGACTTTAATTCAATCTAATAGTGCCGATGGCTTAGAGTCTCATGGCGGGGGGACGTGGCATCGGACAGCAGATTGCGATCGCCAACAAAGTGATGCACCTCACCGACTATGGTGGCGTGATTGACACAACGCAGACGGGCGGTTCACGAAACTTAAAACTGCGTCCGGCTCCCAAATCTCAGCGCTACTGTTTACCCTTTCCTGAACTGTTGGGACGACAGCCAGAAATTGAGGCGGCGATCGTTAATCTGCAATCGGCTACACCAGTCGAGTTTTATGGCGAAGCGGGTTTGGGAAAAACGGCTTTGCTGCGGGCGATCGCCTACATCCCAACGCTGGCTTCTAGTTTTACGGATGGTATGGTCTACCGCCATGCCTATCGCCAAACCGTGTCAGATTTGCTGCAAATCTTGCTGACCGACTTCTACGAATATGAAAGCAGCATCCCCGTTAAAGCGACGGAAACCGAAATTCGCAATGCGCTGCAAGACAAGAAGGCCCTGATTCTGCTGGACGATGTGCAGATGTCGCGAGAAGAAGCCGAAAACCTGCTCAGCGCCTCACCCAATCTAACCTTTCTGCTGGCGGGTTCAGACCGTCATATTTGGAGCGAAGGACAAGCCATTCCGCTACCGGGTTTGCCGCTGAACGATGCGCTGACGCTGCTAGAGCGAGGGCTGTCCCGTCCAATTGAGCCACAGGAACAGACTCCGGCTGCAAAAATTTGCAATGTGTTGGGGGGGCACCCGCTGCGAATTCTTCAGGTTGCAGCCCTGGCCAGGCATCAGGCACCTAGTGCAAATCGGTCCTTTGATTCACTTGACCAGATAGAGGTTGACCCGTCGCCACTGGACCGATCGTTACCTAACGGACAGTCCTTTGATCGACAGTCACCTAATGGACAGCCGCTAAATTCATCACCTCTGGCGGCGATCGCTGACCAGCTACAGGATAGTCCCTCTCCAGAAGCACTGGTGTTAAAAGCATCGGCTGCTTTACCCCCGGCAGAGCGGCAGGCTTTAGCAGCGCTGATTGTGCTGGGGGGGGTGCCCGCCCGTCCAGAAAATTTGGCTCCGGTCACGGGACTACACGATGTTGAAAACACGTTACGATCGCTTTCCAGTCGCGGTCTGGCGTTAACTGACGGCGATCGCTACGGTATTGCCCAAAACTTGCTTGCCCCACTCCAGCGGGTGCCCAAACGCGACCAGTGGATTAGCCGCCTGCTAAACTACTTCACCACCTGGGCTGAGCAGCACGGACAGGTGACAGAGCTTGCCCAGGAAAGCAATGTGCTGATGCGAATGATGCAGCTAGGGGTGGAAACAGAACGCTGGTCGGAGGTGTTGCGGCTGGCGAGGGCAATCGATCCGGCTTTAACGTTGAGCGGTCGGTGGGCGCATGGGAGCAGTCTTTGCAGTGGGCATTGCAGGCGGCTCAGGCGTTGGGCGATCGCGCTGCTGAAGCCTGGGCAACGCACCAGCTTGGCACTCGCGCTCTGTGTCTAGACGATTCATTTGCGGCTCAGTCGTGGTTGACGCAAGCACTAGACCAGCGTGAAGCTTTGGGCGATCAGCCTGGAACGGTCGCAACTTTGCACAATTTGGGACTGCTTCTACCGCCCGTCACTCAGGTAGAACCGCCCATTCCCGTAGCAGAGCCAGAGCCAGAGCCAATTCCTGCTCCTGTCCCAACGCCAACACCACTCCCTACGATTCGTTCAAACGCTACTCCTGCACCACCCTGGCTAAAGTGGGCTATTTTAGCGGGACTGTTTGCAGCTTTGGGTACGCTGCTAGCGCTATTGTTTACCTCTCGTGATTCTGACCTGTGGCTCAACCGCGATCGCTGGATTTTGACAATCAGGAGCAAAATACCCGCAGTAGCGTTGAAACAGTACAGCTAGAAAACCGTAGCTCAGCGCCTCTAGAAATTAGCCGCGTTGCGCCAAGAGGAAATGATTTTGAAGATTTTGAAGTTACGGATAACTGTACTGCTGCACCCATTCAACCCGCAGCAGGCTGCACCGTCGAGGTTAGCTTTGTGCCAACGGAGACGGGCAACCGTCGCGCTAACCTGACTTTCTTTGATGCACAGGGCGATCGCCTGCAATCCATTCCTCTACAGGGTTCAGGGGAAGAACCCAGCAATACATCAATCAGTTTCACGCCGAGCCGACTCAACTTTGAAGATCAAGATGTGGGCACTCAAACGCAAATCCAGGTGATTACGATAGAGAACGTTGGAGCGATTCCTGTCACCTTTGAGCGAATTGAGCTAGCAGGCCTAGCTCAGGGAGACTTTCAGGCAACTGAAAACTGTACTGGACTGCCAATTCAACCAGGGGTGGAATGCACGATTGAGGCCATCTTTAACCCAACCGCAGTTGGCGATCGCGCTGCCCGTTTAGAGCTTCAAAGCAATACGAGCGATCGCCCCTGGGTGTTGCCACTGCGTGGTTTTGGCAATGAATCGGCTACCGCAGGCTCTCCACAACAGGGATTTAACGGCAGCCCTGCAAGCCTGGGGGTGAATCCTGACAGTGTAGACTTTGGGGAACTGCGAGTTGCCGCTGCAAACGTTGCGCCTCAGCGGGTCACTGAAACCATTACCCTAAATAATCCCGGATCTGCTCCCATCGTCATGCAAGAACTGAGTCTGGGCGGGCAGAACGTCAGCGATTTTCAATCTTCCACAAATTGCACCAACAATACGGTTGCGCCTAACTCAAGCTGCGTCGTTGAGATTACCTTTACCCCTGGCGCGGCGGGTGAACGGGTGGCCGACTTGCTGATTGTCAGCAATGCCCCCAATGACATGATTACTGTACGACTGGGCGGTACTGGAGTGAATGCTATTCCCCGCGTACCGCGCATTATGCTCACCCCAGACGAACTCACCTTTGACGCTCAAGAAACTAGCCCCAGCGGCAAAGTTGTCACCATTAGGAACGAGGGTGCGATCGATCTGCGAGTTGGCAATATTGCAATTGCGGGCAATGATCCTAACTATTTTGCTTTAGCCACGCGAGACGACTCGATCAATTGCGCGAATACGGTTCTTGCTCCCGGCGAACGGTGTGATGTGGCGATCGCATTCCGAGGATCAAGCAACGATCGCACTGCCCAATTGACCGTTTCCAGCAATGCCACCAACCGCGTGCCGGACATCCAACTAAGGGGGCGCGGCAGCGAAACGAATAGCGGCAGCACGGGTGGAACGGGTGGAACGGGTGGAACTGGAACTCCTCAAGCGCCTAGAATTAGCGTCACGCCCCCAAACTTTACGTTTAATACGACTGGCAGCGAAGGAGTCATCTCAGTCACTAACAACGGCACCGCCGATCTGCGACTCGGCAACATTACCTTCACTGGCGATAACCCTGACTTTTTCTCTAGTGCTGAAAGCAACGGCTTGATTAGCTGTGCTAACACGGCTGTAGTGCCTGGCGATCGCTGCGACATCAGCATCGTGTTTGCTGGCTCAGAGCGCGATCGCGCCGCGCAACTCACCATTCCCAACGACGCTTCTGATCGTCCCATAGTCGTAAATTTGATTGGCGTTGGCAGTGGCTCAGGGGAAACTCCAGGCGGAAACTCCTCCCTTTCACCCAGTTCTCAGTCTCTCAACTTTGGCAATCGACCACTGCTCGTCACGGCGGAGCAACAAGTTCTCACGTTGACCAATACAGGCTCAAGCCCCCTGGAAATTGGCAACATTGCTTTTACGGGTGATCCTGACTTTTTCTCACTTTCGGCTAGTGGTGACACTTTAGAGTGTTCCTATCAGTCCCTTGAACCGGGCAGCAGTTGTCAGCTTGCCCTGGGCTTTACTCCTTTTGCGGAGGGCGATCGCACTGCCCAACTCACCATTCCCAGCAACGCTCCCGACGGCCCAATTAGTGTCAGCCTCAACGGTTTTGGAGAACCTTCTGGAGCAAACTCTGTTCCGAGCTACACTCCCTACGGTCGTTAACATCTTGCGAACACTTTGCTAGCCTTTCACTAGAACCTGCCTATTGCCTGGTCTGCGTGCTTTGTCACTGCCCAAATAATCCCCTCCTCCATCATGGACATCGCCCAAGATCCCTTTCGCCAAGCCAACTATCTATTTAGAAAAGCTGCCTATGATCGCTGGCACCGACAGCAAAGTAAACAGCATATTTTGCGATCGCAACTCGGCTTCACCGAAGTCAGCCCCTCCCGCCCCAAAGCCTGTCAGGGCTGCGAACACTATCACGGCATCGCCTACGGCTACAGTCGCGCCGATCGCACGATACTAGTTTGCGGCTTTCACCCCTTTGGCTGGCAAGGAGATATCTGTCCCGACTGGAGCGCACTGAAAGATTAGATATTCGGGTTGAGCAGTTGCCAATCAATTTTGTTACACCACTGCTAGCCCATTTGCTTCAATGGGTTAATGATGATGCTACGCAGTTCAGGCGATCGCCCCTGCCATCTGTCCTAAAACACTAACAGCTTGCTCTATCTCCCGCAACCAGGGGTAGCCACAGTTGAGCCGGATGCAGTTTTGATATTTCTGTGTGGTTGAAAAAACTGGACCAGGGACGATGCTAATGTTTTGCTGAATTGCTCGTCGGTATAGCTCAAGGGAATTAACCGTTTCGGGTAACTCCACCCAGAGCAAAAAGCCCCCTTGAGGTCGGGTGATCTTGGTACCTTTTGGGAAGAACTGGCTAACCGCTTGGCTCATTCGCTGGACTTGAAATGCGTAAGTCTGGCGCAGTTGCCGCAGATGGTGGTCATAGCTGCCGCTTTGAAGAAATTCGGCGATCGCCAACTGTAGCAACACCGGATTCGAGAGCGTATTGGCATATTTCAGTCGCTCAACCTGGGGCTGAAAGCGCCCCGCCGCTGTCCAACCCAAACGATATCCAGGAGCCAGCACTTTAGAAAAAGAAGAACACAGCAACACCATTCCTTCTCGGTCAAACGCCTTAGCAGGCTTGGGGCGACTGGCATCAAAATAAAGATCTCCAAAAACATCATCTTCAATCAGCGGAATCTGTTTCTGAGTCAGCATCTCAACTAATTGCTGCTTGTTTGCCTCTGGCATACAGCTTCCCAGCGGATTGCTGAAATTGGGAGTAAGCAGACAGGCTTTTACTGGATGCGTATGAATTGCAGCTTCTAAAGCTTCTAAACTAACGCCATCTCTGGGATGCGTAGGAATTTCCAATGCCTTCATTCCCAAACTTTCGAGAATTTGCAAAAAGCCGTAAAAGACGGGAGATTCTACAACGATCACATCTCCTGGTTTGGCTACTGCTTTGAGGCAAAGGTTGAGTGATTCCATGCAGCCGCAGGTGATGACAATCTCCTCAGCGGTAAGACTGCCTCCCCAGGTGAGCGATCGCCGGGCAATTCGTCGCCGCACGTGTTCGTTTCCGGGTGGTAAGTCATAGACATTGCTGCTGACATCAGCATGGCGAGCAATCTTTGCCAAAACTCGATTTAGCTTTAGCGTGGGTAACAGAGCGGGGCTATTGATCGATCCGCCTAAAGGAACCATCTTCGGATTACACGCCGCAGCCAAAATTTCCGAGACGAGTGAACCAACTCCAACAGGAGTAGCGATCGCATCTGGTGCAGAAATGGATGGCTCTGGCGGCAAATCTTGCTGTTTTGCCCGCACATAGTAGCCCGACTGGGGACGAGCCTCTACTAAGCCCTCACTCTCCAGCAGCCGATAGGCTTCTAGCACGGTTGTAACGCTAACTCCAAGCTGATTGTGCAGTTGACGTACCGAAGGAATGCGATCGCCCGTCTGTAAAGTGCCCTGCTGGATCAATCGAGCAACCTTATCGGCAACCTGCTCATAGAGTGGACTCGATTTAAGGGCTTTGCTCTCATTCATGCGACCATCTTCCCCGAAATGGAAGCCCATAGACAGACACAATTTTACTCACAGCTTGCAGTACAGTTGACTTCAAACTAAAACTGTTAGGGTACAAATCCAGTTAACTGCATCTGTTTCTAATTTGAAGATTAATCTAAAATTCCAGTTAAAACTGATTTGTAATCAAATACCTCACTTCTTCATCTGAAGGTTGACGGATGGCAATCATACAAACCTATTCTCCTGAGTATCAAGATCAAATAATTAGCCTGATTCAAAGTATTCAGCAAGACGAATTCTTAGCACCTGTTAGGATTAAAGACCAGCCAGATTTAATCAAAATTCCTGAGTTTTACCAGATAGGAAAAGGAATTTTTGGATTGCTCTCGACCAGGATGAGGTAATCGGCACAATTGCCTTGATCGATATCGAGAATAGCCAGGGCACTATCCGAAAAATGTTTGTTCATCAAAACGCGGCAAGCACATCGGCGTTGGTCAGCAGCTTCTTAATACGCTAATGGGCTGGTCAAAAAATCACTCTATCTGGAACTTTATCTAGGTACGATTGATGTGTTCAAAGCAGCTCACCGTTTTTATGAGAAGAATGGCTTTGTCCAAACTAGGAAAACTGAGCTACCACCTAACTTTCCTTTGATGCAAGGAGATACTCGTTTCTATAGATACAGCGATCCTAAATGATTTGTGAAAGTGCCTGCCCTGAGGGCAGGCACTTTCACAAATCCATCTTTTTCACAAATCAAATAGGATTGCTGTATATCTTTTCAAATTAAAATTGTTGAATGTATTTTCTATGCTGTTAACCCCAAATTTGCATCAAATTGAAATTAAAGGCTACATCCCAGGTGCGATCGGTCGCATTACTGAACTTCATGCAGTTTATTACAGTCAAAATTGGGGACTAGATGTAAAGTTTGAAGCTGAAGTTGCAACCGAACTATCAGAATTTTTACTGCGTTTTGATCCATCCTGTGATGGCATTTGGACAGCAGTTTTGAATGGAGAGATTGTGGGGGCGATCGCCATTGATAGCAGTCATGCAAAACACCGAAGCGCACGCTTAAGGTGGTTTATTATTTCTCCTGAGTGCCAGGGCTGCGGTATAGGAAAACTGCTATTGAAAAAAGCAATTGATTTTTGTCAACAAGTTCAGCGAAACCAAATTTATCTCTGGACTTTCTCAGGACTGACGGCTGCTCGCCATCTCTACGAAAAGCTTGGATTTGTTCTCGATGACGAATACACTGACAATTCCTGGGGCAATACTGTAGTCCACCAAAATTTACGCTAGAGCTTAAGCTTTATGGCTATCCAG